>CAZIDS010000219.1:0-5762 GCA_964537945.1 uncultured Gemmatimonas sp. | reverse complement strand
AGTTCGGCCACGACTTCGGCG
Organism: uncultured Gemmatimonas sp.; assembly: GCA_964537945.1. GTDB lineage: Bacteria > Gemmatimonadota > Gemmatimonadetes > Gemmatimonadales > Gemmatimonadaceae > Pseudogemmatithrix. The sequence goes on along the minus strand of CAZIDS010000219.1, from coordinate 5,741 downwards.
ACGACTGGTTCCTTGCGAGCTACACGCAGCTCGCGGCCTACTGGCGCAAGCTCGACGCCGAGTCCGACCGGATGGTGGTGCGGGAGATCGGGACGACGTCCGAAGGCCGGCCGCACCTGATGGCGATCGTCACGTCGCCGGCGAACCATCGCCTGCTCGAACGTTACCGCGCGGCCTCGATGCGCCTCGCCCTCGCGGACGGCGTCTCCGAGGACGAGGCGCGCCAGCTCGCCCGCGACGGCAAGGCGGTCGTCTGGATCGACGGCGGCCTCCACGCCAACGAGGTCCTCGGCGCGCAGCAGCTCGGCGAGATGGTCTGGCAGATGGTGAGCCGCGACGACCCCGAGACGATGCGGATCCTCGACGAGGTCATCATCCTGTTCGTCCATGCGAATCCGGACGGGCACGAGCTGCTCGCCGACTGGTACATGCGGAAGGCCGAGCCCTCCGCGCGCAGCACCGCGAACCCGCCGCGTCTCTACCACAAGTACATCGGGCACGACAACAACCGCGACTTCTTCATGTCCACGCAGGTGGAGACGGAGAACATGTCGCGCGTGATGTACCACCAGTGGATGCCGCAGCTGCTCTACAACCACCATCAGAGCGGCCCCGCCGGCACCGTGGTCTGGTCGCCGCCGCTGCGCGACCCCTACAACTACAACCTCGACCCGCTCGTCGTCCTCGGGTACCAGCAGGTCGGCTCGGCGATGCACGCGCGGCTCGCCGCCGAGGGGAAGCCGGGCGCGACGATGCGCTCGGGCGGGCCCTACGACGGCTGGTGGAACGGCGGCATCCGCAACACCGCCTCGTTCCACAACGTCATCGCGATGCTCACCGAGATGATCGGCAATCCGACGCCGCAGCGGATCCCGCTCGTCGTGCAGCGGCAGGTGCCCGGTGCCGACCTCGCCTATCCGATCGCGCCGCAGGAGTGGCACTTCCGGCAGTCGGTGGATTACTCCGTCTCGCTCAACCGCGCGGTGCTCGACTACGCCGCGCGCAACCGCGAGACGCTGCTCTTCAACATCTGGGCGGCCGGCAAGCGCTCGATCGACCGCGGCCGCACCGACACGTGGACGGCGAACCCGCGGCGGATGGCCGAGGTGACCGCGCGGCTGGGCAACGTCACTCCCGCGAACGAGGACGCGGTGTGGAAGGAGTTCCACCGCGCCGAGGACCGCGACCCGCGCGGCTACGTGATCCCCGCCGACCAGCGCGACTTCGCGACCGCGGTGAAGTTCGTGAATGCGCTGCGCGAGGTGAACATCACCGTGCATCGCGCGACGGCGCCGTTCACCGCGGGCGGCAAGCCCTACCCCGCCGGCTCGTACGTCGTGAGGACGGCGCAGGCCTTCCGGCCGCACGTGATGGACATGTTCGAGCCGCAGCGGCATCCGGACGTCTTCCCGGTCCCCGGCGGGCCGCCGACGCCTCCGTATGACAACGCGGGGTGGACGCTCGCGCTGCAGATGGGGATCGCGTTCGATCGCATCCTCGAGCCGTTCGACGGGCCCTTCGAGCTGGTGACGGAGTGGAACGCGAAGCCGCCGGCCGGACGCGTGGACGGTGTCGCGCGCCCCGCCGGCTATCTCCTCGACCGCGGCGTGAACGATTCGTTCGTCGCGGTGAACCGGCTCGTCGCCGCCGGCGAGCAGGTGTTCACGCTCGACGGCGCGGTGACGGACGCCGGCGCCGCGATCCCGTCAGGCACGTTCTACGTCGCCGCGAAGGCCAGCACGCGACGGATCGTGGATTCGCTCGCACGAGGGCTCGGCGTCGCCTTCCGCGCCGTCGGGGCCGCACGCTCGCGGCACGTGACGCCGGTGCGCGCGCCGCGCATCGGGCTCTGGGACCAGTACGGCGGCTCGATCGACGCGGGATGGGCGCGCTGGATCCTCGAGCAGTACGGCTACCCGTTCGAGCGCGTCTTCCCGCAGATGATCGACGCCGGCGACCTCCGCGCGAAGTACGACGTCCTCGTCTTCGTCGACGGCGGCATCCCCGCGCAGGACGCTCGTGGCGGGGGCCAGCAGCCCGCGGCGGCCGACATCCCGGAGGAGTACCGCGCGCACCTTGGCCGCATCACCGCCGAACGCAGCATCCCGCAACTGAAGGCGTTCATGGAAGCGGGCGGGACCGTCGTCGCGATCGGCGGCTCGGCCGAGGCGCTCATCGCGCACCTCAAGCTGCCGGTGGAGAACCACCTCGCCGAGAACGGCCGCGCGCTGCCGCGCTCGACGTTCTACACGCCGGGCTCGCTGCTCCGCGCGCGCGTGGACACGATGGACGCGATCGCGCTCGGGATGCCGGCGCAGGCCATCGTCTTCTTCGACGACTCGCCGGTGTTCCGGTTCGGCGCCGGCGCGGAGGCGGCCGGGCTCCGGCGCATCGCCTGGTTCGACTCGCCGCGGCCGCTCGTGAGCGGCTGGTCGTGGGGGCAGGAGCGCCTCGAGGGCGGCGTCGCCGCGTTCGAGGCGCCGGTGGGGCGGGGGCGCGCGGTGTTCTTCGGACCCGAGATCCTCAAGCGCGCCCAGCCGCACGGGACGTTCAAGCTGCTGTTCAACGCGCTGCTCACTTCGCCGCGCTGAGCTCCTTCCCGAGCGAGACCACCGCCTCCACCAGCGCATCGAAGTCGGCGTCGGTGGAGCGGTGGTTGGTGATCGCGACGCGCACCGCGAAGCGCCCGCGCAGCGTCGTGCCGCTCGGCGCCGCGATGCCGCGCTCCTGGAGCTGGATCAGGATCTCCTTGTTGAGCACGTTCAGCTCGTCCTCGGAGGCGCCGGAGCGCACGTAGCGCAGGTTCACGATGTTCAGCGGCGCCGGCGCGACGAGCTCGAGCGCCGGGTGCCGCTCGACGAGCCCGGCGAGCCGCTGCGCCTGCCGCACGTTCCGCGCGATGTGCTTCCCGATGAGGTCGGTGCCGTGCGAGCGGAACTGCATCCACGCCTTGAGCGCCTTGAAGCTGCGCGTGAGCTCCGGACCGCGGTCGGCGAAGAAGATGCCCATCTGCGCCATCAGGCCGCGCTTCTCGCTCGCGAGGTAGGCCGCCTGCATCGAGAAGGTCTCGACGAGCGCGGCGTCCTCGCGGGTGAGCACGCAGGCGATGTCGAACGGGAGGTAGCCCCACTTGTGGAGGTCGAACGCGACCGAGTCGGCGCGCGCCATCCCCTTCACCTGGTGCGCGACTTCGGGCGAGAGCGCGGCCATCGCACCGAACGCGCCGTCGACGTGGAACCAGAGCTCCTCGCGCGCGGCGAGGTCGGCGAGCGCGTCGAGGTCGTCGGTCGCGCCGGTCTGCACCGTGCCGGCCGTGCCGATCACGCAGAAGGGCCGGTGTCCCGCGGCGCGGTCGGCGGTGATCATCGCCTGCATCGCCGCGAGGTCGAGCGTGTAGTCGTCCTTCACCGGCACCTTGCGGAAGGCGGCGTTGCCGAGACCGAGGAACTCGCACGCCTTCTTGAGCCAGCCGTGCACCTCGGTGCTCGCGTAGACGAGCAGCATCGGATGCCCCGACTGCAGCCCATCGACGCGGACGTCGAAGCCCGCACGCTTCTGCCGCGCGACGGCGAGGCCGAGGACGTTCGCCATCGTGCCGCCGCTCACGAGGATGCCGCCTGAGCCGGCCGGGAATCCCATCAGCTCGGCGCACCACTTCACGACCTGTTGCTCGACGAGCACCGGCGACTGCTCGAGCCCGCCGACGTTCGGGTTCATCACCGACGACAGGAAGTCGGCCATCGCGGTCTGCGGCGTGCCCGTGCCCATCACCCAGCCCCAGAAACGCGGATGGATGTTGCCGTTCGGGTACGGGCGCACGTAGCGCACGAAATCGTCGTAGGCCTGCGCGTCGCCGACGCCGGTGCGCGGGAGCGGCTCGTCGCTCAGCCGTGCGCGGACATCGGCGGGCATCGGCTGCCAGGCGGGGCGCTTGCCGACGTCGCGGAGGTAGTCGAGCGACTCGTCGAGCATGCGGTGCGCGAGCGTGCGGTATGCCTCCCAGTCCTCTGGGTCGAGCGGCGGGACGGGAGCGTCGGTCAAGGACATCGGGGGACCTCTGGTTGGTCGGAGGCGGGTGCCACCGGAAGTTGCGCTGAAAGGGGCCCGGACCGGACGTGTCCGGTCAGATCAGGCCGAAGAGCATCGCGATACCCGAGCCGAGTCCGATCGCCACGATGGCCCGGCGGACCCACGCCTGCCCGACACGCTGCGCGAGGAGGGACCCGCCGATGCCGCCCACCGTCGCCCCGACGGCCATCGCCAGCGCGACCGGCCAGTCCACGATCCCGCTCACGGCGAAGATCAGGACGGCGACCAAGTTCATCAGGCCGCCGCCCCAGTTCTTGAGCCCGTTCATCTGGTGGATGTTCGTGAGCCCCATCAGCCCGAGGGCGGCGAGCAGCAGGATGCCGGCGGCGGCGCCGAAGTAGCCGCCGTAGACGCCGACGAGGAGCTGGAAGAAGAGGAAGGGGGCCGGCGGCGTCCCGAGGGTCCCGTCGGCGAGGGTGATCGGCTTCGACGGCGCGTGCTCGCGCAGGACGCGGAGGATGGGCGCCTGGAGCATGAAGAGCGCGGTCGCGCCGAGGATGAGCCAGGGGACGATGCGCTCGAACCGCCGCTCGGGCGTGACGAGGAGCAGGAGCGCGCCGATGACGCCGCCGGCGAGGCTCGGGACGGCCCAGACCCTGGCCCAGCGGGCGGCCCCTCGGAGCTCCGCCCGGTAGCCCCACATCGAGGTGACGGTGCCGGGCCAGAGGGCGACGGTGGAGGTCGCGTTGGCGGTGACGGGCGGGACGCCGAGCGCGACGAGGGCGGGGAAGGTGACGAGGGTGCCCCCGCCGGCGACGGCGTTCATGGCGGCGCCGACGGCGGCCGCGAGGGCGACGAGGAAGAGGAGCAGGGGGCGGGGAAAGGGCGGCGCGTTCAATGTCCGGCGCGCGCCGTGCGTAACAGCATAACGGAGGTCCGGTCCCGGAGGCACGCGGCCGGGCGCCGACGCTATCTTTCCGTGGGCACGGCGACGCCGGTGCCCGCACCGGCCGGCGCCCTGCCACGGCCGTGATCACCCCCCTCGCAGGTACCGAACCATGGCTGCAGACGCCAAGGCGCCCGTCACGGGCGACCATCTCGAGATCAAGGACTCGCGCACCGGGAAGGTCTACACCGTCCCGATCACCGACGAGACGATCCGCACCGCCGACCTGAAGCAGATCAAGGTGAATCCCGACGACTTCGGGATCATGGGGTACGACCCCGCCTTCATGAACACGGCCTCGTGCCGCTCGGCGATCACCTTCATCGACGGCGACAAGGGGATCCTGCGCTACCGCGGCTACCCGATCGAGCAGCTCGCCGAGAAGTCGAACTTCCTCGAGGTGGCGTGGCTGCTGCGCAAGGGCGAGCTGCCGACGCAGGCCGAGTACGACGAGTGGCAGAAGCAGATCACGTACCACACGTACGTGCACGAGAACATCAAGCACTTCATGGAAGGCTTCCGCTACGACGCGCATCCGATGGCGATGCTGACGGCGGGCGTGGCGGCGCTCTCGAGCTTCTATCCGACGTCGAAGGACATCTTCGACCCGCGCGAGCGCGACATCGCGTTCATCCGGCTGCTGGCGAAGATGCCGACGCTGGCGGCGTTCGCGTACCGCCACGTGAAGGGGATGCCGTACGTCTACCCCGACAACTCGCTGCCGTACGCCGAGAACTTCCTCTCGATGATCGCGCGGATGTCGGAG
>CAZIDS010000218.1:0-5767 GCA_964537945.1 uncultured Gemmatimonas sp. | reverse complement strand
CGAGCGCATAGTCGCCACTGCCGTTCGATGCCGAGCTGCCCGTGCGGCCGAGGCCCATCATCGCGCGCGCGGCGACGCGGCCCAGGTTGCGGTCCCCCACCGGCGCGTCGGTCGCGATGATGATGATCACCGAGCCGTCGCCGTTCCCGCCCGCGTCGGCGCCGCCCGGCGCCCGCACGTCGCGCGAGAACGCGAACTGGTTCAGTTCCTGCCCCACCGGCGCGCCCATCACGTTCAGCACGCCCCCGAAGTTGCTCTGCACCAGCACGCCCACGGTCCAGCCGCCGAGCGACGCTGGCAGCGTCCGCGACGACGTGCCGATGCCGCCCTTCCAGCCGAAGGCGACCGTGCCCGTGCCCGCGCCGACGCTCCCTTCCGCCACCGGGCCGTCGCTCGCGGACTCGAGCGCGAGCCGCACGTGCCCGGCGGTGATCGGCCGCGCGCGGATGTCGTTCAGCCCGCCGTCGTTCGTCTCGCCCACGATCGGGTTGATCGACCGGATGTTCTCCATCCCCGGCTGCGCGAGCATCCACTCGGCCAGCGCGTCCGCCGCCTTCCAGACGCAGAGCGTGCAGGTGAGCACGATCGGCGTCTCGATCTCGCCGAGCTCGGCCAGCTGCGTGCTGCCGGCGAACTTCCCGAAGCCGTTCCCGACGTGGAGCGCGGCCGGCACGCGCGAGAGGTACGCGTTCTCGCCGTGCGGGAGGACCGCGGTGATGCCGGTGCGGACGCGGTCCCCTTCGACGACGGTCACCTGCCCCACGCGCACGCCCGCGACGTCGGTGATCGCGTTCTTCGCGCCCGGCGCGAAGATGCCCGGCGCGACGCCGAGTTCGCGTGCGCGCATCCGTCCGGGCGGAGTGCCCGCGGCGGGCGCGCCCTGCGCGGCGAGGGTCGAGGCAGCGGCGGAACACGTGGCGAGCAGCGCGAGTGCGAGCGAGCGGCGGAGGGTTCGCATGCGGACTATCTTACGCCCGTGCCCCTCATCCCGCTCTACGGACACGATGCCCTGCGCGAGCGCCTCGCCGCGCAGGCGATCGCGGGGACGCTGCCGGCGACGCTCCTCTTCAAGGGGCCCGCGGGGATCGGCAAGCAGCGCCTCGCGCTCTGGCTCGGCCAGGTGCTCCTCTGCGAGGCGGCCGAACGCCCTTGCGGCACCTGCCAGCACTGCCGGTACTCGATGCAGCTGCAGCACCCGGACCTGCGCTGGTTCTTCCCGATCAAGCGCCTCGCGGACGATCCGTCCACGGAGGAGACGCAGGAGGCCTTCGAGACGCTGGTGAAGGAGCGCGTGGAGGCGAACGGGCTCTATGCACGTCCCGATGGCTCGATGGGAATCCACAAGTACGTGGCCGAACTCATCGTCCAGATGGCGAGCCGCACGCCCGCGCTCGCGCGTCATAAGGTCTTCGTCTTCGGAGACGCCGAGCGGATGGTGCCGCAGGCCGCGAACCCCGAGACGGCGAACATGATGCTGAAGCTGCTCGAGGAGCCGCCGGCCGACACGACCTTCATCCTCACGTCGAGCGAGCCGGGCTCCTTGCTCGAGACGATCCGTTCCCGCGCCGTCGCGGTGCGCGTCTCGCCCCTTGGCGAGCCCGCGATGCGCCGCTTCGTCGCCGACGAGTTCGCGCGCGCGGTCCTGCCGAACGAGACGCCCGACGACCTGCTCCGTCTCGCGAACGGCGCGCCCGGCGCGCTGATCGGCGCCGCCGACCGCGGCGTGGCGGTGCAGCGCGCGCGCCAGCTGCTCGCCGCGGCCGATGCCGGGCGCGAGCAGGCGCTGCGCGCCTCGTTCACGGCAGGCTCGGGCAAGGCGCGCGGCGTCTTCTCCGACGTACTCGACGCGATGACGGTGCTGCTGCACGAGCGCGCCCGCGCCGCCGCCGAGCGCGGCGACGAACGCGCCGCGCGCGCCGCCACGCGCGCGGTGCCGGCCGTCGAGGAGGCGAAGCGCGCCGCCGAGGGGAACGCGAACCCGCAGCTCGTCACCGCGCGGCTGCTCGACGAACTCGCGCAGGCGGCCCGATGAGCGCGAAGAAGCGCGGCGCGCGGCCGCGTCCTGCCGCGGCGCGTCTCTCCCACCTCGACGCGCGCGGCAAGGCGTCGATGGTGGACGTCACGGCGAAAGCCGCGACCGAGCGGCGCGCCGTGGCCGAGGGGCGGATCACGATGTCCGCCCCCGCCTTCGCCGCCGTGCGCGATGCGACGATCAGGAAGGGCGACGTCCTCGGCGCCGCCCGCATCGCCGGCGTGATGGCCGCCAAGCGCACCGCCGACCTGGTCCCGCTCTGCCATCCGCTCGCGCTCACGTCGATCGAGGTGCGGTTCGACCTCGAGCCGCGGGCGAATGCGATCCGCTGCGAGGCCGAGGTGCGCACGAATGCGGGCACGGGCGTGGAGATGGAGGCGCTGACCGCGGTCTCGGTCGCGCTGCTCACCGTCTACGACATGGCCAAGAGCGCCGACAAGGGGATGCGCATCGAGGGCATCCGCCTGCTCGAGAAGGACGGGGGGAAGTCCGGGGCGTGGCGCGCCCAGCGCGGATGAAGGCTGAAGGATGAAGGGCGAAGGCTCGGGACCTTCATCCTTCATCCTTCAACCTTCATCCTTCATCCTTCATCGTACCCGCAGCCTCTGCCCGATCCGGATGCTGTCGTTCTTCAGCCGGTTGAGCCGCTTGATCGCCGCGACGGTCGTCCCGTTCTTCCGCGCGATCGCGCCAAGCGTGTCGCCGCGCTTCACCACGTGCACGCCGTTCACGGCGGTGCCGTAGCGCTCGATCTTCGGGTCGGGCACGTCGCGCGCCGCCGCGACCACGTCGCGCCGCGGCACGAGGATCCGTTGGCCCGGATGCAGGTTCCCGTTCCGCAGCCGCGTCGCCTGCGGGTTGTACCAGTTCAACTGCTGCGCGGTGAGGCCGTTCGCGCGCGCGATCCGGGTGATGTAGTCGCCGTCCTTCGTCACCACGCGCTTCACGCCCGTGCGCTCGGCCTCGGGGAGCGCGGTGAAGCGCTCGAGGAAGTCGCCCGTGCTCCCCACCGGCACGCGCAGCCAGACCGCCGGCCCGGAGGGCGGCGTCATCCCGCGCAGCACCTGCGGGTTGTAGTCGAGCAGCGTGTCGATCGGCACATCGAGCGCCTTCGCGACCGCGGCGAGCGGCGTCGCCGGCGGCACGGTGACCGAGTCCCACGCGAACGGTGCGATGTCGGCGACGTGCAGGTCATAGCGCTGCGGGTCCTTCCCGACGAGCGCGGCCGCGATGAGCTTCGGCACGTAGTCGCTCGTCTCGGTGCGCAGCGCGTTCCGCTGGTCGGCGAGCGCGAAGAAGAGGTCCTCGCCCTCGGTCCCCTCGAGCGCGCTCGCGTGCCGCTCCAGCCCGCGCGAGATGCGGCCCTCGCCGCCGTTGTACGCCGCTGCCGCGAGGTAGACCGAGCCGAACGTCTCGCGCAGCTCCGTCAGGTAGCGCACGGCGCCGTCGGTGGCGCGCACGGGGTCGCGGCGCTCGTCCACCCACCAGTCCACGCGCAGCCCGACGCCCCTCGCCGTACCGGTCATGAACTGCCACATGCCGACCGCGGCCGCGCGCGAATATGCGTGCGGGTCGTACCAGCTCTCGATCAGCGGCAGGAACGACATGTCCTCGGGGAGCCCCGCGCCGCGCAGCTTCTCGGTGATCATCGGCGCGAAGCGGTGCTGCCGCGCCAGCGCGACCTCGAACGCGGGCTTCATCGGGCCGCTGAAGCGCCCCACGAAGTAGCTCACGCGCTCGTGCGATTCGTATGGTGCGACCTCGATGTCCCACGCCGGCGGCGGAGGCACCGGCGTCGCGGTCGCCGCGGCGATCGCAGCAGCCTCGGCTGCCTCGGCCGCGCGCCGTTCCTCGGCCGTGCGGTCGGGCGCCGGCGCGTCCGGCACCGGCGGCGGCAGGTCGATCGGCGGACGCGGGTTCTCCGACACCGCCTCGAGCTCGACGACCGCGATCTTGTTCTCCCCCACCGGCGCCTCGGCGCGCGGGGCCGCGGCCGGCACGGTCGGCGCGGGAGCGGGGGCGCGGCCGAGCAGGCGCCCCGTGGCGGAACAGCCGCTCACGAGCAACAGCCCGCCGACGAACCAGATCCGTGAACGCGTCATCCGTGCCCCCAGGCAGTTGAGCTGTCTGGCGCGATGACGCGCCCCGTCCCACATCAAGGAGTATATTCGGCCCGTGCGACTTCCGCTGCCAGTCCTCGTGACCGCCGTCACAGTCGCGGCGACCGTTCCTGTGACACGCGCGGCCGCGCAGGGGTTCCCCGACGGCCTGCGTGCGGCGATCGAGCGGCGCATCGCCGCGACACCCGGCGCCGTCGTCGGCGTCTACGTCGAGGCGCTGTCCACCGGCCGTTCACTCGGCGTCCGTGACACGCTGACCTTCCACGCCGCGAGCACCATGAAGGTGCCCGTGATGTTCGAACTCTTCCGCCGCGCCGACGAGGGCAGTCTCGACCTCGACGCGCGGATCCCGCTCGTGAACGGCTTCAGGTCGATCGTCGACGGATCGCCCTACGCGCTCGCGCCCGAGGATGATTCGGACGACGCCCTCTACGACCGCGTCGGCGCCGCCATCTCGCTCCGCGAGCTCGACGAGCGGATGATCGTGCGCTCGAGCAACCTCGCGACGAACGTGCTGATCGACCAGCTCGACGCGACGCGCGTGACATCGTTCGCCCGCCGCCTCGGCGGCGACGGCGTGCTCGTGCGTCGCGGCGTCGAGGACGGCCCCGCCTTCCGGGCCGGCCTCAACAACGTGACGACGGCACGCGGACTGGGGAAACTCCTCGCCGCGCTGGAGCGTGGCGAGGTCGCCAGCGCATGGGCGACGGCCGAGATGCGCTCGATCCTGCTGCGCCAAGAGTTCAACGACGAGATCCCCGCCGGGCTCCCGCCGGGCACGAAGGTCGCGCACAAGACGGGCTGGATCACCGCGACGACGCACGATGCGGCGATCGTCTATCCGCCGGGCCGCGATCCCTTCGTGCTGGTGATCCTCACGCGCGACATCCCCGAGCGCCGCGATGCGCAGCGCCTCATGGCGGACATCGCGCGGATCGTGTGGGAGGGCTACGCCGCCCGCGCGCCCGGTGCCGGCAGCCCCGGCCAGTCGAGCCCCGCCGCCGCTCGGTAGTCGGCGACGAGCTGGTCCCACACCGCGTCCCAGCTTCGCGACGCCGCCACGCTGAGACCTTCGCCGCGCAGCGCCTGACGGAGCCGCTGGTCGTCGAGCAGCTGCTCGATGCGCGCCGCGAGCGTCGCGGCGTCTCCGGCCGGGAAGGTCAGCGCGGTGCGCGCGTTCGCGAGTTCCGTGGTGGCGCCGACGTCGGGCGCGACGACCGGCAGCCCGCTCGCCATCGCCTCCAGCACCACGTTGCCGAACGTCTCCGTCGCCGACGGGAAGATGAACGCGTCGGTTGAGGCGTAGAATGCCGAGAGGTCCTGGCCGGAGAGCGATCCCGCGAACCACGTGCCCTCGGGCGCGGTCGCGCGACACTGCGCTTCGCTCGGACCATCCCCGGCAAGGGCGAAGCGCACCCGCGCCCCGTGCCTGGAGCGCACGAGGCGCATCGCCTCGATCGCGGTCGCGATCCCCTTCTCCGGTGCGAGGCGTCCGACGTACGCGACGACGAACGTCGCGTCATCGGCACCCATGCGCGCGCGCATCGCCGCCGACCGGTAGCGCGGCGCGAAGCGCACGGTGTCCACGCCGCGCGACCAGACGCGCACACCCGGG
>CAZIDS010000217.1:0-5786 GCA_964537945.1 uncultured Gemmatimonas sp. | reverse complement strand
CGAGGACGGTCGCCTTGACGATCTCGCCCTCTTCGATCGAGGCGAGCGTGCCGTTATAGAGGTCGAGCATCGCCTCGAAGTCATCCGACGTGAGCTCGTCCTCGTCGTAGAGCTCGGGGCGGCGGTTCGCGAGCGGGCGCAGCTGCGCCTTCTGGGCGTCGCGCTTCTTCCGCGCGATCATCTCGGGCGAAAGGGTCTCTTCAGCAGTGGTCATGACTGGGGGATCCGCGGAGGGTGTCGGCTCGCCGCGGGGCGAGGATGCGAAGGTGACAGGCAGAAGGACGAAGGAGTCGGCTCCTTCATCCCCGTTCCGCAGGCGCGGAACTTGGGAGCCTTGTAAGTTAGACCGGGTCGGCCTAAGAGTCAATCCAGCAACGGGTTGCACTCGGAAGGGACGCCGCCGCGCCGCTCCCGGTGGTCACCGGATGCAGGAGGACATGGGCATCGCGCTCAGGCAGTCGCGGATCCTCGCCGGGCTGCTCGGCTTCTTCGGCTCGGTCGCGCTGCTGCTCGCGACGATCGGCGTCTACGGCGTCACCGCGCAGATCGTCAGGCAGCGCACCGCGGAGATCGGCATCCGGATGGCGCTCGGCGTCCTCGCGTCATCCTGGCTCTACGGGGTGAACGCACTCGACCCGGCAGCGATCGGCAGCGCGGCGCTCGTGCTCGCCACCGTGGCGCTCATCGGCACGTGGGTCCCGGCGAGGCGCGCGGCGCGGGTGGACCCGATCTCGGCACTCCGCGCGGAGTAGCCGCGGTCAGGGCGTCGCGCGCTGCGCCCGCCGCGCGAGCGCGACGATCCGGTCCACCTGCTCCTCCTGCGTGAGGTAGGTCGTGTCGATCAGCACGGCGTCGGTCGCGCGCTGCGTCTGCGCCTCGTCCTTGGCGTCGCGCTGCACCAGCGCGTCGGTCTCCTCGGCGATCTCCTCCTCGGTCGGCTGCCGCTCGAGGCGCTGCACGAGCCGGCGCTTGGCCCGCTCCCACGGGTCGGCGACGAGGAAGATCTTCACGCGCGCGCGGGGGAAGACCACCGTCCCCATGTCGCGGCCGTCGACCACGATCGCGCTGCCCTCGGCGGCGCGCTGCACCATCGCATTCACCCATCCGCGCACCAGCGGCATCCGCGCGACGATCGAGACCCGGCTCGTCACGTCGTGACCGCGCAGCTCCATCTCCGCGTCGCGGCCGTCGAGGTGCGCGTGGAAGCTCGTCTCGCCCGGCACGAGCGTCACCGCGCGCGCGGCCTCGAGCACGAGCGCTTCCGTCCACCGCTCCGCGCGCAGGTCGCGCCGGAGCGCGGCCGCCGTCGCCGCGCGATAGAGCGATCCCGAATCCACGTGCCGGAAGCCGAGCTCGCGCGCGACCCACTTGGCCGTGCTCGACTTCCCCGAGGCGGCGGGGCCGTCGATCGCGACGACGAGGGGGCGCCGGCGTTCAGCCGAGTCGGACACGGGCGAGGTCATCCCAGAAGGTAGGATACGAGACGTCGGCGCAGGCAGGGTCATCCACCTCGATCGCGTTGCCGCGCAGGGCCCCGAGCACGCCGAATGCCATCGCGATGCGGTGGTCGGCGTGCGTCTCCACGCGCCCCGCGAGCGGCCGGTCGCTGCCGCGCACGATGAAGCCGTCGGGCAGCTCCTCGGCGTCGGCGCCGACCGCGCGCAGGTTGCGCACGACGGTCGCGATGCGGTCGCTCTCCTTCACGCGCAGCTCGGCCGCGCCGGTGACGCGTGTCTCGCCGGCGGCCCGCGCCGCGACGCAGGCGAGGAGCGGCAGCTCGTCGATCAGCGACGGCACTTCGTGCGGTTCGATCACGGTGCCGCGCAGCGCGCCGGCGCGTGCGACGACGGTGGCGACGGGCTCGCCCCCCTGCACCGCCTCGTCCTCGTAGCCGACGGTCGCGCCCATGCGGCGCAGCACGCGGAAGGCGCCGATGCGGGCCGGGTTGATGCCGACGTTCCCGAGCGCGAGCTCGCCGGCGGCGCCGATGGCGGCGAGGCCGGCGAAGAAGGCGGCGCTCGACGGATCGCCGGGCACGTCGATGTCGCCGGCGTCGAGACGCGCCGAGGGGACCAACGCGACCTCGAGTCCTTCGCACCGCACGTTCACGCCGCGCGCCATCAGCATCCGCTCGGTGTGATCGCGCGTGGCGGCCGGCTCGTGCACCTCCACCGGCACGTTCGCGACGAGACCGGCGAGCAGGATCGCGCTCTTCACCTGCGCGCTCGCCACCTCGGCATGCCACGTGATGCCCTGCAGCGGGGCGCCGTGCACGGTCATCGGGAGGCCGCCGTGCGCCGGCAACTCCACGCGAGCGCCCATCGCCTCGAGCGGCGCGGCGACGCGACGCATCGGCCGCTTGCTGAGCGACGCGTCACCCTCGAACCGCGCCGTCACGCCGGCACCGGCGACGACGCCGGCCATCAGGCGGGTGGTCGTGCCGCTGTTGCCGCAGTCGAGCGCGACCGTCGGCGCGCGGAGCCCGCGCAGCCCCTTCCCCTCGATGAGGAGCTCGTCGAGCGCGACGTCGGGGATCGCGACGCCGAGCGCGCGGAGCACGCCGGCAGTGGACTTCACGTCGGCCGACCGGAGCAGGCCGCGCACGCGCGAGCGGCCGTCGCCCAGCGCGGCCAGCATCAGCGCGCGATGCGAGATCGACTTGTCGCCCGGGACGCGGAGCAGCGCGGCGCGTGCGGTCATCGCAGCCACGCCTCGAGCGCCGTCGCGACGTCGGTGCGCTCGTCGCGGTACTTCACGATCACCGGCGTCTGGAGCGAGAGTCCCTCGGCGGCGCCGAAGCCCGACTTCACCGCACGGGCGCCCGGCACGACGACCGCGCCGGCGGGGATCTCGAGCGGCCGCTCCGCGCTGCCGCGATGTACGGTCTCGCGCACGAGATCGAACACGGGCGTGCCGCGGGTGAGCACCACGCCGGCGCCGAGCACGGCCTTCTCGCGCACGACGGTGCCCTCGTAGACGCCGCAGTTTCCGCCGACGGTGACGTCGTCCTCGATCACGACCGGCGACGCGTTCACGGGCTCGAGCACGCCGCCGACCTGCGCCGCGGCGCTCAGGTGCACCCGCGCGCCGACCTGGGCGCACGAACCGACGAGCGCGTGCGAGTCGATCATCGTGCCGGCGCCGACCCAGGCGCCGACGTTCACGAACATCGGCGGCATGCAGACGACGCCAGGCGCGAGGTACGCGCCCCGGCGGATGCTCGACCCGCCGGGCACCACGCGCACGTTGTCGGCGAGCGTGAGCGGGCGTGTCGGGTAGGTGTGCTTGTCGAAGAACCGGAAGGGCGTCCCCTCGGCGCCGTGCGGCACGACGCGGCCGGCGCGGAAGCCGAGCAGGATGCCGCGCTTCACCCACGGCACCGCGTTCCAGGTGCCGACATCATCCCGCACGGCGGCGCGCACGACGCCGGCCTCGAGCGCCTCCAGCAGGACGCCGACGACCTGCTCCGCCTCGGGCGGCAGCTGGTCCGCGGCCAGCTGGAAGAGCCGCTCGATCTTCGTCTCGAGCGCCTGCGCGTCGAGCGCGGTCACAGGGCGACTCCCGCGCCGGTGAGCGCCTCGCGCAGGCCACGCTCGTGCTTCGCGTCCATCGAAACGAGCGGGAGGCGCAGGCGGTTGCGGATCCGGCCCATCAGGGCGAGCCCCGCCTTCACCGGGATCGGGTTCGACTCGATGAATGCCGCCTCGACCAGCGGCGTCAGCCGATGATGCAGCGCCCGCGCGGCGACGAGGTCGCCGCGCGCGCAGAGGTCGGTCAGCATCGCACAGGCCTTGGGCACGAGGTTCGAGACCACCGAGATCACGCCCTCGCCGCCGGCGGCCATCACCGCGAGCGTGAGCCCGTCGTCGCCGGAGAGGACGCCGAAGCCCTGCGGCCGGTCGCGTATGATCGCGTCGATCTGCGTGAGGTTGCCGGACGCTTCCTTCACCGCGCAGATGTTCGGATGCTCGGCGAGCGTGAGCGTCGTCTCGGGCAGGAGGTTGCTCGCCGTGCGCCCGGGCACGTTGTACACGACGACCGGCACCGGCGACGCGTCCGCGATCGCGCGGAAGTGGGCGATGATCCCGCGCTGCGGCGGCTTGTTGTACATCGGCGAGACGTGCAGCAGGTGCGTCGCGCCGGCGCGCGCGAGGACCTTCGAGGCCTCGACGGCGGCGGCGGTGTCGTTGCTGCCCGCCCCTGCGATCACCGGCACACGGCCGGCGGCGCGCTCGACCGTGATGCGCACCACGCGCTCCCGCTCCGCGAGCGACAGCGTGACCGCCTCGCCGGTCGAGCCGACCGGCACGAGGCCGTGGATGCCTTCCGCGACCTGCCAGTCGACGAGCGCGCCGAGCGCGGACTCGTCGAGGCCGCCGTCGTCGCTGAACGGCGTGACCAGCGCCGTGATGGCGCCACGCAGCTGGGTGCTCATCGCGGGGCCTCCCCGAAAAGGTCGTCCAGCGTGAAGATGCCGCGTCGGCCGAGGATCCACCGCGCGGCCGCGAGGGCGCCGGCGGCGAAGACGCGTCGGTCGCGCGCCTCGTGCACCAACCGCACCTGTTCGAAGGCCGCGTCGAGGACGACCTCGTGCGTGCCCGGCACGGCGCCCGTGCGGATGCTCGTGATCGGCATCGCCCTGCCGCCCGCCTTCGCGGCGGCTCCCGCGAGCATCTTCGCGGTACCGCTCGGCGCATCGAGCTTCTGCGCGTGGTGCGTCTCGACGAGGTGCGCGTCGAAGGCGGCGGCGGGATGCGCGAAGCGCTTCGCCGCCTCGGCGACGACCTTCGCGAACAGGTGGACGCCGAGCGAGAAGTTCGGCGCCCACAGCAGCGCGCCAGCCGTCGCATCGAGGTGGCGCTCGACGGCGGGTCGCTCCGGCTCCCAGCCGGTGGTGCCGCTCACGACCGGGATCGCCAGGTCCGCGCACGCCCTGATGAGCGCCGGCGCCGCCGAGGGCACGGTGAACTCGATCGCGACCTCGGCCCCGTTCGTGTCGGCCTTCGCCAGGCCGCCCGCGGTCTGCGCGGCCCCGAGCATCGCCACGACCTCGAAGCCGTGCTCGGGGGCGAGTGCCGCGACGGCCGTCCCCATCTTGCCGTCGCCGAGGACGAGCAGGCGCGTCATCAGGCGGCTCCGTCGAAGAAGGCGTGGTGCAGTCGCCGCATCCCCTCGTGCACGTCGCCGCCGTCCACGATGAGCGTGAGGTTGATGCCGGTGGCGCTGAGCGAGACCATGTGCAGCCGCAGGTCGCCGAGCGCGGCGAGCGCGCGCGCCATCGTCGCGGTGCTCTCGCCGAGTCCCGCGCCGACGAGCGCGACGATCCCGCGCCCGCGTTCCACCGAGACATCGCCGTACATCGAGAGCTGCGCGACCACCGCGTCGAGGTGAAGGTCGTCGTCCACCGTCACGCTGACGGAGACCTCGGAGGTCGCCACGACGTCCACCGACGTGCGGTTGCGCTCGAAGACCTCGAAGATCGCCCGCATCGTGCCCGGCGCGGCGAGCATGCGCGGCGAGCGGACCTTCACGACGACGGTGCGGGTCTTCCCCGCGATGGCGCGCACGGGCAGCCGCGGCGCGTCGAAGGTGATCCGCGTCCCCTTCCCGTCCGGATTGCGCGAGTTGAAGACGAAGACGGGGATGCCCTTCCGCACCGCCGGCGCGATCGTGCTCGGATGGAGCACCTTCGCGCCGAAGCTCGCGAGCTCCGCCGCTTCGTCGAAGCGGATGTGCTCGATCAGCCGGCTGTTCGGCACCACGCGCGGGTCGGCGGTGAGCATGCC
>CAZIDS010000216.1:0-5795 GCA_964537945.1 uncultured Gemmatimonas sp. | reverse complement strand
CCGAGGAGATCGACCTCAAGATCGAGGACAAGGACCTGCGGATCGACGTCTTCCGCTCCTCGGGCCCCGGCGGCCAGAGCGTGAACACGACCGACTCCGCGGTCCGCATCACGCACCTCCCCTCCGGCCTCGTCGTCTCGCAGCAGGACCAGAAGTCCCAGCTGCAGAACAAGATCAAGGCGATGGAGGTCCTCCGCTCGCGTCTCCTCGACCTCCGCATCGCGGAGCAGGAAGCCGAGCGCTCGCGCATGCGGAAGAGCCAGGTCGGCACCGGCGACCGCTCGGAGAAGATCCGCACGTACAACTATCCGCAGAGCCGCGTCACCGACCACCGCATCGGCTTCACCACGCACGACCTCGCGGGGGTGATGGACGGCAAGCTCGACGACCTGATGGACGCGCTTCGCCTCGCCGACATCGAGGAGAAGCTCTCGGGAGAGGCGTGACGGTCGGCGACCTGCTCGACGAGCTCGCCGAGCGGCTCGCCGGTCCTGGCGTGCCCCCCGCCCGCGCGGAGGCGCGCGACATCATCGCCGCGGTGCTGGAGCGCCAGCGCTTCTGGCCGAGCGGGAACAAGGACGCGGCCGTCACGCCGGCGCAGGCGGCCGCGGTGCGCGAGGCCCTCGGCCGGCGGCTCTCGGGGATGCCGCTGCAGTACGCGGTGGGGAGCGCGGCATTCCGGCATCTCGTCCTCAGGGCCGACGCCCGCGCGCTGATCCCGCGACCCGAGACCGAGATGCTCGTGGACCTCGTCCTCGCCGCGCAGAGGGGCGGGAAGGGCCGCGTGGTGGACGTCGGCACGGGCACGGGCGCCATCGCGCTCGCGTTGGCCGCCGAGGGCGGTTTCGACGAGGTGCACGCCGTGGACATCTCGCCCGACGCGCTCGCCCTCGCGCGCGAGAATCTCGCCGCGATCCCCGCGGACCGGCGCGGCCGCGTCCATTTCCATCTCGGCGATTGTCTGGGTCCGGTCAAGGGAACGCTCTTCGACACCGTCGTGTCGAACCCCCCGTATATTTCGCGGGCAGAGCGCGCCGAGCTGCCCGACGAGGTGCGGAAGTGGGAGCCCGACCAGGCGCTCTTCGCCGACGCGGACGGGATGGCGGTCATCGAGGCCCTGGTGCCGCAGGCCGCGCTCTGGCTGGTCGCCGGCGGACTGCTGGCGATGGAGGTGGACTCGCGGCGCGCGGATCGCGCCGCCGCGACCGTGCGGGACGATGGCCGGTTCACGGACATCGAACTTCGACTCGACCTGACCGGCCGCCCGCGCTTCGTGGTCGCCCGGCGAAAGGAGCGGTGATGCTGAGCGACAAGGCGACGGAACTCGGCCGGCTGATCGGCCAGAGCAGCGAGTACCAGGCGGTGAAGCGCGCGAACGACGCGCTCAACGACGACCGCGACGTCGTCACCGCGCTGCAGCGGATGGAGGCGCTCCGCCACGAGGCCTCGGCGATGATCGAGCGCGGCGAGCAGCCGACGGCGCAGATGGAGCAGGAGCTCGACACGCTGCTCACGAAGGTCCAGGGGAGCTCGATCTACCAGCGCGTCATCTCGGCGAACGAGAACTTCGACAAGGTGATGATGCAGGTGAACAACTGGATCCTCGAGGGGATCAAGAAGGGCGCCACCAGCTCGATCATCACGCTCGGGTAGGATCGCGATGCGCGGCCGGCTCGTCGTGTTCGAGGGAGGCGAGGGGGCGGGGAAGTCCAC
Source organism: uncultured Gemmatimonas sp. (assembly GCA_964537945.1). Taxonomy (GTDB): domain Bacteria; phylum Gemmatimonadota; class Gemmatimonadetes; order Gemmatimonadales; family Gemmatimonadaceae; genus Pseudogemmatithrix. The sequence continues at coordinate 4,082 of CAZIDS010000216.1, read as the reverse complement.
CCAGCTCCGGCGGCTGTCGGCGCGCCTGAGCGCAGCCGGCGTCGCGCACCGGGTGTTCCGCGAGCCGGGAGGCACGCCGCTCGGCGACCGCATCCGGGAACTCGTGCTGCACTCCTCGCTCGAGATCACGCCGAGTGCGGAGGCGGCGCTCTTCGTCGCCTCACGCGCACAGTTGGTCGCGCGGGAGATCCTCCCGGCGCTCGAGGGCGGGGAGCACGTCCTCCTCGACCGCTTCCTGCTGTCCTCCTACGCCTACCAGTCCGCGGGGCGAGGGCTTCCGCTCGAGATCGTGCGAGGGGCGAACCGCCTCGCCGTCGGATCGCTGGTGCCCGACCTGACTGTGCTGCTCACCCTCGGCGACCCGTCGATCGGACTCCGCCGGGTCGCGTCACGGGGCAAGCAGGACCGGATCGAGCATGCAGAGTCCGATTTCCATTGGCGCGTACAGGTCGCGTTCACGAACTTCGCCGAGGCGTCGTGGCAGGCCTCGCATCCGGAGTGCGGACGGATCGTGGCGATCGACGGATCAGGCAGCGAGGATGAGGTCGAGGACCGCGTGCGTTCGGCGCTGAGGTCGCGGATCCCCGGGCTCTTCGGCGCGGCGGGGGTCGCATGAAGCGCGCTCGCACGATCGGCTCGCTCGCGCTCGTCGGCGCGGCGGCGCTCGCCGGCGTCTGGCTCGTCACGAAGGCGCTCCGCACCGACCGTCAGGCGCGCGACAGCGCGCGCCTCCTCGAGACGGTGATGGCGCGTGTCCAGCGCAACTTCGTCGATTCGGTGGACAGTGAGCGGCTCTGGGAGCTCGCGATGCTCGGCATGGTCGACGAGCTCGGCGATCCCAACACCGCGTACCTCACGCCGGAACGGCTCGCCGCGCTCGAGCGCACCGCGAGCAACACCTATGTCGGCGTCGGGCTCACCGTGGACACGCGCAACGGCTGGGTGGTCGTGACCGCGCCGCGCGTGGGGTCGCCGGCGGAGCGCGCGGGGCTGCTGCCGGGCGACCGGCTCGTCGAGGTGGACGGCCGCTCGATGCGCGGCTGGACGGTGGCCGAGGCGCGGCAGGCGTTCCGTGGCCCCCCGGGTTCGTCGCTGAAGCTCGTCGTGGAGCGCGGCTCCGGCGCGAACGCGCGCCACCTCTACACGCTCGAGCGGGCCGAGATCGTCGCCCGCTCGGTCGCGCGCGCGACGGTGCTCGACGGCGGCGTGGGCTACCTCGCGGTATCGACCTTCAGCGACTCGACCGTGGTGGAGATGGTCTCCGTCGTGGATTCGCTCCGCGCCGCGGGCGCGCGCGCGCTCGTCGTGGACCTGCGCGACAATCCCGGCGGCCTCCTCGCGCAGGGCGTGCAGTTCGCGGACCTGTTCCTCGCGCCGGGCCAGCGGATCCTATCGACGAAGGGGCGCGTCGCGCAGGCGAATACGGTCTACACCGACTCGACGCCGGAGCGCTGGTCGGGCCTCCCGGTCGCACTGCTCGTGAACCACCTGACGGCGAGCGCGGCCGAGATCGTCGCCGGCGCGCTGCAGGACCACGACCGCGCCCTCATCGTCGGGCGCGCGACGTACGGCAAGGGAAGTGCGCAGGCGATCTACCGGCTCGAGAACGGCGCCGCCCTCTCCCTCACGAACGCCCGCTGGGAGACGCCGCTCGGGCGCAGCATCGAGTACCCGCTCGACGGCGAGGAGCCGCTGCGTGACGCGCAGCCCGTGCGCCCGGAGTTCAAGACGGCGATGGGGCGCACGGTCCTCGGCGGTGGCGGGATCGTCCCCGACGTCGCGGCGGGGGACAGCGCGGCCGACGTGGCCGAGCGGCGCTTCAACATCGAGCTCGGCGGCCGGGTCGAGGCGTGGCGCAACCTCGCGCGCGCGACCTCCGTGTCGATCGCGCACGAGGGACAGGTGCGCGACTCGCTCTTCGCGATCGCCCCTGCCTGGCGCGACCGCCTCTACCGCGCGATGGTGCGCGAGGGGATGCCGGTGAGCGTCGAGACCTTCGGCGGGGCGCAGGCGCTCGTGGACCGCTGGCTCGGGAACGAGATCGCGCGGACCCTCTACGGGTCGGCGTATGTCGCGCGCCGCAACGCGCGGCTCGACGCCACCGTGCAGCGGGCGGCGGACGCGCTGCGCCGCGCGAAGAGCACCCGCGAGCTGCTCGCCGTCGACTGAGCGACGGCCGGCGTCAGGGTCGCCCGCTCCCGCCCAGCATCGCCGCCTGGTCGATCACCCGCACGCCCGCGGGCGGCGTGAACTTGAAGACGTCGCGCGGCAGCGACGACCCGAGGCGGATGTTCGTGAAGTGCAGCGTCCGGATGAGTCCGCTCGCCTCGGTGAACTCGGCGCGGCGCACGAGCGCGTCGCGCGAGTCGAGCCAGAGCGTCGCGCGCTGGAAGGCGGTCGCCTGCGCGCGCGGCACGAGCCGCACGGCGAGGACGGCGATGCCATCGAGCGTCGTGTCGCCGGCGGACGTGACCGTGTAGCGGCGCGCCGGGTCGCGGAGCACCGTCGACGCGAGGTCCATCCCCTGTCCCGCGGCGCGCGGCATCTTGTACGCCTGGCCGCGCGCGGTGCTCGGTGCGTAGAGCCAGAGTGACTCGCCGTCGGAGACGATGCGGTCCTCGGCCGGCGCGCTGAAGCGGAACGCGAAGTACTTCTCGCCGCGCTGGAAGAACTCGCCGGCCGAGCGGAGGTCGGTGCGGGTGCGCGGGTTCGCGAGTTGCTGCGTGAACTCCGCGCGGAGCGTGCGGGCGCCGGCGTAGGCCTTCGCGGCACGCTCGAGCAGGCGGAGCGCGGCGGAGTCGGCGGCGGAGGGGCTGGACCGAAGCGAGGCCGGCGCGCCGGCGCCCTGCGCGGCCAGCGGGGCTGCGCACAGCGAGAGCGCGAGCGCGAAGGCGACGCGCCGCATCACGCGAGGGGGCCCGCCATCGTGCGCCCGATCGCCTGCGCGACGCGGCGCAGCTGCGCCATCGTCTCGCCGAACTGCTCGGGGGTCTGCGACTGCGCGCCGTCGCTCATCGCCTTCTCCGGCTGCGGATGGACCTCGATGATCAGGCCGTCGGCGCCCGCCGCGACCGCGGCCCGAGCCATCGGCAGCACCTTGTCGCGGCGGCCGGTGCCGTGGCTGGGATCGGCCACGATCGGCAGGTGCGACAGCTGCTGCACCACTGGTATGGCCGTGAGGTCGAAGAGGTTCCGCGACGTCGTGTCGAAGCTGCGGAGCCCGCGTTCGCAGAGGATCACGTTCGGGTTCCCCTCGGCGAGGATGTACTCGGCCGAGAGGAGCAGGTCCTGGATCGTCGCCGCCATGCCGCGCTTCAGGAGCACCGGCTTGCCGAGGCGGCCGACGGTCTTGAGCAGCGAGTAGTTCTGCATGTTGCGCGCGCCGATCTGGATGCAGTCGGCGTGCTCGGCGACGAGGTGCGCCCCCTCGTCGTCCATCGCTTCGGTGACGATGGCGAGGCCGGTCTCCCGCTTGGCGAGCGCGAGGAGCTCGAGGCCCTGCTTGCCGAGGCCCTGGAACGAGTACGGCGACGAGCGCGGCTTGAACGCGCCGCCGCGCAGCGCGACGGCCCCGGCCTGCTTCACCGCCTTCGCCGAGGCGACGATCTGCTTCTCGTTCTCGACCGAGCAGGGGCCGGCGATCACCGGCACCGCGGTGCCGCCGAAGCTGCAGCCGGGCCCGAGCGTGATGACCGAGGTCTCGGGCTTCCACTCGCGCGAGACCTGCTTGTACGGGTTGGAGACGTAGATCACCTCGGCGACGCCGGGGAGATCCTCGACCGCCGAGCCGTCCACGCGCCCGTCGTTGCCGACGAGGCCGATCGCGGTGCGCTGCGCGCCCGGCATCGGCTGCGCGGTGTAGCCGCGCTCGCGGATCCAGTCGCAGACCCGCTCGATGTCGGCCGCGGTGGCCGACTGCTTCATCACGACGAGCATGGCGTCCTCAGGCGGTCGCGGAACCGGCGCCGATCGCGGCCGCCACTTCCTCGTCCACCGCCGGCCCGCTCATCCGCACGCTCACCAGCGACGACACGCCCGGCTCCTGCATCGTGACGCCGTAGACCGCGTCGGCCGCCTCGGTC
>CAZIDS010000215.1:0-5796 GCA_964537945.1 uncultured Gemmatimonas sp. | reverse complement strand
AGGCGCTCGGCAAGGACGAGATCCTGCTCACCAAGCAGGCGTACGGCTGGCCGAGTACGGAGCCGTTCTTCGTGCCCGACGCCGCGCTCGAGCACTGGCGCGGCGCGAAGGAGCGCGGCGTCAATCTCCAGGCGGAGTGGATGCGGCGCTTCGCCGAGTACACGAAGGCCTTCCCGAGCGAGGCGATGGAGCTCGGGCGCCGCTGGCATGGTGACCTCCCCGCGGGTTGGGAGAAGGCTCTACCGCAGTTCGACGCGACCAACGGTAACGTGGCGAGCCGTGCCGCGAGCGGCACCGTGATCAACGCGCTGGCGCCGGCGCTGCCGGAGCTGATCGGCGGTTCGGCCGACCTCACGGGCTCGAACCTCACCGACGTGAAGAGCGCGCAGCTCTTCAGCGCGCAGCAGCGCGGCGGCCGCAATTTCCGCTACGGCATCCGCGAGCACGGGATGGGCGCGATCATGAACGGCATGGCGCTGCACGGCGGGATCATCCCGTACGGCGGCACCTTCCTGGTGTTCGCCGACTACATGCGTCCCGCGATCCGCCTCGCCGCGCTTATGAAGAAGCAGGTGATCTACGTCTTCACGCACGACTCGATCGGCCTCGGCGAGGACGGCCCGACGCACCAGCCGGTGGAGCATCTCGCGACGCTGCGCTGCATCCCGGGGCTGCTCGTGCTGCGGCCGGCGGATGCGGCCGAGACCGCGGAGGCGTGGCGGATGGCGCTGCGCTATCGCACGGGGCCGTCAGCGATCGTGCTCACCAGACAGAAGCTGCCTTTGATCGACCGCACGACGCACGGCGCGGTGAGCGGGGCGCACAAGGGTGCCTACGTGCTCAAGGATGCGGCGGGCGGCGTCGCGCCGAAGGCGGTGATCCTCGCGAGCGGATCGGAGGTCGAGATCGCGCTCAAGGCGCAGGCGGAGCTGCTCAAGCTCGACGTGCCGACGCGCGTGGTCTCGATGATGAGCATGGAGGTGTTCGGGGCGCAGGACGTCTCGTACCAGCAGTCGGTTCTGCCGCGCGGCGTGAAGCGTGTGGCGGTCGAGGCGGCGCATCCGATGAGCTGGGAGCGCTGGATCGGCGAAGATGGCGTGATCGTCGGGATCGAGACGTTCGGGGCCTCGGCGCCGTACCAGAAGCTCTATGAGGAGTACGGGATCACTCCGGCTGCCGTGGTGAAGGCTGTGCGCGGCTGAGTCCGGTTCCGCGCTCGGATGTGACGCGGCCCGTCGCGCTTCGCGCGACGGGCCGCTCTCGTTGTGAATCGCTCGACCAACCCTGAGGCGGGCTTCTCGTTGAAGCACTCCTCCGAACGGACGACCACTCGCCCGGTTTGACGGTGCGAAATCAGTCAGTGGGGGTGGCGGAGGGAGTCGCTCTTTGGAGAATCCGAGAGAGGACTCCGAGACCGAGACCGGCCACAGCTCCACCACCGCCCGCGAAGAGTGCGAGCAGAGGGTCCGAGCGGAGGTAGCTCTCGGGCACCGTGCTGAGCGTGAGGGCGACTGCAAGGCTGATCGACAGTCGCAGATACTGGCCTGCTGCGTGCTCTGCCAGCCGCCTCGGCCACACGGCGTAGAGCGCTCCCGCTACCGCAAACGACAACAACGGAGCAACGAGCACTGCGCTGCGAAACTCTGCTGGATACTTCGACGCCTCGACCCAATATGCCGAGAAACGCAGGTACGCAGCGTAGGCGACGCCGCCAGCGAGCCAGACAAGGAGGGACCGCTTGCGCACGTGTCCTTACCTCCTATACACGGGTGAGAATGTCGCTTGGTAGCAGGAGAACATCGATTCCCTGGACAGGCAAAAGGCGATTCGTTCGAGTTGCGCTCGCTCGGCTCCGATGGGCGCCCAGGCGGCGAGGGTGCCGCTTTCGACATCACCAACATGCAGTAGGCTCGCAAGAACGAAGGTGGGCGGCGCGCATTTGGCGGAGTCTCTCAGTCGAAGCCGGCCTTCTTGAACGCCGCTCCGAATATCAAACCTCCCACGAGTCCCGCCACAATCAGAATGACCAGGGGCGCTTCGAACGCACCCCCACGAAGGATGTCCGGCAACGCGCTGATCACCAGCGAGATCGTCAAGCTGACCGACCAGACCGCGTAGTACTTCGTCGGGGACTCTTTTGAGATGTCGGCCAAGAAATGCCGAAGGAGGAACGTCAGCCCTCCGATGAAGGCCCATTGGGCCACCACAGGCCAACCCCTCCCGCGGAGCGCGGGCCTAAGAAGCGCAAACGCTCCCCAAAGCGCGCCCATCGCGGCGCCAGTCGCGATCTTCCCCAGCGTGGCTCGGAGTTCGCTCCAAAGCTTTGAAGTCATGGCGCGATGAAGAAGCACTCACTGATAGACGCGCGCAACCGTGGCTTTCCCTGTCTTCAGGACCTCGATCATCGCCCCACCGCCGAGCCGCTGTTCCGCGTTCGGCGCGACATAGACCAGATATCGCGTCCGCTCGCGCGCGAATCCGGTGACGCGATAGTGGGCCTCGGTGAGCGAGCACCCGCCCGAGCCCCGGCATTCGTGCCGGATCCATTCCTCCATCGCCAGCCGCACCGCACTCGCGCTGTCGACGGCGCCGGCGTCCGCCGCGACTCGCGTCATCGTGATCCTCCCACCCGCCCGCGGCCCTGCGAAGCCGAACTCGAGCCAGGTGCCGCGCAGCCCGCCATCCTTGGCCTCGAGATACGCCGCCACGCCGCAGTCGGCGCCCCACGGCGTGAAGTGGACGTCGAGTTTCTTGCTGTTGACGTCGACCCGCAGCAGCCGCCAATCGGGCTCCGTGCAGCTCACTGCGCTCCCGAGTGCGCGCGCGAACGCCGGCAGCCCCGAATGCCCCAGCCCGTTGCGGACCGGGAAGATCGTGAAGAGCGAATCGCTCACGCGGATCCGCCCTTTGACCTCAGGCACGGCATCCAGTCGCGCGGCTCCCTCACAGTCGCGAATCGAGAGATCAGCGCAGGGGCGCGCACGCGTCAGTACGTACTCCCATTCCCCGACCAGTGCGCGTCGCGGGTCATCCGCCGCGAGCACCCCGACGAACTCGGCTCCTTTACGAGCCTGCTGCTGCTCGGATGGCGCGACGACCGGCGCCGGCCGCGCCGCACACGCGATCCCGGCGCACAACGCGAGTGCGCCGCACACGGTTCCCAGCACCATACGCCCGCGGATCATCATGTCGAGTGCTACCCGGATGTCACCGACCTCGTCAACGCATCTCGCCGCGAGCGCGCCACCGCGCCAACGCGTATCGTCAATCAGCATGCTCACCCTCGACGAACGCGCCGTCAGCGCCCGCCTCCACATGGCGGACCTCATCCCCGCCATCGGACGCGCGCTGCGCGCCCTCGCCGCCGGCCGCGCCGTCCAGCCGGTCCGCACCGTCGTCGCTGTCGCCGAGCACAAGGGCTTCCTCGGCTCGATGCCCGCCTACTTCGACGGCCACCTCGGCGCCAAGCTCGTCACGTTCTATCCCGAGAGCACCGCGGCCCACACGCACCACGCGGTGATCGTGATGTTCGACGCCGTCACCGGCGAGCCGCGCGCGATGCTGGATGGCCGCCTCATCACCGAGATGCGCACGGCGGCCGCGTCGGCCTACGCCACCGACCTCCTCGCGCGCGACGACGCGAAGGTCCTCGCCATCCTCGGCAGCGGCACGCAGGCGAAGAGCCATCTCGAGGCGCTCCGGCTCGTGCGCGACATCCGCGAGGTGCGCGTCTGGAGCCCGCGCAACGGCGCCGCCTTCGCGCGCGACCACGGCATCCAACCGGCGCGGACAGCCGAGGAGGCCGTGCGCGGCGCCGACGTCATCGCCGTCGCGACCAGCGCGCAGCGCCCGGTGCTGCGCGGCGACTGGGTGAAGCCCGGTGCCCACGTGAACGCCGTCGGCGCGACGCGCCCGGACTGGCGCGAGCTCGATGACGCCTTCGTCGCACGCGCGACGGTCTACGTGGATTCTGCCGACGCCGCGATCCAGGAGTCGGGCGACGTCATCGCCGCCGTCTCGCACGGCGCGACGCCGGTCGAGATCGGCGCGATGCCCGAGGGTCGCGGCAAGGCACGCCGGTCTGCCGACGAGGTCACCCTCTTCAAGTCGGTCGGCGTCGCGGTCGAGGACGTCGCGAGCGCGGCGCTGGTCCTGGCCCGCGGGTGATTGACGGGACGCTCACTGAAATATAGTATACGGTATACATATACCGTGTGTGATATGGACACGTTTGCGAACGCCATCAGCACCGCACGCCGCCGAGCCGGTTTGAGCCAGGCCGCGCTCGCCGAACGCGCTGACACCTCGCAGCCCGCCATCGCCCGTCTCGAACGCGGCGACGGGAACCCCACCCTCGCGACCTTCGAGCGCACCCTCGCCGCCGCCGGCTTCCGGCTGCGCCTCGAGCTCGAACCCGTCGCGGACGAGGATCCCGTCATCGGCGCCTACAAGCGGGATGTCGACCGAACGCTGCTCCGCGCGAACCTCCGGCGAAGCCTCGACGAGCGCATCAGGATGAACGCCGACGCCGTCGCGCTCGGCACCGAGCTCGCGCGCGCCACTGCGGCCCGGCGCCGCGCGCGCTGACGGGCGTCGATGGCGATCTCCGGATTCGAACGGCTTCTCGGCGCGCTCGCCGATGCGAAGGTCGACTTCATCCTCGTCGGCGGACTTGCCGCGCGCGCACACGGGTCGGCGCGTGTCACGCAGGACGTGGACGTCTGCTATGACCGCAGCGAGGCCAACCTCGCGCGGATCGTCGCCGCGCTCGCCCCGCTCAAGCCGTATCTGCGCGGGGCGCCACCGGGGCTGCCGTTCGCATGGTCGGTCCGGACGCTGCGCGCGGGCCTCAACTTCACGCTCACCACGAAGGCCGGCGACATCGTCCTGCTCGGCGAACTCGTCGGCGGCGGCGGTTACACCGAGCTCGCGCGCCACGCGAGCCCGGTCACGCTCTTCCGGCGCGAGCTCCTGCTGCTCGACTTGCCGTGGCTCATCCGCGTGAAGCACGCCGCGGGACGGCCCAAGGATCTCGAGGTCGTCGCCGAGCTCACGGCGCTGCACGAGGAGATCCTGCGCGGCGACGCCTGAGACGGACCGCCGCCGCGCGATCCCGCGACACCGGCGACCCGCGCCACCGTCAGTCGATGTTGTTGAACCGCGGGTTCACGACCGAGTTGAAGATCGAGCCGAACTGGTAACGGATGCCGAAGAAGGTGAAGTACCGGTAGTTCGTCTGCAGCGCGCGCAGCCGCGTGAGCACCTCCGACTGCGTGGCGCCGCCGCGCTCGAGGTAGAGCTGGTCGCGCACGCGCGAGAGCGACCCGTCCACGTTGAACGAGAGCCCCTTCCCGACGCGCACTTCGATGCCGCCGCGGACGCCGGCGCTGTAGTACTTGAACTCGTCGAGGAACTGCCTTCCATAGAGGGTGACGTTCGCCTGGCCCCACGGCTGCCGCGCGCCGAGCGTCGCGTCGAGCGTGTGGATCGGCCGCGTCTCCGACGTCACGCCGTAGATCGTCTCTTCCTTGTACTGGTTGTTGCGCATCCCGAGCGTGTACAGCACCGCGAACTTGCGCCGCGTGAAGTCCTTGTACGGGTAGTAGTTCCACTCGAGCGCGCCGCCCGCCTGCGCACCGAAGTCGAGGTTCTCGAAGTCGGAGCGGTTCGCCGAGATGCGGCCGCCCACCGACCAGTGGTCGTTGATGCTCTTCACCGTCATGAAACTCGTGCCCGACTGGCGCTGCAGCGCGACGATCGTCGTGTCGGTGATCGAGTCGAGCGCGTAGGTGAACT
>CAZIDS010000214.1:0-5823 GCA_964537945.1 uncultured Gemmatimonas sp. | reverse complement strand
GCGACCGCGCCGACCGGACGGGCACCGGACATCTCGCAGATGGGACCCGCGGAACGCGCCGCCCGGCTCTACCCGCGCGTTATGACCTACGTCTCCGAGGGGAAGAGCGACTCGGTCGCCTTCTTCGCGCCGATGGCGATCCAGAGCCAGCTAGCCCTCGCGCCGCTCGACCCGCACCGCCGCTACGACCTCGGCCTGCTCGCGATGGTGAGCGGGGACGGTGCGATGGCGCGCGCGCAGGCGGACACGATCCTTGCGTCGAATCCGGACCACCTGCTCGGGCTCATCCTCGCGATGCGCGCATCCGGCATGGGCGGCGATGCGACGGCGCGCGCACGATTCGCGCGGCACCTGATGGATGTCGTGGACCGCGAACGCGCGAAAGGGCTCGCGGAGTACGTGGACCACGATCCGGACATCACGGCGGCGATTCGTGAGGCGGTGAATCCGCAGACGCCGGTTTCTTCGAGATAGTAGCGCCAGCAACAGCACATATACGCTCCAATACAAGCGCAGAAACTTCAGTGCCGGGCTTAGCGCGTCAGTCCGAACCGTGCGCCCGGGGTAGGCGGGAGCCCCTGGGCCCGATTCGCGCCGGCACGCAGCGCATTCCCGGTCGCCCGCCCTCCAGCCCACCTCCACCCTCCTTACCGGCATCACACTTGCCACTCACACCGTTCAAGGCGATGATGGCGGCGGTGGACCGCGCACGGCATCTTGACCTTCGCCTGCGCACGCCCCGCTCCGAACTCGCCTGATGACCGACCGCCGCATCTCCCAACCGAGCCGACTCTCCCGGGCCATCCGGGCGATCACCGAACCGCAGGTGCGGCGCATCCTCCTCGTCGACGACGAGGAGCTGATCCGCTCCGCGATCGCGAAGTTCCTGCGCTCGAAGGGCTACGAGGTCACGACGTGCGACTCGGGCCCTGCGGCCCTCGACGCGCTCGAGCGCGAGAAGCACGTCCTCATGCTCGCCGACGTCCGCATGCCCGGCATGACCGGACTCGCGCTCGTCCCCGCGGCGCTCGCGCTCGACCCGGAGCTCGCCGTCATGATGCTCACCGCCGTGAACGACGCGCCGACCGCCACCGAGGCGCTCGCGCACGGCGCGATGGACTACCTGATGAAGCCGATCGAGCTCGGCGACCTCGCCGCGGCCGTCGAGCGCGTCCTCCACAAGCGCGATCTCGCCATCGAGCAACGCAAGGTCGAGCGCCTCATCCGCGAGGAGGTCGCCGCGCAGACCGAGGAGCTCAGTCGCGAGCGGACGATGCTGCATGACATGCTCCTCGACGTCGTGCGCGCCCTCGTCAGCGTCCAGGAGGCGAAGGACTCCTTCCTCCGTGGTCACTCCGACCGCGTCTCCGACCTCGCCGCCTCGCTCGCGAGTGCCCTCGGCCTCAGCGACGACGAGGTCGAGAATCTGCGCGTCGCCGGCCGCCTGATGGACATCGGCAAGATCGGCATCCGCGAGTCGGTGCTGAACAAGCCCGGCGCGCTCACGCCCGAGGAATTCGACCACGTGAAGACCCACGTGCAGATCGGCATCGACATCCTCGGCACCATCAAGCCGATCGCGCACCTGCTGCCCGCCATCCGCGACCATCACGAGCACTGGGACGGCAAGGGCTATCCGCGCGGCCTCAAGGGCGACGCGATCACGCTCGGTGGCCGCATCCTGCACGCCGCCGACGCGTACGACGCGCTGACCTCGCACCGCGCGTGGCGCGACCCGCTCTCCCCGCCCGAGGCCGTGAAGTTCCTCGAGGAGCGCGTCGGCATGAGCATCGACCCCGACGTCTTCAAGGCGCTCAAGAGCGTCGTGACCCGCCGCAAGACGCTCCAGTTCCTCGACGCCGTCCCCGACTAGCGCGGGCCGGTCCGTCGGGAGGTCCGCCGCCGGCCTCGGCTGAACGTCAGCCCGGGCCGGCGCGTTACTTCTCTGATGATTTCCACCCGTCTCCTCCTGGCCGCCGCCCTGGCGGCCGCGACCCCGCTCGCCGCGCAGGCGCCGGACACGCTCCGGCTCACGCTCGCCGAGGCGGTCGACCGCATGCTGCGCACCTCCGACGAGGCCCGCATCGCCTCGGCCCAGGTCGAGGTCGCCGACGCGCAGGTCACGTCGTCGCGCGCCGCCGGCATGCCCCAGCTCCGCCTCGCCTCGAGCTACGTCCAGCAGGTCGAGAACGCCCGCGCACTCATCGTCGGCAACGTCTTCGGCCAGAGCTACACCTACAACACGAACCTCCAGCTCCAGCAGTCGTTCTTCCAGGGCGGCCGCATCCTCGGCGCGACGCAGGTCGCCGCGCGCACCGAGCGTGCCGCGCTGCTCACGCGCGACGAGACCCGCGCCTCGCTCGCGGTCGACGCGCAGCGCGTCTACCTCGGCGTCGCGCTGCAGACGCGCCTCGCCGAGATCCAGCGGCGCAACCTCGAGATCGCCGACGAGCGGCTCAAGCAGGTGGAGCAGCTCGAGCGCAGCGGACGCGCGTCGCGCTACGACGTGCTCCGCGCGCGCGTCGAGCGGCAGAACCTCGAGCCGCTCGCGCTGCAGGCCGAGAGCCAGCGTGTGCTGGCCGAGCTGGAGCTGAAGCGGCTGCTGCAGATCCCCGTCGCGCAGCCGGTCGCGCTCGGCACGGTGCTCGACACGGCGCAGGTGCGCGCCCTCGCCGACGCGGCGCTCGCCGACACGCGGCCGGCCGGCGTGCGTGCGAGCGTGCGCGCCACGGAGCTGGCCGCGAGCGCGCGCGAAGCGGCGGTGAAGGTGGCGCGTGCTGACCTGCTGCCGACGCTGTCCGCCTCGTTCACGATGGGCTACCTCGCCCTCCCCGCCTTCAACGGGCTGCCGACGCGGATGGGCGAGACGTTCGACTGCGGACAGTCGCGCCCCTGCCAGAACAACGGCTGGTTCCCGGACAAGAGCTTCAACGTGCAGATGACGTGGCCGCTCTTCGATGGCCTCCGCGCCAAGGGCGCGGTGGACCTCGCGCAAGCGCAGGCCCGCGTCGCCGACCTGCAGGTGCGCCAGGCGCGCGAGCAGGCGGCGATCGACGTCGAGCGCGCGCGCGCCGAGCTCGTGCGCGCGCAGTCCACGTATGCCGCGCGGTCGGCCAACGTGCGCGAGGCGGAGGAGGCCTTCCAGCTCGCGTCGCTCCGCTTCGGCCGCGGCATCGGGACGCAGCTCGACGTGTCCGATGCGCAGCTCGCCCTCCTGACCGCGCGCTCCACCGAGGCGCGCGCGACCTTCGACCTCTATCTCGCGGTGGCCGACCTCGCGCGCGTGCGCGCGATGCCGATCCCGCTTCCCGACGGCGGTACCGTCGCCCTCGGGACCACTCGATGACGTTCATGACCCTCGCAGTCCGTCGCGCCGCACTCGGCGCGCTTCTCACGTTCGCGATCGCGGCGTGCGGCAAGGATGAGCCGCAGGCGGGCGCGCCCGCGCCCGGCGGCGCCGCATCGAAGGCGCCCGGCGGCACCGCACCTGCGAACGGCGGCGCGCCTCGCGGCGGCGGCTCCGTCGTCCTCTCGCGCGCGGACATCCACAAGGTCGAGGCCGGCCGCATCGAAGCCGGCATCGCGATCAGCGGCAACCTCCGGCCGATCGAGACGGTCAGCATCCGTGCCCGCATCGAGGGCGACCTCGTCGCGCTCAACGTGCGCGAGGGCGACGCCGTCCGCGCCGGCACGGTGCTCGCCGAGTTCGAGGCGAGCGAGCAGGAGGCCGCGCTCCGCTCGGCCGAGGCCGACCAGGTCGCCGCCCGTTCGGAGGCGACGACCGCGCAGTGGAACCTCGAGCAAGCGAAGGAGCTCTTCCAGGCCGGCGCCGTCGCGGAACGCGACTATCGGGCCGCCGAGCAGGCGTCGCTCGCCGCGCAGGCGCGCCTCGCCGCCGCCGATTCGCGCGTGAAGGCCGCTGCGTCGCTGGTGCGCGACACGAAGGTCGTCGCGCCGGTCTCGGGCATCCTCGAGCGCCGCTCGGTCGAGAACGGCGAGCGCGTCAACCGCAACGCCGAGCTCTTCACGCTCGTGCGCAGCGACGTGCTCGAACTCACGGCCGCGGTGCCCGCGCGCCGTGCGTCGGCGCTTCGGAACGGCCTCGAGGTGCGCTTCACCGCCGACGGCCGCAACATCCAGGGCCGCGTCTCGCGCGTGAGCCCGACGATCGACCTGCAGTCGCAGTCGGTCACGGTCTTCGTGCAGGTGCCGAACGGCAACGGCGCGCTGAAGGGGAACACGTTCGCCACCGGCCAGATCATCGAGCGGTCGCTCGACGGCCAGCTCGTGGTCCCGCAGGCCGCGATCCGCCAGACCGCCGCGAGCGCGGGCGCGCAGACCTTCGTCTGGAAGGTCGCCGGCGGCGCGCTCGCCCGCGCCGACGTGAAGCTCGGCATCGTCGACGAGGCGCGCGGCGTGGTGCAGGTGACCGACGGCCTCAAGCCGGGCGACGAGATCGTCGTCGGCAACGTCGGCCTCCTCGGCGCCGGGATGCAGGTGCAGGTGATCGGCGCCGAGCAGGCGCGCGGACGTCCGTAAGGGCTCGCCCTCCTCAGGACCGGCGGCGCGCGCGGCGCGCCGCCCCATCAGGATCCCCCGATGTTCCTCTCCGACGTCTCCATCAAGCGGCCCGTCTTCGCCACCATGCTCATGGTGACGCTCGTCGTGCTCGGCACCGTCTCGTTCTTCCGCCTCGCCGTCGACGAGTACCCTGACATCACCTACCCGACGATCGTCGCGCAGACGGCCTATCCCGGCGCGTCGCCCGAGGTCGTCGAGCGCGAGGTGTCGAAGCCGATCGAGGAGGCGCTCAACACCACCGAGGGGCTGAAGGAGATCACCTCCACCTCGTCGGAGGGCAGCTCGACCGTCCGCCTCCAGTTCGAGCTCGGCGTGGACGTGATGAAGATGCAGCCCGAGGTGCAGGGCAAGGTCGCCCGCATCCGCCGCGGGCTGCCGCGCGAGATCGAGGAGCCGGTGATCATCCGGTTCGACCCGAACGACCGGCCGATCATGAGCATCGTGATGCGCAGTCAGACGCGCCCGATGCGCGAGCTCACCGACCTCGCCGAGGAGGTCATCGGCAAGCGGATCGAGTCGATCCCCGGCGTCGGCGGCGTGAACGTCGTGGGCGGCAGCGCGCGCGAGATCCGCGTGGAGCTCGACCCGTCGGCGCTGCGCGCCTACGGCCTCTCGCCGGCGCAGGTCGTCGCGGCGCTGCAGCGCGAGAACCAGGAGGTGCCCGCGGGCCGCATCCAGCGCGGCGACACCGAGCGCCTCGTCCGCATCACCGGCCGCGTCACGGATCCGGCCGCCTTCGGCGACGTCACCGTCGTCGTCCGCAACGGCACGCCGGTCCGCGTGCGCGACGTCGGCCACGTCGTCGACGGCACGGCCGAGAAGCGCAGCGCCTCGCTGATGGGGCTCGAGCCCGCGCTCTCGCTCGAGGTGCTGAAGATCACCGGCTCGAACACCGTCGAGGTCGCCCAGCTCGTCCGCGGCGTCATCGACGACCTGCAGGAGCAGCTCCCGAGCGACATCTCGCTGCAGATCATCCGCGATGACTCGAGCAAGATCCGCGAGGCCCTCGCCGACGTCGAGCTCACGCTCGTCCTCGGTGCGCTCCTCACCGTGATGATCATCTACCTGTTCCTCGGGTCGTGGCGGTCGACGGTCATCACCGGGCTCACGCTGCCGGTGGCGATCATCTCCAGCTTCTTCGCCATGTGGATGTTCGGCTTCACGCTGAACACGATGACCCTGCTCGCGCTCGCGCTCGGCATCGGCCTGCTGATCGACGACGCGATCGTCGTGCTCGAGAAC
>CAZIDS010000213.1:0-5826 GCA_964537945.1 uncultured Gemmatimonas sp. | reverse complement strand
CCCATCTGGCGGAAGAACACGAGCCCTTGCCGCTGGACGATCGGGAACGACTCGGTGGGGCGGTGGGGCACGCTAGGTCCGGACCTTGATGAGGAGGTAGCCGCCGATGACGGCGAAGATCGCGCCGGGGAGCCAGGCGGCCAGCTCGGGCATGATCAGGCCCCCCGCGCCGATCGCCTGGGTCATCTGCAGCAGCATCAGGAATATAACGGTCGTCGCGAGGCTGATCGCGATGCCGTAGGCCGTCCCGCCGCGCTGCGTGCTCGTCGCCAGCGGCGCCCCGATCAGCATGATGATGAAGCACGTCACCGGGATCGCGATCTTCAGCATCCGCTCGACCCGCAGCTTGTTCACATCCGTCCCCGACCGCTCCATCGCCTCGATGAACCGCCCGAGGTCGCGGTACCCCATCTCGGCCGGCGCCTTCGGGTTCGCCATCAGGTTCACCGGCGCCTCGGTGAAGCGCGCGTCGCGGAGCGAGTCGAACCGGATGGTCAGGTTCGTCATCGAGTCCGGCATCACGTGCATCACGCCGTCGGCGAGCAGCCAGCTGCCGCTGCCGTCCCACATGGCCTTCCTCGCCGAGATCACGTACGTCGGATAGTCGGGGCCCGCGCCCGGGCGCTCGACCTCGAGCGACTCCAGCGTCCCCGTCCGCACGTCGGCGTGCCCGACCTTGTACACGCGCCCCGTCTCCGAGGCGTACGCGAAGTTCGTGCGCTTGTCGGTGTTGCGGAACACCTTCTCCTGCAGCAGCTCGAGGCGCCTCGCGTTCAGCGGCGGCACCGCCTCGGCCAGCACGAGCCCGAACAGCGTCGTCACCGCCGCGCCGATCGCGATCGGCGCGATGAAGCGGTGGAACGAGATCCCCGACGCCTTCGCCGCCGTGATCTCGCTGTGGCGCGTGAAGCCGCCGATGGTGAACACCGTCGCGAAGAGCACCGCCGCCGGCAGCACGAGGAACATCGTGTCCGGGATGCCGTACAGGTACGCCTGCGCGATGTCGCGCATCGGGAGCTCGCGCGACAGGTACTTGTCGAGGTTCTCGCTCACGTCGATGATGATCACGATGAGCGGGAAGCCGAGCGCCGTCGCCGCGAGCACCTTCCAGAACTCGGCGAGGACGTACCGGTCGAGCGGATGCAGGAGCCGCCTCACGCGGCCTTCTTGCGGCGGAAGCGGTCCACGAGCCGGCTCCACCACTCGGACGTCTCGCTGCCGCGCGACGTCGAGCCCTCGCTGCCCAGGCGCCAGGTGAGCACCACGCCGACGAGCCCGAGCAGCGCGTTCGCCGCCCACATCGCCACCGCGGGGTCCACCAGCGCGCGGTCGGCGAGCGCCTCGCCGCCGAGCAGGCCCACGTAGTAGATGCCGAACACGCCGAGGCTCACGCCGATCGTGAGCCCCACGCCGCCGCGCGCGAAGCGCAGCGCGATCGCCGCGCCGAGCAGCACGAACACGATGCAGGCCGTCGCGATCGCGAACTTCTTCTCGATCTCCACGCGGAACTGGTCCATCGTGTTCTGCGCGATCTCCAGCTCCAGCTCGAGCCCGCTCCGCTGGATCACGTTGCCCGGCGCCTCGGCCGGGTCGGCCACGACCTCCGACTCCGGCGCGACGCGCGCGCCCGAACTCGGTGCGATCGCCGGCCCCTGCTCGGGCGGCGCCGCGACCGGCTTCGGCGCGCGGACGGGCTGCTGCGGGAGCGTCGCGGCGGTGAGCTCCTTCGGCGCCATCCAGCCGCGGATGAGCCGCAGCCCGTCGCAGTAGAGGCCGCCGACGCCGCGCACGTCCGACGGCAGGCGCCGCGCGCCGGCCGTGTCGCCCGCCGCCCGCCGCAGTCGCACCCAGGCACTGTCCCGTTGCCGCGACGCGTCGTCCACGCGCGCCTGCAGCTCGCACACGGTGAGTTCGCGGTCGGAGCGGAAGTCGCGCTGCGAGTCGTTGCGGTTCAGGCGCACCGAGACGCCGCGCACGCGGATGTAATCGGTGCGGTAGAAGTTCCGCTGCAGCTGCGACGGGTCCTGCGCCGAGAGCTCCGTCATCGAGCCGTCGAAGAGCGTCAGGACGAGGTCCTCCCCCGTCTCGTTGAACGCGAGCCGGCCGCTGTCGGCGACGATCGTGCGCCGCTTCGCCGGGTCGCCGAGGTCGTAGATCGTCACGTCCTTCATGTGGTTCGACCCGGCGGCGATCCGGCCGGCGCGCAGGAAGAGCTGCCGCGGCACGACCTCGTTGATCACCTGCTCCTGCAGCGCGAGCGTCGGCTTCACGCGCGCGATGTCGGCCTGCAGCGTCGCGAGCCGGTGGTTCGCCCGCGGGAGCACCTGGTCGTTGAACCACACCATGAAGAGCGTCAGCACCGCCGCGGCGAGGATCACGGGCCGTACGAGCCGCTGCATGCTGACGCCGCTCGCCTTGAACGCGGTGATCTCGTTCTCCGACGCCAGCCGCGAGAAGGCATGCAGCGTCGCGACGAGCACTGCCATCGGGAGCGTCATCGCGAGCGTGAACGGCACCGAGAGCAGCAGGAACTCGGTGATCACCGTCCACGGCAGGCCCTTGCCCACCAGGTCGCCGAATTTCTTGGCGATGAAGTTGAGCAGGAGCAGCGAAGTGAGGGCCGAGAGGGCGAAGACGAGCGGTCCGGCGTGCTCTCGGAGGACGTAGCGGCTGACGATCTTCACGTGGTCGTATATTCCACCGCTCCAGAGGGGCGGGGCAAGGCCATGAGCCACTGGATACCCCGTCCCCGACCGAACGTGCGCCCTAACGTGCGCCCAAACGTGCGCCCTTGCCGAGCCGACCGATGCACCCGCTGACCCGACGCGCCGCCACCGGCGCCCGTACGCAGGCTGTCGCGCGCGCCGCCGCGACCGCCGCCCTCCTCGCCGCCGCAGCCGCCTGCGCACCCCGCGACGCCGCCCCGGTGCGCGCGCGACCGGTGGAGTTCGACTCCGCCGCCGCGATCGCGCGCGTCGTGCGGCAGGTCGAGTTCGGTCCCCGCATCCCCGGCACCGAAGCACACCGCGCCATGGGTGACTGGCTGCTCGCCGGCCTGCGCGCGTCGGCCGACACGGTCGTCGTGCAGGAGTGGACGCACGTCACCGCGGACGGGAAGCGGCTCCCGCTGCGGAACTTCCTCGCGCGCTTCCGTCCCGCCGAGTCGCGCCGAGTCCTCTACATCGCGCACTGGGACACGCGGCCGATCGCCGACAGCGACGCGGATCCGGCGCGCATCGCCGACGGCGTGCCTGGCGGGAACGACGGCGGCTCCGGCGTCGCCATCCTCCTCGGCGTCGCGGACGCGCTCGAGCGGACGCCTCCGGGCGTCGGCGTGGACCTCCTCTTCGTCGACGGCGAGGACTGGGGGAGCTTCGACACCGACACCGACGTCCTGCTCGGCTCGCGCTGGTTCGCCGAGCACCTGCCCGAGCCCGGGTACGCGCCGCTATTCGGCGTGCTCTGGGACATGGTGGGCGACTCGGTGCCGGTCTTCGAGCAGGAAGTGCACTCGACCCAGGCCGCGCCGGAGGTGGTCGCGCGGGTGTGGGGGACGGCGCAGCGGCTCGGCTATCGCGCAGCGTTCACCAATCGCGGCGGCCTCTCGATCACCGACGACCACGTGCCGCTGATCCAGAAGGGACTTCGGGTGATTGACGTGATCGACCTTGACTACCCGTGGCATCACACGACCGGGGATACCGCGGACAAGGTCTCGGCGGCGACCCTCCTGATCGTGGGTGACGTGGCGATCACTCTGATCAGGGATCTCGACGAAAAGTAGACTTCTTTGATGCCACTACAGTAGCACATTAGGCGCAGTATAGCGCCAGCAACTGCATTTGAAGTTGCGGCGCACCGCAGCCGCACGCGCCGCGTTCTTTTCATTACATGCGCGATGCAGCGATGCGGCCCGAGCGGGAGGTCGGCGCGACCGTGCTCCGGTGCCGACTCCCGCCGAGCGCCAAGCCCTTGTCTTCGTTGCGGCGGTCGCCGTGCTGGGCGTCGGCGTCCGCGGATGCCGGGCACTGCGCGCGCCGGCGCCGGATCGCGACGCGCGGACCGCGCTCGCGGAGCAGCTCTCCGCGGTCGATTCCGCCATCGCATCCGGTGGCCGGCGCGGATCGGCGCCGGGCGACCGCACCGTGCGCAGCGAAGGCAAGCGGGTGCGCGAGTCGCCGCGCGCGAAGGCGCGGCCGGGCGATGCCGCGGCGAATCGCCCCACTCCATCGCCCCCGGCGCTGATCGACGTCGACCGCGCCACCGCGGATGAGCTCGACGACCTGCCCGGCATCGGCCCGGCGCTCGCGGCGCGGATCGTCGAGGATCGCCTTCGGCACGGTCCGTTCGGTTCACTCGGCGCTCTCGAAGAGGTGCGCGGCATAGGGCCGGCGCTGGCGTCGCGCCTCGCGCCGCGTGTCACGTTTTCGGCGCCACCTCGTCCTCCCCGCACAGAGGTACCCGACGGACGCCGGCGTCATCCTTGACACCATCGGCTTCCGCCGGGCACCTTCACGCATTCCTCCCCGGGCCGGCCGAGTGGCCGTCCGGGAGTTCGATGCGCCCCTCCCCTCGACCCCCCAATGGCCTCAGCAGCCCCCGCCGGCGGCGAACGAATCGGCGACCTCCTCCTCAAGGAAGGGCTGATCACGCGCGAGCAGCTGCAGAAGGCGCTGGACGAGCAGCGGCAGAGCGGGACGCGGGTCGGCTACAACCTGGTGAAGCTCGGCTTCATCCAGGAGAACGAGCTCACGCGCTGCCTCGCGCGGCAGTACAAGATGCCGGCGGTGGACCTCTCCAAGTTCGAGGTCGACGCCAAGATCGTGAAGCTGGTCCCGGCCGACCTCGCGACGAAGAACCTCGTCCTCCCGCTCAAGCGCGACGGCCGCACGCTGACGGTCGCGATGGCCGACCCGACGAACCTCGGGGTGATCGAGGATCTCAAGTTCATCACCCGGTACGACATCTTCCCGGTGATCGCGGGCGAGTTCACGCTCAAGAACGTCATCGAGAAGCACTACGAGTCGAACGACACGCAGATGGCGTCCCTCCTCTCCGAGATCGAGGGGATGGAGAGCGAGGAACTCGAGGTCGTCGAGGAGGAGAAGGACGAGATGTCGGCGGCGGCCCTGGCCGCCGCGGTGGACGACGCACCGGTCGTGAAGCTGATCAACGCGATCCTCACCGACGCCGTGAAGCGCGGCGCGTCCGACATCCACTTCGAGTGCTTCGAGCACGACCTCCGCGTGCGCTACCGGATCGACGGCGCGCTGCAGGAGGTCATGAAGCCGCCGAAGAAGATGCAGCCGGCGCTGATCTCGCGATTCAAGATCATGAGCGCGCTCAACATCGCCGAGCGGCGCGTCCCGCAGGACGGGCGCATCAAGCTCAAGATGGGCAAGAAGGTCATCGACTACCGCGTCTCGACCCTCCCGACGCTCTTCGGCGAGAAGGTCGTGCTCCGCATCCTCGACAAGGGCAACCTGACGCTCGACCTCGAGAAGTTCGGCATCGAGCCACGCGCCGAGAAGGAGCTGATGGAGGCGGTGCAGAACCCGTACGGGATGGTGCTCGTCACCGGCCCGACCGGTTCGGGCAAGACGACGACGCTCTACAGCTGCATCAGCAAGGTCAACGCGGTCGACACGAACATCATGACGGCCGAGGACCCCGTGGAGTACAACCTCTACGGCGTCAACCAGGTGCTGGTGCGCAACGAGATCGGGATGACCTTCGCCGCGGCGCTGAAGGCGTTCCTGCGGCAGGACCCGGACATCATCATGGTCGGCGAGATCCGCGACCTCGAGACGGGCGGCATCGCGATCA
>CAZIDS010000212.1:0-5828 GCA_964537945.1 uncultured Gemmatimonas sp. | reverse complement strand
CCGCTCGCCGAGGCGAACATCATCGGCCGGGCGATCGGCATGGCGCAGCGCGGCCTCAAGCCGGTGGTCGAGATCCAGTTCTTCGATTACATCTGGCCCGCCTACATGCAGCTGCGCGACGAGCTCGCGACGATGCGCTGGCGCTCCAGCAACGCGTTCGCGTCGCCGGTCGTGGTGCGCACGACCTACGGCGGCTACATCCGCGGTGCGATCTACCACTCGCAGACCGGCGCCTCGCTCTTCACGCACTGCCCGGGGCTCCGCGTCGTCTGCCCGTCGAACGCGCTCGACGCGAACGGCCTGCTGCGCACCGCGATCCGGTGCGAGGACCCGGTGATCTTCCTCGAGCACAAGCACCTCTATCGCCAGACGTACAACAAGGCGGCGTATCCGGGCCCGAACTTCATGATCCCGTTCGGCAAGGCGAAGGTGCTGAAGGAAGGGACCGACGTGACCGTGGTCACATACGGCGCCACGGTCCAGCGTGCATTGGTTGCGGCGAAGCAGGCGGAGGAGCACGGCCTGTCGGTCGAGGTGATCGACCTGCGCACCCTCTCTCCGTGGGACCAGGAGACCGTCTACGCGTCGGCCAAGAAGACCGGCCGCGTGGTGGTGGGGTACGAGGATTCGGTCTCGTGGGGCTATGGGGCCGAGATCGCGGCGCGCGTCGCCGACGACTGCTTCGCCTGGCTCGATGCACCGGTGAAGCGCGTCGCGTCGATGGACACCTTCGTCGGCTACGCGCCGAGCCTCGAGGACGAGATCCTGCCGCAGGTGGCGGACTTCTCGAAGGCGTACGAGGAACTCGCGAGGTTCTGATGAACGGCTGGTCCACGAAGTCGAGGCTCCGCCTGGCGCTCGCCGCATCCCTCGCGGCGGCGGCCTGCGGTGAGACGGTGCAGGGCCCGGGCGCGGGGCTGCACAAGACGCTCGCCTTCGCGCTCGCGTCCGCCGAGGGCGGCTCGGCCAACGCGATCTTCGGCGGATCGATCGACTCGGTGCGCATCATGGTCTACCGGCCGGATGAGTCGACCGCGGCCGCGCGGACCATCCCGTGGCCGGCGGACGTCGAGGCGCTGCGCCTCACGGTCGACGTCGAGATGATCGCGCCGGTCGAGACGCTCTACGTGTACCTCGACCTCCTGGCGGGGCAGTCGGTGCTCTTCTACGCCAACGGCAGCGTCGTCGTGCGGGAGCGCGCGGTCCCCGAGATCCCGCCGCTGCCGCTCTACTACGGCGGCCCCGGCTACGACGCGGTCAGCCTGGCGATCAGCCAGCGCAACGTGTTCGTGCAGCCGAACGGCACCCTCCAGCTCTCGGCGTCCAGCTACAACGGGCAGGGACAGCTGAGTGGCTCGCCGATCGGCTGGAGCGTGAGCGACACACGCCTCGCCACGATTGATGCGCAGACGGGTCTCCTCGCGGCGAAGTCCGCGAGCGGTGCGCTCTGGGTGCGTGCGTTCACGCCGAACGGCCTCCGCGACAGCACGCAGGTGACGATCGCCACTCAGCTGCCGTAGCCCGGGACGCCGAGATGACCGGCCGGAATTGAGACGGGGCCCCGATCGCTCGGGGCCCCGTTCTTCTTGCGCTGGGACGGCTCAGCCGCGGCGGCCGCGGCGCCGGTGGTGCCGGTCGTTGCTGCCGTTCCCGCCATTGCCCCCATTGCCCCCGTTGCCGCCGCCGCTGGACGGCTGCGAATCGGAGCCCGACTGCGCGAGCGCGTTCCGCGGCATGCCGATCACCATCACCGCCGGGATCATCCATCCGCCGGCCTTCACGAGTGCGCGACGGCTCAGCTTCGCCGACGAGAGTGCCGCCTCGAGGTTCTCTTCGCTCATCACGACCTCAGGGGAGGTGGGCCGGCCGAGACACCCGACCATCGGGTGCAAAGGTCATCCCAGTCGTGAGATGACCGTGCAAGAACGGCGCCAGTGCTGCTCCGCGCACCGACCGTCCGTTTCTGGGGGGATTCGCGGAGAGTCGGTGGATGTTCGGGAAACGAAGGGGGGCCCCGAGATGGGGCCCCCCTCTGCGACTCAGCAACTGCGGCGCCGGCGCCGCAGTCGGGCGCCGCACTCAGACGTCGTCGCTGCTTCCGCCGCCGTTGCCCGGCTGCGCGTCGGAGCCCGACTGCGCGAGCGCGTTCCGCGGCATGCCGACGACGATGACCGCGGGAATGAGCCACCCGCCGGCCTTCACGATCGCGCGACGGCTCATCATCGCCGAAGGAGTCGCCTGCCCCTGCCCGTCTTGCTCGCTCATGCGGTACCTCCGAAAGAGTCGGCGTTGCCGCCGGAACCGCCCCGCGCCCCGGCGCCCACTGGGAAGACAATGCTACTTTGTCGGCAAGAACGAAGCCAGTCTGTCAGCACTGCAACCCGGCCGCCCCCCCCCGACCGCCCCGAAGCGCCGGCCGCTACCTTTCGCCGCCCGGCCGACCCTCCTTCCGACGCCGCCACCCTCCCCGATGGGCGCCTCGCCCCCTCCCCTTCCGGTCGACCCTGACGACGTCCCGACCCGGCCCTTCGCGGTCCAGCCGACGTCGCGTCCTCGCCGATCGACCGCGACCGAGCAGTACCCGCTGGGCGACACCGAGCTGCTCGTCCAGCTGCGCGGCCGGTCGGCGCTCCACACGCTGAACGCCTCGGCCTGGGCGGTCTGGGAGCTCTGTGACGGATCGCGCTCGATCGCGGAGATCGCGCGAGAGTTGAGCCCCGACGCGCAGCGGCCCGCGGACGTCCTGGTCGCGGACGTCACGCTGGTCGTCCAGCGACTCGGGGCGCTCGGCCTCCTCGACGCGGACTGATCCCGATGGAGCCGGTCGTCGTCACCTTCCTCGGCTCCGCGGTGCGCGTGCTGGCCGACGATCCGGCGATCGCGGAGACGCTCAGGCGGAACTACCGGCACCTCTCGGAAGGTCCGCACGTGGGTCGCGCGGTCGAACTTGAGCTGCGCGCGAGCGACGACACCTACGCCTGCCTCGAGGACGGCGCGCCGATCGCGTCGCGGCTCGATCCTTCGTCCGCCATCCGGTGGGCGCGGCAGCGCATCCTCGAGCACTTCATCGCCGCGCGCGGCGACCTGCTCTGGCTGCACGGCGCGGCCGCGACGCTCGACGGCAAGGCGCTCCTGATCCCCGGCCCGCGAGGCCGCGGCAAGAGCACGCTCGTGACGGCGCTCTGCGCCGACGGCTGGCGGTTCCTCGGCGACGACACCGTGCCGCTCGATCCGCGCACCCTCGAGCTGCATCCCTTCCCACGTGCACCGGAGGTGCGCGAGGCGCCGAACGAGGCGATGCCGGAGCGGTGGCTCCTCGATGCGCAGAAGGTCGAGCACGAGGTCGCGGACCGGATCGAGCGGGCGCCGCGTCCGCTCGGCGGGATACTGCTCCCGTTCGCTTCTCGTGGCGCGGAGGCCTCGGTCACGCCGTGCACGCCGGGGGAGGCGCTGGCGGTGATCGCGCAGGGCTGCTGGAACGTCGCCGATCACGAGGCGACGATCGGCGCGACGATGAGCCGTCTCGTCACGGCGGTGCCGGTCGGCCGCGTGGCCTTCGACGACGGTCCCTCGGCGGCCGCGCCCGTGCGCGCGTGGATGCTGACACGATGACCGGGTCGCCAGCCGATGTCGGGTGAGGCGATCGACCGGCGCATCCCGGGTCAGCATCCAGTGAACGCCGACCACCCGCAATGATCCCGCCCCGCATCTCCTCGGATGTCCCGGCACTCGCCCACACCGGGAACTTCCCGACCGCCAACCCGGCCGCCGTCACGCTCGTGACGGAGGATGGCGTGCCGCTCGGCGGCACGCGGTGGCTCGCGTCCGGCGTGTCGCGCGGCGTGGTGCTGATCGCGCCGGCGACCGGCGTGCCGCACCGCTTCTACATGGCGTTCGCGACCTGGCTCGCCGAGCAGCGGTTCGACGTGCTCTGCTGGGACTGGCGCGGGATCGGCGAGTCGCGGCTGGGCATCGCGATGCGGGACCCGCGGCTGTCGATGCACGCGTGGGGCGAACTCGACCTGGCGGCAGCGATCGCGTGGGCGGGCCGCCGCGCGGCCACCGGCTCGATCTACTTCGTCGGGCACTCGTTCGGCGGCCAGGCGCTCGGCCTCGCGCCGAACGCGCACCTCGTGGATCGCGCGGTCCTCGTGGGCGCGCAGCACGGCTGGATGGGGCACTGGCCATGGCCGTACCGGCTGCCGCTGACGGCGCTGTGGCGCGTCGCGATGCCGGCGCTCAGCGTGCTGCTCGGCCGCTTCCCGTCGCGGCTCTTCGGCCTCGGCGAGGACCTTCCCGGCGGCGTCGCGCGCGAATGGTCGCGGTGGTGCGCGCGGCGCGAGCACCTCGGCCGCTGGGCCGGACACCGGTCGCTCGACCTTCCGATGCTCTCGATCAGCTTCGATGACGACCATTTCGCGCCGCGCGCCGCGGCGGCCGCGCTGGTGCGCGAGTACGCGAAGGCGGACATCCGGCACGAGCACCATCCGGCCGAGGGCCTCGGCCATTTCGGCTTCTTCCGGCGCGGGCTCGCGATGCCCCACTGGGAGCGCGTGGCGGCGTTCCTCGGCGGCGCCCGGTGAGCGCCGTATATTCTCCCTCCTCCCGAGCGGTCCCCCGCGATGACGACTCCTGAAGCGCCGGATGCCTTCCTTCGCCTCTACGGCGAGCTGCGGCAGATCGCCGAACGGCTGCTGCGTCGCGAGGCCCCCGGTCACACACTGCAACCGACGGCGCTGCTGAACGAGGCCTGGCTCAAGCTCGGCGCCGGTCCGCAGGGTCTCTCGCGCGAGCATTTCGCGGCGGTCGCGGCGCGCGCGATGCGGCAGGTGCTCGTGGAGTACGCGCGGCGCCGGCAGGCGCAGAAGCGCGGTGGCGAGTTCTTCGCGGTCACGCTCGGCGACGACGTCGCGGGGCCGACGGTGGACGCGGCCGAGATGCTCGGGCTCGACGAGGCGCTCGAGCGGCTCGCGGCGCACGACGAGCGCCTGGCGCGCGTGGTGGAGATGCGGTTCTTCGTCGGGCTGAGCGAGGAGGAGATCGCGCAGGCGCTGGGCGTGACGACGCGCACGGTGCAGCGCGACTGGGTGAAGGCCCGCGCCTGGCTGCAGAGCGAGCTCTCCGAGGCGGGAACGCGCGCCCAGTGAGCCCCGGGCCGGACTGGGAGCGCCTGGAGCGCCTCTTCGACGAGGGCATCTCGATGCCCCGCGAGGCGCGTGCCGCGTGGCTGCAGGACGCCTGCGCCGGTGACGAGGCGCTGCGCGTCCGGCTCGAGCGGATGTTCGAGGCGCATGAGTCGCCGGGCTTCCTCGACCAGCCGCTCGCGCCGCCGAAGCGCGCCGACCTGCGCGCGCGCCTCGACGCGGCGCTGAGCGACCGCTACGTCATCGTCGACACGCTCGGCATGGGCGGGATGGCGAGCGTGTTCCGCGCGCGCGAGCGGAAGCACGATCGCGAGGTCGTGATCAAGGTGCTCGAGCCCGGCCTCGCGCAGACGATGGGACATGGCCGCTTCCTCGACGAGGTGCGGATCGCGGCGCGGCTGTCGCATCCGCACATCCTCACGCTGATCGACTCGGGCGCGGTCGAGGGGCTGTTCTACTACGTGATGCCGTACGTCGGCGGCGAGACGATGCGCGAGCGGCTCAAGCGCGCCGGCGCGCTGCCGCTGCACGAGGCGGTCGTGCTGCTGCGCGACGTCGCGGACGCGCTCGCATACGCGCACGGCTCCGGCGTGATCCACCGCGACCTCAAGCCCGACAACGTGCTGTGCGTCGAGGCGCACGCCTTCCTGCTCGACTTCGGCATCGCGAAGCTCGAGTCGGGCA
>CAZIDS010000211.1:0-5832 GCA_964537945.1 uncultured Gemmatimonas sp. | reverse complement strand
CCAGAGGTCTATCTGATCGTGCTGCTCATCGACGAACGTCCGGAAGAAGTGACGGACATGCAGCGATCGGTCGATGGTGAAGTCATCTCGTCCACCTTCGACGAACCGGCGCAGCGGCACGTGCAGGTGGCCGAGATGGTCATCGAGAAGGCGAAGCGGCTCGTCGAGGCGAAGCAGGACGTCGTGATCCTCCTCGACTCGATCACGCGGCTCGCACGGGCGCACAACGCCGTCACACCGATGAGCGGGAAGATCCTCTCCGGCGGCGTCGACGCGAAGGCGCTCGAGAAGCCGAAGCGCTTCTTCGGCGCGGCACGCCGGATCGACGGCGGCGGCTCCCTGACCATCGTCGCCACGGCCCTGGTGAACACCGGGTCGCGGATGGACGAGGTGATCTTCGAGGAGTTCAAGGGTACCGGCAACATGGAGATCGTCCTCGACCGCGACATCGCGAACCGCCGCATCTACCCGGCGTTCGAGATCGCCAAGTCGGGGACGCGCAAGGAGGAGCTCCTCCTGACGGAGAAGGAGCGGAACCGCATCTTCCTCCTGCGGCACTTCGTCGGGGACATGGCACCCGACGAGGCGACGAACTTCGTGCTGCGCCGGCTCACGCAGACGGCGACCAACGAGGAGTTCTTCCAGCGGATGGCGGAGGGCGCGTGAGCGAAGCGGCGGTGCGACACCGGCGATGGATGGCGGTGGACCTCGGGGACCGGCGGGTCGGGCTCGCGGTGAGCGACCCGATGGGGATGATCGCGTCCCCGGCCGGCCACGTGGAGCGCCGCGCCGGCAAGCGCCCGCCGCTGACCGCGCTGCTCGCGCGCGCCGCCGAGCTCGGCGCCGAGGGCTTCGTCGTCGGCCTGCCGCTCGACGAGATGGGCGAGGACACGCCGCGCGCGGCCGAGGCGCGCCGCCTCGCGCTGGAGCTCTCGACGCGCACCGGCCATCCGGCGGAGCTGGTGGACGAGCGCTTCACGACCGCGGCCGCGCTGCGCGCGGTGCAGGAGATGGGCGGCTCGACCCGCGGACGCAAAGGGGACGTCGACGCCCTCGCGGCGACGGTGCTGCTGCGCACCGCGCTCGACATGATGGCCACGCGCGAGGCGGGGGAGCCCGGGTGAGTGCCGCGGCCAAGACCCGTCCGCGGCGCGTCGTCGTCGCGACGATCCTGCTGCTGCTCCTCGCGGCGCCGGCCGTCCCCGTGCTGCTCGACGCCGTCGGCAACCGCGACCAGACGCGGGTGACGATCACGATCCCGCGCGGCTCGCTCTTCCGCGAGGCGGCCGACTCGCTCTCGGCGCACGGGATCGTCGAGCACCCCAAGCTCTTCGGGAAGTACGCGTCGCAGCGCGGGCTCGACCGCGACATCCGCTACGGCACCTACCTGATCCGCCGCGGCGCGAGTTGGAACGAGGTGCTCGAGGCGCTGAAGGAGGGGAAGGGCATCATGAACCGCGTCACGATCCCCGAGGGCTGGCCGCTCTGGGAGATCGTACCGGAGCTCGCGAAGAAGCTCGAGATCCCCGCCGAGTCGCTGGAGGCCGCGGTGCGCGACACCGTGCTGCTGCAGCGCGTGCAGGCGCCGCTCGGCACCGAAACGCTCGAGGGCTACCTCTTCCCCGACACGTACGACTTCCCGGGCGCGACGACGGCGCGCCAGGCGGTGACGCTGATGGTCAACCGGTTCGAGCAGATGTGGAAGCCGGACTGGAACGCGCGCCTCAAGGAGCTGAAGATGTCGCGGCACCAGGTGGTGACGCTGGCGTCGATCGTCGAGAAGGAGGTGCGCCGCGGCGAGGAGCGCCCGCTCGTGGCGGCCGTCTACTCGAATCGCCTGCGGATCCGGATGCCGCTGCAGGCCGACCCGACCGTGCAGTACGCGCAGAAGAAGCGCCCCGGGCGCGTGCTCTACCGCGACCTGCGCGTCGATTCGCCGTACAACACGTACCGCCGGGTGGGGCTGCCGCCGGGGCCGATCGCCTCGCCCGGCTCGGCGAGCATCGAGGCCGCGCTCTTCCCCGCCGACGTGCCGTACAAGTACTTCGTCGCGCGCGGCGACGGGCGGCACGAGTTCCGCACGACGTACCGCGAGCACCTCGCCGCGATCCAGATGGTGCGCAGCGGCGCGCGCCGTGATTCGCTCGACCGGGCGCGGCGCGCCGCGGCCGAGGTCGATTCGGCGCTGCGCGCCGTGGGCGTGCCGCGCGCGACGTACGACTCGCTCGGCACCAAGCGGCCGCCGGCGCCCTGACCCCCGGCGCAACATGAGCACCGCCACGATCTCGACGCGCGGCGCGCGGCGATGGGCCGGCGGGCATCCGTGGATCTTTCGCTCCGACGTGCAGCGCGCGCCCTCGGCGCCGGCCGGCGCGGTCAGCGTCCAGGACCCGCAGGGCCGCGCGCTCGGCACCGCGCTCTGGAGCCCCGACAGCGAGATCTCGCTGCGGTTCGTCTCGCGGCAGGCGGACGAGCGGCTCGACGAGCGCTGGTGGCGCGCCCGGATCGCCGCGGCGATCGCGCGGCGCGGCAGCATCCTCGGCGTTGAGACGAACGCGTGCCGGTACGTGCACGGCGAGGGCGATGGCCTGCCGTCGCTGGTGGTCGACCGCTTCGACCGCTGGCTCGTCGTGCAGCTCCTCTCCGCCGGGCTCGAGGCGCACCGCGAGGCGATCGTGGCCGCGCTCGTCGCGCTCGTGCGGCCGGAGGGGATCCTCGCGCGGAACGACGCGAGCGTGCGCGGGCGCGAGGGACTGCCGAAGGTGGTGGAGGCGCTGCACGGGAGCGTCCCGGCGGTCGTCGAGGTGCGCGAGCACGGCGTGCGCTATCTCGCGGCGCCGCACGAGGGACAGAAGACGGGCGCGTTCCTCGACCAGCGCGAGGCGCGGGTGCTCGCGGCGAGCGTGGCGCGCGGCCGCGCGCTCGACGTCTTCAGCTACCACGGCTCGTTCGCGCTGCACCTCGCGCGGCGCGCGGACACGGTGACCGCGGTGGACGCGTCGGCGGCGGCGATCGCGCGCGCGGCGGAGAACGCGGCGCTGAACGGGCTCGCGAACGTCAGCGGCGTCGAGGCCGACGCGTTCGAGTTCCTCCGTGCCGAGGAGGCGAAGGGCGCGCGCTACGAGACGATCGTGCTCGACCCTCCGGCCTTCGCGAAGAACCGCGGCGCGATCGCCGGCGCGCTGCGCGGCTACAAGGAGATCAACCTGCGGGCGATGCGGCTGCTCGCGCCGGGCGGGATGCTGTACACCGCGAGCTGCTCCTATCACGTCGGGAAGCCGGAGTTCCTCGCGATGCTCGGGGAGGCGGCGGCGGATTCCGGGCGGCGGATGATCCTGCGCGCGGTCACGGGACAGCCGGTGGATCATCCGGAGGTCGTGACGATCCCGGAGACGGGGTACCTCAAGGGAGCATTGCTCGAGGCCGGCGAGTGAGACCGCGAGGAGCGAGGAGCGAAGGCGAGTGAAAGGGGAGAGAGCTCAGGGAGAGGGATGAAGCCTGAGGGGGAAGGAGAAGGAGAGTGCGTCCTTCCGCTCGACCTTCAATCCTCTCCTTGGAGCTTCAGTCTCCTCCACCGTTCCCCTCGCTCTTCGATCCTCGCGGGATGTCAGCGCAGCTGGCATCCCGCGCAGTACCACGTCCCCCGCCCCGCCTGCACCATCCGCCGGATCGACGCGCCGCAGCGCGCGCACGGTTCGCCTTCGCGGTCGTAGACCTTCCACGGCACCTCGCGCGTGCCGTCCCGGTAGCGGCCGACGTGGCGGTGGCCGTCGCGCAGCGCGGCGCGGATGCCCCGGAGCAGCGCGGCCACGCGCCGCGGCGTGAGCGCGTTCGCGCGCACCGCCGGATGGATCGCCGCGCGCCAGCAGGCCTCCTGCGCGTAGATGTTGCCGATGCCGGCGAGCAGGCGCTGGTCGAGCAGCACCGGCTTCACCGGCCCGCGCCGCGTCGCGAACTGCGCGTGCAGCCACGCGGCCGTCACGGCCGGGTCGTCGGCCTCGGGGCCGAGCGCGAGCGCGGGCGGCTTGCCCGGCGCGTGCCAGGTGATGGTGCAGAGCGCGCGCGGGTCGAGCAGCGAGATGCGGCGTCCGCCGGCGAGATCGAGGCTCACGCGCGCGAAGCGCGGGAGCGCGGTGGCCGCGCGCGTGACGGCCCACTCGCCGTCGAGCCGGAAGTGGACGAGGAGCGTCGCGCCGTCGTCGAGGTGGATCAGCTGATGCTTGCCGCGGCGCGTGACGCCGACCACCCGGCGCCCCGCGACGCGGCGCTGCACCGCGGGGCCGAGCGTGCGCGCCTGCGCGCGGTGGTGCGCGCGGACGGACGTGATGCGGCGGCCCGCGAGCGCGCGGCGCAGTCCGCGGACGGCGTGTTCGACTTCCGGGAGCTCGGGCATCGCCGTGAAAGATGCGCGCGGGGGTTGTCGCGCGGACGGCGGCGCCTAGCTTGCTCCCATCGTCCGGACGGGCTTCCCCTTCCCTCTCCCGCCCCGCATGGCCCCTCGCCGATCGGCCCGCACGCTCCGACAGGAATACCAGGAGTACGTCGAGCGCGAGGTGGAGGACTACAAGATCTCCGTGCCGACGGCGGTGCTGCACGGCATCGCGACCGAGGCCGCGCGCACGCTCGACGAGGGGGCGCAGCTCGGGATGCGCGAGGTGATGCTCGCCGACGAAGTCGACAAGATCATCGTCGCGCGCCTGCGGATCCCGACTTATGAGACGTGGCGCCGGCGGCGCGAGAAGAACGCGACCGAGCTGCGCCGCCCCGAGCACTGGGGACTGCGTCGCGACACGCCGCTCACGCAGGCGATCCCGCGCCTCGCCGGCACGTCGCCGCAGGTGGTCGTCGCCGGCGCGCGGGTCGAGGGCTCGGCGCTCTACCTCGCGGCGAACGGCTGCGAGGTGACGGCGATCGAGCCCGAGCAGGCGGTCGTGAACCGCGTGCTGCGCGCGGCGAAGGACGCGGGCCTCACGGAGAAGCTGCGCGGATTCGCCGCCGACCTCGTGAGCTTCACGCCGGAAGGCCCGCTCGCGGCGGTGATCTGCACGCCGGCCGCGTTCGCCGGGCTCTCCGGTCCCGAGCGCGAGCGCATCATCGAGCTGCTGCAGCAGGCGACGACCGACGGCGGCGTGCACCTGATCGAGACGCTCGTCGCTGGACAGCAGGTGCTCACGGAGGAGGAGCTCCGCAGCCGCTACGACGGCTGGGAGATCACGCTCGTGCCGGAGCCGGGCGCCTCGCGGACCTTCGTCGCGAAGAAGCACGTGGCGTGACCAACTGACACGGATGGGCGCCCGGCGCTCGTGTCAGAGTGCGACGATGGGGTCATCCCGCCAGTCGCTCGAGTGGTCTAAGTGCTTGTCGGACAACGTGGTTAGCCCACCGCGAAACTGGCACTCTACGTGCCGAGTCTATAGGGGTGAACCGCGCCCGCGAATGGCGCTCATCTCGAAGCTTCGTTGCATCGCAGAGGTAGCACGCATGGATCGCATCGCACAGAACCAGGTCGACGAAGAGCCGATGGGCATCGTCATCTCGAGCGGCAGCCGCGCGGAGGCGCAGCCGCGCTTCTTCGCGTACGAGTGGTGGCCGGGTCCCAGCGAGGAGCCGGAGCCGCGCGCGTCGGGGTCGCACCGGGCCGCGTAGTCGAAGCCGAAGCATCCGCGATCGACGATCGCGCGCATGAGGGCCGTCCTTCGGGGCGGCCCTTAGTCGTTCGCGGCATCGCGGGTGCGATCACGATGCGGCCGACGACTGGGTGGAAACAACAAAGGGACCGGCGCGTGCGCCGATCCCCCTGTGGTTGGAGCGTGACCGCTGACTACTTCTTCT
>CAZIDS010000210.1:0-5834 GCA_964537945.1 uncultured Gemmatimonas sp. | reverse complement strand
GAGGTAGGCCTCGCGCGACCGCCACCACCAGTGCCTGCGGTAGAGCGTCGCGTACGTGGCGCCGTAGCCGGCGTCCATCAGGCCGGCGGCTTCGCACCGCGCACCACGCGGTCGACGAGGTACACCGGCCGCCGCTTCACCTCTTCGTAGATGCGCCCCACGTACTCGCCGATGATCCAGAGCGAGAGCAGGATCATCCCGCCGATCAGCGTGCCGAGCACCGTGAGCGCGGTGAAGCCGGCCGGGGAGCGGCCGAGGAAGAGCTTCGCGTAGACGGCGTAGAGCGAGAAGAGCACCGAGAGCGCGAGCGTGAAGCCGCCCACGACGCCGATGAAGCGCAGCGGCGCGGTGGAGAAGGCGAAGGCGCCGTCGAGCGCGAGGCCGACGAGCCGCCGGATCGAGTACTTGCTCTCGCCCGCCGCGCGGGCGGCGCGCTCGACGTCCATCCCCACCTGCCGGTAGCCGACCCAGCTGCGCAGCCCGCGCAGGTAGCGCTGCCGCTCGGGAAGGTCGCGCACGGCGTCCACCGCGCGCCGCGACAGGATCGCGAAATCACCCGAGTCCGAGGGGAGCGCGATCCTCGAGAGCTTCCCGATGATGCGGTACGCGACGTAGTAGCAGGCGCGCAGCCAGAGGGGCTCCTTCCGCCGCGTGCGCCGCACGTAGACGACGTCGTAGCCCTCGTCGAGCTTCGCGAGCAGCGCCGGCAGCGCCTCCGGCGGGTCCTGCAGGTCGCCGTCCATCAGGACCATTGCGTCGCCCTGCGCGTGGTCGAACGCGGCGGTGAGCGCGGCCTGGTGCCCGAAGTTGCGCGAGAGCACCACGAGCGTGAGTCGCGCGTCCTTCGCGGCGGCCGCCTCGAGCATCTCGCGCGATCGGTCGCGGCTGCCGTCGTCCACGAGGAGGAGCTCGTGCGGCCCGCCCGGGAGAGCGTCGAGCACCGCCCCCACGCGCGCGAGCAGTGCGGGGATCACCTCTTCCTCGTTGTGGATCGGGATCGCGACCGTCAGGCGGCGCGGACTCATCGCGGGACTCCGTGGAAATGGACCATCCACCAGAGAGGGACGCCCGGAAGGCCAAGCGGATACATCGCGAAATGGCGTTCCGTCAGGTGCTCGGTGAAGATCGCGCGCCACGCCTCGAGCGGCCGCGCATGGCGCCCGCGGTCGAGGTGTGCGAGCGCCCACGCCGGCGACACGTGCGGCGGCAGGACGAGGTCGAGCACGTGCACGCCGCCGCCCGGCGCGACGAGCTCGCCCATCCGCTTCAGCAGGCGCCGGGTGACGTCGTCCGGCAGATGGTGCATCAGCGAGTTCGCGAACACGACGTCGAACCGCTCGTTCGGCAGCACCGACGGATCGGCCACGTCGCCGACGACGAAGCGTCCCTTGAAGCGCTGCTGCGCCGTCGCGATGTAATCGGGGTTGATGTCCACGCCGACGTACTCGACCGACTCGAAGGCGCGCGCATTCGTGCCGGGCCCGCAGCCGACGTCGAGCAGCCGCTTCACGTTCCGCAGGTCCACGCGCTCGAGGAACGGCTTGAGCTTCGCGTCGGCGAAGGGCGCCTGGAAGGTCCGGTAGACCAGCGGCGATTCCATCACCCGGTCGCGGAAGCGCGAGAAGAGGCTCATCGCGTCCTCACTTCCACAGCACCAGGAAACCGGGGAAGCCGCGCCGATTCGGATAGGCCGCGCGAAGGGAATCCGTCTGCGCCGCGGTGATCCCGGCCGAGAACTGCGGCCGCAGCTTGATCACGACGACTTCGGCGCCGATCGACTGCAGGCGCGTCACGAGCGGGCGCTCCATCTCGGCGGGGCTGTCGAGGAAGTCGAAGAAGGTGCGCGTGTGATTGGGCAGTCCGGTGAGGAAGTATACCTCGGGGGCGTCGGGCCCCGCCCAGATCGCGCGGCCGTGCGCGGTCTCCTGCACGAATCGAGTGACGTCGTTGTAGACCGAGGCCTCCATCCGGTCCACGTAGAGCCCGCCGCGCGCCATCGACAGCGGCGTGTCCTCGCCACTGTGCGCGAAGCCGACGCCGAGCGTGCCGACCGTGCCCGGCAGGATCCGCATCAGGCCGAACAGCAGGAAGAAGCCGAGCGTCACCGCCTGCACGCCGGGGGCCGCGCGACCGCGCACGCGCACCAGCGCGAAGGCGGCGAGCATCAGCAGCGGCAGCGCGTACGCGGTGTAGACCGGCGCCGCGAACGGGTACTCGACGAGCGCCATCCCGACGCCGGTGCACGCGAGGATGAACGCGCCGTCGCGCGCGGGTCCGGCCGGCGCGGCCGTGTGGCCGCCCGCGAGCTGCGCGCCGTCGAAGGCGACGACGAACAGCAATCCCCACGCCGAGAGCCAGCCGAGCCAGTAGAAACGCAGGTCCGGCGCCGAGCGCAGCAGCACGAAGGAGGCGAGCGCCGCGGCGAGGTAGGGCGCGAGCCGCCGCACGCTCGCCTTCGCGGTCGGCAGCCAGAGCAGCAGCATCACCGGCACGACGAAGGCCAGCGACGCCACCGGCGGCGGTCGCATCGACGCCGACGCGATCCGGCGGAACGGCGTCACGAACACGCCCTCGAGCATCGCGCCGAGGCCGCCGGTCGCGGCGAAGAACAGCAGCAGTGCGCCGAGCGGGATCGCCGCGCCGAGCACGAATCGCGAGACGCGGTCCCGGAGCGTGCGCCACCGCGGGACGCCCGCGCCGCCACGCGCCGCGCGCGTCGCGATCACGATGATCAGCGCGCCGAGCGGCACCGCGAAGCGCAGCAGCTCGCGGTCGCCGCGGCCGGTCACGCGCACCAGCGCGCCAAGCACCAGCACGATCACGAGCGCGACGACGGCATTCACCGCGCGGTCCGCCGCCGTGAACGGCATCGCGCGCCGGTCCTCCGGCTCAGGCAGCGCGAGCAGCGCGAGCCCGCCGCCCAGCCAGAAGAAGATGCCGCTGAGCTTGAAGAGGAATGCGACGCCGCCCATCGCACCGGCGACGACGAGCCACGCCGGCGTCCCCGCCTCGCGCCACTTGAGCAGCGCGAGTGCGCCGAAGGTCGCCGCGAAGACGATGTACCAGCTCGGGATCGCCGCGGGGTAGTTCGGCACGCTCCAGATGAAGACCGTGAGCGCGCCCGCGCCCGCGGCGAGCGGCGGCGCGAACCGCAGCAGGATCCGGTAGAGGCCCGCGAGCCAGGCGAGCGACGCGCACAGGAGCAGCACGCGCAGCGGCACGAGGCCGGGCCCCGTCACCGCGTAGACCGCCGCGTGGACGTAGCTCAGCAGGCCGGTGTAGATCTCATCGAAGTCGCGGTGCGGCACTTCGCCGCCGAGCGCCCGTTCCGCCGATTGGCCGAGCGATCCCTCGTCGTGCGGGAACCAGCCGTGGCGCAGCTCGCGGCCGAGGATCACCGCCGCCGCGACGAGGATCAGGACGAGGACGATCCGCGCGGCGTGCCGCTCGGCGTACCGCTCGGCGTGCCGCTCAGCGAGCGGGCGCCAGCGCGCGCCATCGGATGAGGCAGCGGGCTCACCAGGCGATGCCATGGTCCTCGCCGAAATTGCTCGCCGCGCCCCAGAAGGTGCGGTGCGCGCGGTCGATCCAGATCGCCGTGATCGGTCCCGACGTGTAGCGCGCGAACTCCGTCGTGTATCCGCGGCGCCGCAGATCCTCGCGCACCCAGTCGGGGACTCGCTCGTTCAGCTGGATCCGGCCCGGCCGCGCCTCGTGCGCGCCGAAGCTCGACCGCATCTGATAGGAGTGGAACCCGGGATGCTCCGCCGCCTGCTGCACCGTCTGGCCGAACTCGACCATCGCGAGGAAGAACTGGAGCAGGTCCTGGTCCTGGGTGTCGCCGCCCTGCACCGAGAACGCCATCCACGGCTCGCCGTCCTTCATCGCGATCGTCGGCGTGAGCGTGACGCGCGGCCGCTTGCCCGGCTCGATCACGTTGAATGGTCCGTCCTCGGCGCGCGTGACGAACGACTGCGCGCGCTGTGAGAGGCCGATGCCGGTGCGGCCCGCGATCACCGCCGGCACCCAGCCGCCGCTCGGCGTGATCGAGACGAGCCAGCCGTTCTCATCCACGGCCTGGATGCTCGTCGTGCCGCGCGTGAAGGCGTCGTAGAAGGCGCCGTCGTCCGGCGGCTCGGGCGCGCGCGGCGCCGTGGCGCCCGTCAGGCGCGGTCCCGCGACCGACCAGCTCTCGAGGAGCGGGCCGAAGGGGTTCGTCGCGTTCTGGAACGGATACGGATCGCCCGGCCGGACCGCCGGGTCGTTGCGGTCGCGGCTCATCGCGTCCCACCGTGCCTTGCCGTACGCCTTGGAGAGCAGCCCCGCCATCGGCTCCTCGGGAGGGAAGGCCGGGTCGCCGTAGTAGAAGTCGCGGTCGGCGAAGGCGAGGTTCATCGCCTGGTAGATCGTGTGGATGTACTGCGCGCTGTTGTAGCCCATCCCCCTGAGGTCGGCGTTCTCGAGGATGTTCAGCGCCTGCAGCATCACCGGGCCCTGCTGCCACTGCGGGAGCTTGAAGACCGTGTAGCCGCGGTAGCCCGTCGAGAGCGGCTCTTCGATGCGGACGCGCCAGTTCGCGAGGTCCTCCATCGTGAAGAGGCCGCCCTCCTCGCGTACCGCGCGGACGATCTCCTGCGCGATGTCGCCGCGGTAGAAGCGGTCGTAGGCGGCCATGATCGCCTCCTTCCGCGACTTCTTCGCCTTGAGCGCGTCGCGCTCGGCCTCGATCAGCTTGCGGAAGGTCGCGGCGAGGTCCGGCTGTCGGAACACCTCGCCCGGCTGCGGCGCCTCGCGCGCCTCGCCCGCGTGCGGCAGGAAGACGGCCGGCGAGTAGCGCCATTCCTTGATGCGCGCCTTGTTCGCCTCGATCGTGTTCGCGAGCTGCGCCTCCATCGGATAGCCGTCCTCGGCCATCTGCAGTGCAGGCGCGAGCACCTGCTCCAGCGAGAGCGTGCCGTACTCGGCGAGCATCACGAGCATGCCGCCGGGCGTGCCGGGCGTCACCGCGGCGAGCGGGCCGAACTCGGGCGGGTTGTTCATCCCCTTGCTGCGATAGAACTCCGCCGTCGCCCCGGTCGGGGCGACGCCGAGCGCATTGATCCCGATGACCTTCTTGAGGCCGGGATGATAGATGAGCGCCTGCGTCTCGCCGCCGCAGGCGAGCGTGTCCCACATGGTGCAGACGGCGGCGAGCATCGCGACCGAGGCATCGACGGCGTTGCCGCCGCGCTGGAAGATCATCGCGCCGGCGGTGGCGCCGAGCGGCTTGCCGGTGACGGCGACCCAGTGCTTGCCGTGGAGCTGGGGTTTCTCGGTCTTCACCTGCGCGCCGGCCGTCGGGACGACGGCGAACGCGAAGAGGCAGGCGAGCAGGAGGCGGACGGTCGAGCCGACCGGCCGGCGGGGATCGCGGTGGGGGCGCATCGGATCTCGGGAAGGGACAGGAGCAAGATGCACGAACGCCGCAGTCACAGCCACGGCTCGTGTGCGGCCTCCCCCGACGCCACGGGAGGAATCCGCCGATGGTTCGCCCGCTCCCGACGCAGGAGCTTGAGTCATGACGACCCGCGAACCGCTCTTCCACGCGCGGGGCCTCTCGAAGGTCTACCGCGTGGGGGAGGTGGAGGTGCCCGCGCTGCGCGGCGTGGACCTCGACCTCTTCGCCGGTGAGTTCGTCGTCATCCTCGGTCCCTCGGGCAGCGGGAAGTCCACGCTGCTGAACATCCTCGGCGGCCTCGATGCTCCGACCGCCGGCACTGTGACCTTCCGCGACCATGTGCTCACCGACGCCGATGAGGCGGCGCTCACGCGCTACCGCCGCGAGCACGTCGGCT
>CAZIDS010000209.1:0-5839 GCA_964537945.1 uncultured Gemmatimonas sp. | reverse complement strand
GTTCCTGCGCGAGCCGCCGCCCGAGGGCGCGCCGCGCGCGGTCCACCGACCCGCCGAAGACCTTCGAGTCGGGCCGCGCGAAATAGACGTACTCGAAGACGCAGCGGGGCAGCTTGCTCGCCGGCGGCGTCTGCAGGGTGCGCATCGTGCCGTTCGGCTCGACCGCGACGATCTCACCCGGCTGGACCTCGCGGACCACCTGCGCGCCGGTGATGTCGAGCGCGCACGTCTCCGACGCGAACACCACCGCGTCGCCGAGCTTGCCCATCACGAGCGGGCGCCAGCCGTACGGGTCGCGCGCCGCGACGAGTGTGTCATTGATCATCACCAGCAGCGAGTACGCGCCCTCCACTCCGCGCAGCGCCGCCGCGAGCTTCTCCTCCGGCCTCTCGGCCCGCGAGCGCGCGAGCCGGTGCACGATCACCTCGCTGTCCATCGTGCTCGAGAAGATCGAGCCCTGGTCCTCGAGCTCCTGCCGGATCTCGGGCGCGTTGGTGAGGTTGCCGTTGTGCGCGAGGACGATGTGGCCGCCCTTGAAGCGCACCATCGCCGGCTGCGCGTTCTCGATGGTGCTCGAGCCGGCGGTGCTGTAGCGCGTGTGGCCGAGCGCGACGGGGCCGCTGAGCTCCTCCATCGCCGACTCGGTGAACTTGTCCGAGACGAGGCCCATCGCGCGGATGCCGTGGACCTCACCGTCGGTGTTCGTCGAGACGATGCCCGCCGACTCCTGCCCGCGATGCTGGAGCGAGTAGAGCCCCAGGTGGGTGACGGCCGCCGCACTCTGATGGCCGCTGATGCCGAAGATGCCGCACATCAGGCCGGTTCCCCCTCGAGTGCGGGATCGTGGTCCACGGCCTCCGCCGCCGCGCGGGACATCGCGCGGGGCAGCGTCTCGTGGTACGCGTCCACGAGGCGGGCCGAACTGATGCTGAACGCCGCCGGGCCCGCCACCCTCAAGCCGTCGGAGGCCGCGGTGACCTTGCCGATCACGCGCGCCGGGACGCCGTGCGTCCTGGCGATCGCGAGCACGGCCTCGGCGTCGGTGGTGGAGAGGACGACGCGCCCCTGCGCCTCGCCGAAGAGCAGCGCGCGCGGCTTGAGTCCCTGCCACGCGCCGAGGTCGACCGATGCCCCCATCGGCTTCGTGCGGTCGGCGATGCAGCACTCGGCCAGCGCGACCGCGAGCCCGCCCTCGGAGCAGTCGTGCGCCGAGCGGACTTTCCCGGCGCGGATCGCCTCGAGCAGCGCGGCGATCAGCGTCTTCTCGCCCTCGAGGTCGCACGCCGGAGGTGCGCCCGCGACCACCCCGTGGATCCACGCGAGGTACTCGGAGCCGCCGATCTCGTCGGTGTTCTCGCCGAGCAGGACGATCGCGTCGCCGGCGGTGGTGAAGTTCATGCGCGTCGCGTGCGACGCGTCGTTGAGCAGCCCGACCATGCCGATCGTCGGCGTGGGATAGACCGCGCCCTGCGGGTTCTCGTTGTAGAGCGAGACGTTGCCGCCGGTCACCGGCGTGTCGAGCGTGCGGCAGGCGTCGCCCATCCCGAAGACGGCTTCACGGAACTGGAAGAACACCTCGGGCTTCTTCGGATTGCCGAAGTTGAGGCAGTTGGTGATCGCCTTCGGCGTCGCACCGGTGCAGGCGACGTTGCGCGCGGCTTCGGCGACGGCGATGCGGCCGCCGACGCGCGGGTCGAGGAAGACGTAGCGGCCGTTGCAGTCGGTCTTCACCGCGAGAGCCTTCCTCGAGC
This sequence comes from uncultured Gemmatimonas sp., assembly GCA_964537945.1. Taxonomy (GTDB): domain Bacteria; phylum Gemmatimonadota; class Gemmatimonadetes; order Gemmatimonadales; family Gemmatimonadaceae; genus Pseudogemmatithrix. The sequence continues at coordinate 4,088 of CAZIDS010000209.1, read as the reverse complement.
CGCGGATGCGGATGACCGCCGCGTCGGCGTGCCCTGGACCCATCACGGTGTTGGTGCGCACCGTCGAGTCGTACTGCCGCGTGATCCAGTGCTTGCTGGCGATCGTCGGCGCCTGGAGCAGGCGCTCGAGCGTCCAGGCGTGGTCCTTCTCGTTCTCCAGCGGCGCGATGGCGTGCACGTCGCGCGCGCGCCGCGCCACGGCCTCGGCCGACTCCTTCGCCTCGGGATGGTACTGCGGGCAGTCGGTGACGAGGCGCGTGCCGGGGAACTCGGCGACGACTTGCGCGCCCTCGGTGACGCGATAGACCGGTTCGGCGATCACCTCGCCGATGACTTCGGCGACGAGGTCCCACTTGGCGAGGATCGCCTTCACCTGTGCGTCGTGGCCCTGCTTCGCCACGACGAGCATCCGCTCCTGCGATTCGGAGAGGAGGATCTCGTAGGGCGTCATCCCCTCCTCGCGCACGGGGACCTTCTTCGTGTCGATGGTGACGCCGACGTCACCGCGCTCGGCCATCTCGGCCGAGGAGGAGGTGAGGCCGGCGGCGCCCATGTCCTGGATCGCGACGATGTGGCCGCTGCGGATGAGCTCGAGCGACGCCTCGAGGAGGAGTTTCTCGGTGAACGGGTCGCCCACCTGCACGCGCGGGCGCTTGGCCTCGTTCTCCTCGGAGAGGTCCTCGGAGGCGAAGGAGGCGCCGTGGATGCCGTCGCGGCCGGTGCGCGCGCCGACGGCGATGACCGGGTTGCCGACGCCCTCGGCCTTCGCGCGGATCAGCTCCTCCTCCTTGAGGAGGCCGACGCACATCGCGTTGACGAGCGGATTGCCCTCGTAGGCGGCGTCGAACATCACGTCGCCGGCGACGGTCGGGATGCCGACGCAGTTGCCGTAGTCGCCGATCCCCTTCACGACGCCGCCGACGAGGTAGCGGACGCGCGGCGTCTCGAGCGAGCCGAAGCGGAGCGAGTTGAGCATCGCGATCGGACGCGCGCCCATCGTGAAGACGTCGCGCAGGATGCCGCCGACGCCGGTCGCGGCGCCCTGGTAGGGCTCGACCGCGGACGGATGGTTGTGCGACTCGATCTTGAACGCGACCGCGAGCCCGTCGCCGATGCTGATGACGCCGGCGTTCTCGCCCGGGCCCTGGAGCACCCACGGGGCCTTGGTCGGCAGCGTCTTCAGGACGGGACGCGAGTGCTTGTAGGAGCAGTGCTCGCTCCAGAGCGCGCTGATGATGCCGAGCTCGGTGAAGGTCGGCGTGCGGCCGACCATCTTCACGAGCCGGTCGTACTCGTCCATCGTGAGCCCGTGCTCGGCGACCAGGGCCGGCGTGATCACCGGGTCGCCGGGGCGGGGAGTGGCGCCGGTGGTCACTTGCTGCGGAATCCCTTGAAGAGGTCGCCGAGGAAGTCGCCGACGCGATTCTTGGAGACGCGGCCGATCATCTCGATCTCGCCCGCGTCGACCCACATGCCGTTGCAGTCGGGGCACACGTCCACCTTCACGTGGTGGAACTCGACCTCCTTCAGCTGGCCGCCGCACTTGGGGCAGCGCATGTAGTGCGTCTTCTTCTCGGCCTGGACGCGCTCGGCGTCGAGCTTGGCGCGCTGGGCCTTGATGAGTTCGGCGTCGGCGCGGACGAAGTACTCGTCTTCATTCTTCGAAGGCTTGTTGTCGGTGGACATCGGTCGTGATGAAGGCTGAAGGCTGAAGGATGAAGGATGAACGTGGACTACGCGTTCACTTTCGAAAGCAGAGACTGGAACAGGATCAGGCCATCGGAGGAACCCAACAGCGGTTCCATCGCGCGCTCCGGATGGGGCATCAGGCCGACGATGGTGCCGGACTTGTTGGCGATGCCGGCGATGTTGCGCATCGAGCCGTTCGGGTTGGCCGCGTCGGTGGCGTTGCCCTGCGAGTCCACGTAGCGGAAGACGACCTGGCCCTCGCCTTCGAGGCGGTCGAGCGTGTCGTCGTCCGCGGTGAAGCGGCCGTCGCCGTGCGCGATCGGCATCGTGAGCGAGGCGCCCTTCGTGGCGGCGGCGGTGAACACCGTCTCGGTGCTCTCGACGCGCAGCGTCACCGGGATCGACCGGAACTGCAGGTTCGCGTTGCGGAGCAGCGCACCCTCGAGGAGCCCGGCCTCGACCGCGATCTGGAAGCCGTTGCAGATGCCGATCACGGGCCCGCCGCGCTTCGCGTGCGCGACGACCTCCTGCATGATCGGCGAGAAGCGCGCGATCGCGCCCGAGCGCAGGTAGTCGCCGTAGCTGAACCCGCCGGGGAGGATGATGACGTCGCTCCCCTGGAGGTCGTGGTCCTTGTGCCAGAGCAGCGTGGCGGTCGCGTCGAGGTGCTCGACGACGCCGAGGAGCGCGTCCTCGTCGCAGTTGGAGCCGGGGAAGGAGACGACGCCGACCTTCATCGCGCCGCCACCTGGGCGGTCCCGGCGATCTCGAAGTCCTCGGTCACCGGGTTGGCGAGCAGCCGCGCGCACATCTCGCGCACCGACGCCTCGGCGTGCGACGCGTCGCTCGCCGCAGTGTCGATGTGGAGGTAGCGGCCGACGTGCACGTCGCCGACGGCGGCGAAGCCGAGCGTGTGGAGGGCGTCGGCGACGGCCTTGCCCTGGGGGTCGAGCAGGCCCTTGCGGGGGACGATGTGGACGGAGACGCGGAACTGCTTCACGTGCTGGCACCCTCGGTGGGAAGTTCATCATCGTCGGCGTCATCGGACGGGTCGCCGAAGATCGGTGGCATCTCGAACATCGTGCGGACGAGCACCAGCAGGATCCCCGTGATCATGTAGCCCACGCCGACGGGGAAGAAGTAGTGCTTCGGGACGAGCGGGATCGCGACGAGCGTCGAGACGAGCACGACGATCGCGGCCGACCCGTGCAGCGTCTTGAAGGTCAGCTTCGGCCACCCCGGGAACGGCACGTCGGAGATCATCAGCGCGGCGAGCACGAGCATCAGCGCGCGCATGATCACCTCCCACGGCCAGCCGACGAAGACGTCGTTGTAGATCGGCGTCTGGCTGAACCAGTAGTAGGTGGCCAGCGTGCCGCCCGCGGCCGGGCTTGGGAGTCCCTTGAACCACGGGATCTTCTTCTTGCTGCCACCGGTCTCGACGTTGAACCGGGCGAGGCGCATCACCGCCGAGGCGGTGAAGATGAAGCAGAAGAGCCAGTCCCAGCCGGTGTGCCGCAGCACGGCGAAGTACATCATCATCGCCGGCGCGAGGCCGAACGAGATCGCGTCGACCAGCGAGTCGAGCTCCTCGCCGAACGCACTGAACGTGTTCGTCGCCCGCGCGATGCGGCCGTCGAGCATGTCGCAGAAGGCGCCGGCGACGATGCAGCCGGCGGCGAAGTTGTGGTCGCCGCGCGCCGCCGAGACGATCGCGAACATCCCGAAGAACAGGTTCGCCAGCGTGAACGCGTTGGGCAGCATCACCAGCGACGGGCGCGGGAACCGCGGGCGGCGGGCCATCATCGCGGCAGCTCCGCGAGCACCGTCACGCCCGCCTGCGGCTTCTCGCCCAGCTGCACCTTCACCACGCTGCCGACGGGCACGAAGACGTCCACCCGCGAGCCGAAGCGGATCAAGCCCATCCGCTCGCCCTGTTCGGCCTCGTCCCCCTCGCGGCTGTACGTCACGATGCGCCGCGCGATGAGCCCGGCGATCTGCCGGAAGAGCACCTTGTGCTTCTTCGTCGTCACGCCGATCGAGCTCTGCTCGTTCTCGAGCGACGCCTTGTCGGCGGCGGCGTTGAGGAACTTGCCCGGGTTGTAGTGCACGTAGCTGACCGTGCCGCTCACCGGGTACCGGTTCACGTGGACGTTGAACACGTTCATGAACACCGAGATGCGGATCGCCTTGCCGTGGAGGAAGGCCGGCTCGTCCACCTCGGCGATGTCGATCACGCGGCCGTCGGCCGGCGAGATCACGAGGTGCTCGCCGCGCGACCCCCAGCGCGCCGGGTCGCGGAAGAAGTACGCCCCCCAGAGCCCGAGCAGCGGGAGCCCGAAGGGGAGGAGCCAGAGCGGCCACGAGCGGCGCGCGAGCGCGCCCGCGTACGCCGCGGC
>CAZIDS010000208.1:0-5845 GCA_964537945.1 uncultured Gemmatimonas sp. | reverse complement strand
GGGTGCGAGCCCGGTCGCCGGGTAGGTCACCTCGAGGCCGCGGACGCGGAGCAGCGGCGCGCGCGCCGCGTCGGGGGCGGGCACGACGTGCGTCCCGAATGCCGGCGACGGCCGGCGGCCGCGGTACGCCGCGAGCGACTCGGCGGCGGGGCGGTCCTCGAGCAGTCGCCCGTCGCCGACGACAAGGACGCGCTCGCAGCGTTCGGCGACCGTGCGCAGGTCGTGCGAGATGAGGAGCAGTGCCGTCCCGGTGCGCGTGCGCAGCGCGTCGATCAGGTCGAGCACGTGCGCCTGCAGCGTCGGGTCGAGCGCCGTCGTCGGCTCGTCGGCGATCAGGAGCTCGGGCTCCATCAGCATCGCGGCGGCGATGCAGACGCGCTGCCGCTGCCCGCCGGAGAGCTCGTGCGGATGCCGCGCCGCGATCGCGCGCGGGTCGGTGAAGCCGACCTGCCCGAGGAGCGTGAGCGCGCGGTCGCGCGCCTCGCGCGGCGCGGCGCCGTGGACCAGCGCGGCCTCGGCGACCTGCTCGCCGACGCGCATCGCGGGGTCGAGCGCGAGCAGCGGCTCCTGGAAGACGTACCCGATGCGCGCGCCGCGCACGGCGCGCATCGCCGGCTCGTCCAGCAGGTGGAGCTGGTCGGTGCCGAGGTGGATCGCCGAGCCGTCGGCGACCTGCGCGCCGCGCGGCAGGAGGCGCACGAGCGCGAGGGCGAGCGTGCTCTTGCCGGCGCCCGAGGGGCCGACGATGCCGACCGCCTGGCCGCGCTCCACCGCGAAGGTCGCGCCCTGCAGCAGCGTGCGCGCGCCGCGCGTCGTGGTGACGCCGAGGTCCTGCACGCGCAGCAGCGCGCGGTCGGCGGCCGGCGGGGCGGCGCTCATTCGTCCGGCTCCTCGAAGCGCCCGCGGTCGCGCGTGCGGTCGGCGAAGCCCTCGGCGAGGGTGTTCGCGCTGATCACCGTCGCCGCGATCGCGAGCGTGGGGAAGAGCACGAGCCACCAGTGCGCGAGCGGCCGCGAGTCGGCGTCGGCGATGATGTTGCCCCAGCTGGGGTGCGGCGGCTGGACGCCGAGCCCGAGGAACGAGAGGCCGGTCTCGAGCGGGATCGCGGCAGCGAAGGCGAAGACCGCGGCGGCGGCGAGCGTCGGCGCCAGGGCCGGGAGGAGGTGCTTCAGGAAGAGGCGGCCGCGCGGCACGCCGAGCGCTCTCGCGCCGCGCAGGTGCTCGGTCGCGAGGAGGCGCCGCGTCTCCTGCCGCACGAGGCGGCCGGTGGTCATCCAGCCCGTCGCGCCGATGAGCACGGCCAGCATGAGCGCGCCCGGCGGGCCGGCGCCCGCGACGACGAGGATCAGCAGCAGCAGGCGCGGGAAGGCGAGCATCGCGTCGGTCAGCCGCATCAACGCCGTGTCGACGAATCCGCGGCGGAGCGCGGCCGCGGCGCCGATGAGCGTGCCGAGCGTGAGCGCCACGGCGACCGCGACGAGCGCCATCCCGATCGTGACACGTCCCGCGTGCAGCAGCCGGCTGAGCACATCGCGCGCCGCCGAGTCCGTGCCGAGCGGATGCGCGTCGCTGGGGGGCTGCCAGATGCTGGTCGCGATCTCGGCTTGCACGCGCGGGTCGCGCGGCGAGAGCCAGGGTGCGAGGAGCGCCGCGAGCGCCACGACGGCGAGCACGAGCGCGGCGATCCGCATCGCCCGCGTCACGCGCGCCCCCGCTGCCGCGGGTCGGCCCAGAGCAGCGCCAGGTCGGCGAGCATCGTGCCGATCACCGTGCCGACGCTGGCGACCATCACCGCGCCGACGACCAGCGGGTAGTCGCGCGCCTGCACGGCGCCGATCGTGAGCCGCCCCATGCCCGGCCAGTCGAAGACCTGCTCGATGATGGCGACGCCGCCCATCAGCGCCGACACCTGCACCCCGGCATAGGCGAGCACCGGGACCAGCGCGTTGCGCAGCGCGTGGCGGATGGCGGCGCGGCCTTCGCCGGCGCCGCGCGCGAAGGCCGCGCGCACGAACTCGGCGTCGCGCGCGCCGGTCATCGCGGTGCGCTGCAGTCGTGCGGCGATCGCGGCGACCGGGAGCGCGAGCACGATCGCAGGGAGCGCGAGGTGGTGGAGCACGTCGACGACGCCGGCGAGACCGCCCGGACCGAACTCGGTCCGCATCCCGCTCACGGGGAAGAGGCGCCACGCGAGCGCGGGGCCCATCAGCGCCAGCACCGCGAGCACGAAGTCGGGGACCGAGAGGATCGCGAGTCCCAGCGCGTCGGTCGCGCGCGCGAGCAGCGCCTCGCGCCGCCAGCCCTGCCAGGCGCCGACGGCGATGCCCAGCGCGAAGGCGAGCACGAGCGCGGTGCCGGCAAGCAGCAGCGTGTTGGGGACCGTCGCCGCGAGGGCGGCGCGCACCGGCTCACCGCGCGAGTGCGACCAGCCGAACTCGCCACGCACGGCGTTCAGCGCGAAGCGCGCGAATTGCTCCGTCACCGGCCGGTCGTAGCCGAAGCTCGCCCGCATGGCGGCGCGCTGCTCGGCGGTGACGCCCGGCTCGTCGAGCGCACGGAAGAACGGGTCGCCCGGCGCGAGGCGCACGAGCGTGAAGCAGGCGGCGACGACGAGCAGGACGACGAGCGCCGCCTGCCCGACGCGAGAGAGGATCGCGCCGCGCACCGCGCCTAGGCGCCGGGGCGCGCGTCGCGCGGCAGCCGCTTCGCGGGGTCGAGGCGCCAGTCGGCGATCGTCCGCCACCAGGCCTCGGACCGCCACGCCGGGAGCTCGAAGCGCGCGTGCACGGCGCTCACCAACCGCGGCTCGTAGAGCCAGACCGCCGGCACATCGGCCATCAGCGCGCGGAAGGCGTCGCGGAAGTGCGCGCGTCCCGTCGCGGGGTCCACCGACGAGAGACCGGCCTCGGCCGCCGCGTCGAAGGCCGAGGACGAATAGCGGCCCGCGTTGAGCCGCCCGCGACCGTCCGGCCCGCGGCTCTCCCACGTGCCGCGGATGCCGCGCATGCTCGGCGTCGTCGTCCAGCCGCCGTAGACGAGGTCCCAGTCCCCAGCCTCCCGCGCGACGCCGAACGCCTGGCCGTCGAGCTTGTCGATCGGGTCGTCGATGCCGACGGTGCGGAGCGCCTCCTGCACGATCACCGACGCGCGGACACGGTTCGCACTCGGCGCCGGCACGAGCGCGCGGAGCACGAGCCGGCGCCCGCCCTTCATGCGGATCCCGTCGCGGCCGCGCTGCGTCCAGCCCAGTGAGTCGAGCAGCGCGTTCGCGGCGGCGGTGTCGTAGGCCGGCTGCGCGATCGTGGTGTCGGCGGCGAACTGCGCGCGCACGAACGGACCGGCGCCGGGCCGCGCGAGCGTGTCGAAGAGCGCGCGCACGAGCGCGACGCGGTCGATCGCGTGCGCCACGGCGCGGCGCATCCGCGCGTCCCCCAGCAGCGGATGCGCGCGCGACGTGTCGCGGGGGTCGCGGAAGTTGAAGCCGAGGAAGCTGTAGTCGAAGCTCTGGCCGCTCACGAGCCGCACGTGCGGATGCTTCGCGGCCTCGGCGACGTCGGGTGGCGGCAGGAAGTCGGTGACGTCGGCCTCCTCGGTCCAGAGCTTCGCGATCGCGGTCGCCGGTTCCTTGCTGATCACGATGGCGATGCGGTCGGGTCCGGGCCGGCCGCGGTAGTGGTCGTCCACGGCGGCGAGCTCGAGGCGCACCGTCGGTTCGCGCGACACGAACCTGAACCGGCCCGAACCCACCGGGTGCTGCGCGAACGCGCTCGTCGCGAGCCGTCCGGCGGGGATCGTGTCGACGAGGTGCGCCGGCAGCGGGAAGACGAGCGAGGCGGCGAGGAACTGCTCCGAGGAACGCGCCGAGTAGTGGAAGCTGACCGTGTGGTCGTCGACGACGTGCACCGAGTCGATCTCGGCGACGTCACCGTTGAGCGTCGAGCCGTTGGCCGGCTCGCGGATCGCCGCGAGTCCCGCGACGACGTCGCGCGCGACGACCGGCGCGCCGTCATGCCACTGCGCCTGCCGGTCGAGGTTGAACGTGATGACCAGCGAATCGGCGCTCCAGCTCCAGCGCTCGGCGAGGCGCGGCGCGAAGCCGGAGTCGCCGAAGACGTTGAGCGACGGTCCCACCTCGACGAGCGGGTCGAAGAGGAGCTCGCTCACCATCCGTGCCCCGATGTTCACGCGCAGCGCCGGCAGCATGGCGTCCGGCTCGGCCGTCGTCGTGTAGATGATCGTGCCGCCGCCGCTGCCGCTGCCGAGGACGGAGCAGCCGAGTGCGGTCGAGAGGAGGCCAGCGGCGAGGAGGCGGAGCGGGGCGGGTCGGCGCATCGGACCGGGAGTCGGGGGACGGCGTCAGCGCCGCCAGGTCCAGGCCGGGTCGCGGAACGCAATCACTAGACGCGCGAGGTCGTCCGCGAGCAATCCGGCGTCGAGCGGCGAGGCGGTGCGACCGGCGTCGAGCTCCGCCTCGAGCGCGTCGGCGACCTCGGCGAACGCGACCTCGCGCCCGAGGGCCGTGCGCAGCGTCCCGGCGGGCGCAACGGGGCGAGCCGCCTCACTCCCCGCGCCGGGCGCGCGGAGCCGCGCGATCAGCGGCTGGTCGTCGTCAAGCAGGATCGAGCCGTGCTGCAGCAGGGCCCCGTCCTCGCGCAGCTGCGCCGAGCCGACGAGCTTCGCGCCGCCGACGACGAGCTCGCCGGCCGCCGGTTCGGCGAAACAGGCCGCGCCGTCGGGGCGCAGCGGGCGCGCCGCCGGTGCAGCGAGCGCGGCGCGCACGCTGAGCCGCCCGAGCGCGCCGAGGAGCAGCGCGTTGATCGCGGCGTAGCTGTCGCCGAGCGGCAGCAACGCGGGTGCGGCGACCGCGTAGGTGACCTCGCGGTGGTGCAGGAGTGCGCGGCCGCCCGTCGGCCGGCGGACCACGTCCACGCCCGCAGCATCGAGCCGTGCGGGGTCGAAGAGTCCACGGGCGCGCTCGTGCCGGCCGAGCGAGAGGGTCGGGCGCTGCCACGCGTAGATCCGCAGCACGCCCTCGCCGGTGCGGCGCGCATGGGCGAGAAGGGCGGCGTCGGTCGCCATGTTGGTGGCGCCGTCCTGCGCGGCCTCGCGGAGGAGCCGCCAGCGCCCGGCGAGGGCGCCCAGGTCCGCCGTCACCGCGTCAGCGCGTAGTACACCACGTAGACCCAGCTCAGGATCCCGTGGACGATCGCCCACAGGATCGAGTGGTTCACGCTCCAGGAGATCGCGATCGCAAGCGCGGAGCCGAAGCTCACGCCGGCGCGCGTCGCGGCGACGACGCGGGTGGTGGTGCTCGCGCGCGGCCCGGGGGCCGGGTCGAAGACGGGGCCGGTCATGCGTGGAATGTACGACGGCTGGACGCCCCGTGTAGTTTTCATCCCCTGACACCATCGGGGCCCGCCGGCCCCCTGCGAGGAAGCCTCCGTGAGCCTGTCCGTCCATCCCCAGCCCGATACCTTCGTCAGCCGCCACCTCGGCCCGTCCGACGCCGACGTGACGGCGATGCTGAAGGCGCTCGGCTACCCGACGCTCGACGCCTTCATCGACGCGACGATCCCCGAGACCATCCGCTTCCGCCGCGCGCTCGCGCTGCCGGGCGCCAAGTCCGAGCAGGAAGCGCTTGCCGCGTTCCGCACCGAGATGTCGGCGAACGAGGTGCGCCGCTCGTTCATCGGGATGGGCTACTACGACACGCACGTGCCGGCGGTGATCCAGCGGAACATCCTCGAGAACCCGGGCTGGTACACGGCGTACACGCCCTACCAGGCGGAGATCGCGCAGGGGCGCCTCGAGGCGCTGCTGAACTACCAGACGGTGGTGAGCGACC
>CAZIDS010000207.1:0-5852 GCA_964537945.1 uncultured Gemmatimonas sp. | reverse complement strand
CGGCGTCGCCGGCGCGCGCCGCCTCGACGGCGGCGTTCAGCGCGAGGAGGTTCGTCTGGAACGCGATCTCGTCGATGGTGCGGATGATCTTCGCCGTCGAGTCCGCGCTCTGGCGGAGCTCGTCCATCGCGCCGGCGAGCTGCTGCGTGCTCTTGATGCCCTCGTCGGCCGAGCTGCGGGCCTCGCCGACCAGCGCCGACGCGGCCTTCGCGCTCTCGGAGTTGCCGCGCGCCATCGAGGTGAGCTCCTGCAGCGACGCCGAGATCTCCTCGACGCTCGCCGCCTGCTCGGTGGTGACCTTCGCCAGCGAGCTGGAACCCTGCGCGATCTGCTCGCCCGCCGCCGCGACCTGGTCGGTCGAGGCGTGGATGTCGGTCAGCGCCGACTCGAGCTGCTCGACCGCGGTGTTGAGCGCGGTCTTCATCATCTCGTGGTCGCCCTGGTAGTTGCCGCGCACGCGGGCGGTGAGGTCGCGGGCCGCGACCTGGTCGAGCACCTGCGACGCCTCGGTGACCGGCGCGATGACCGCGTCGAGCGTCTCGTTGAAGCCGGTGAGCAGCTCCTTGTACGAGCCCTCGAAGCCGCGCGCGTCGCCGCGGCGGGAGAGGTCGCCGGCCTTCGCGCTGCGGACGAGCCCGTTGCTCTCGGCGATCAGCTTGCCGAGCGCGGTGCGGGCGCGGTCGAACGCCCCGACGGTCGCACTGGACTGGTCGATGATGCCGTTCACGCTCCTCGCGAGCGCACCGATCTCGTCCTCGGTCACCACCGGGAGGTGGTCGACGTGCACGCTGATCGACTCCGACAGCGCGCCGCGGGCGAGCGCCTCGCTGGCGCGGCCGACGGCGGCGATCGCCTCCTCACGGACCTGCTCGACGCGCTTCACGACGGCGACGAGCGACGCGCGGATCTCCTTCACCATGAACCAGGCGAAACCGATCGTGACCATCAGCACGATCGCCGCGGTGACGATCAGGAACCAGCGCGCGGCGCTGGCCGACGCCTCGGTCGACGCGACGACCGTGTTGGCGTTCTTCGTCAGGTGCTCGCCGATGGCGGTGAGCAGTTCGGTCGGGGCGCGATCTTGCCCCTTCACCTCGGCGTCGGCCGAGACGGGGTCGAGACCCTTGCCGGCGGCGAAGTGCTCGATCGCGGCCTTGTACTTCTCGCCCATCGCGGCGTGCGCGTCGGCGAACTCGCGCACGAGGCGCGACGCCGTCGTGTCGGTCGCGACGAGCGCGCGGAGCGAGTCGACCCGCACGCGCACCACCGCCTCCTCGGCGTGGAACGAGTTGCGGTACTTCTCGAGGTTCTCGGGCTGGTAGCCGCGGAGCAGGATGTTCTTCCACTCCTGCACCTGGGTCTTGAACGCGACCTGGGCCGACGAGGAGAGGCGGCGCGCCTCGATCTCGCGGCCGATCAGGGCCGAGAACTCGGTGCTGGTCCTCTTCTGGCTGACGAGGGCCGCGCCGGCGAGGATGATGCCGCTGCCGAGCGAGACCGTGACGAGCAGGGTGATGCGCTGGGTGAACGTGAGGCGTTGCATGGCAGTCGAATGGAGCGGTGCGTGGGCGATGGTCTGGAAGGAGAGCGGGTGCGGCCTGGCGCCTTGGCTACCAGGAGGCCTGCAGGTTGAACAGCAGCGTGTTGACGGTGGGCGAGACGCCGCCGGCGTAGGAACGGCGCGAGAGGTTGACCTGGAGCTTCGCGTTGTCGCCGGCGAGGAGCCACGTCGCGCCGGCGAGGTAGTCGGTCGCCCGGACCGTCGCGGCGGTGTCGTCGCGGCGGACGTCCGGGTCCCACGCGTCCACGCGGGTCACCAGCTGCAGCTGCGGCAGGAGGCGGTAGCCGAAGAGCGCGAACCCGCCCGCGCGGTCGGTGACGCCGTCGATGCCGTGCTGGGCCTCGATGCGGCCGAGGTACTTGCCGTGCTGGTAGGTGACCTCGGCGCCGTAGCGGTCCTTGCGCGTCGGCATGCCGGCCTCGAAGCCGGTGTAGAGTCCCGACGCCCCGATGCGGAGGCCGTCGACCGGGGTCTTGAACGTCACGCGGCCGACGACCGCCTTCTCGTTGTTCACATCGGTCGTGTTCTGCGACTCGCCGGTGCCGTTGAAGGCGCCTACCCAGTAGTCGGCGACCTTGTAGGCCGTGCCGCGCACGACGAAGCCGATGTCGCGGACGTCGCCGAGGGCTCCGCCGCGCGCGCGGTCGGACTGGAACATCGGGCGCTCGATCGTCTCGAGGTTCGCCGACGAGCCGGAACCGACGTTGCCGAGCGGGAGGCGGAACTGGCCGGCGTCCACGTGGATGGTCGGCTTGAAGTCGACCGTGAGGATCGCGTCCTGCATCAGGCGCGAGTTCTGGTTCACGCTCGTCGACGTCACGACGTTGCTGCCGCTGACGTTCGCGGTCTGCGTCGAGAGCGAGAGCGGCTTGGAGACGTCGAACATCATCGCCCAGCCGACGAGCGGCGAGATGCGGCCCGAGACCTTGATCTCGGCGCGGCGGATGCGGAAGGAGCTCGCGGCGGCGCTGTTGGTCGCGCCGAAGTGCATCTGGAGGAGGCCGTCGAACTTCAGCGTGCCGAAGCCGACCTCGGCCATGCGCGCCGCGGGGGCGGCAGGCGCCGAAGGCGCAGCCGGCGCGGGCTTCGGCGCAGCGGGCGCGGCGGTCGGAGCGGCCACGGCCGGAGCGGGACGGAGCACCGCGTCGCGCACCACGACCGTGTCGTGCACGACGACCGTGTCCCGGATCGTGACCGTCTCGCGCACCGTGATGGTGTCGCGCATCATGTGCGGGACGAGCACCGTGTCGCGGACGACGACGGTGTCGTGGATCACGACCGGCTTCGGCGCGGACACCGGCGCGGCTGCGGGGCGGCGCGCCGTGGTCGCGACCGGGCGCGTCGCCGGCGCGGGCTTCGCCGGCGTGTCGACGATCCCGGCGCGCGAGCGGATCATCGCGAGCATCGAGTCCGCCGCGGTGCGGGGCGCCTGCGCCGCGAGGGGGTGAGCGCAAGCGAGCGTGAGGACGGCCGCGGCGACGAGCGCCGGACGGCGGGACAGGAACGCCGGTGTCAGGGACATTGCTCGGACAGACGGGGACGATCGCCCCCGACGACCCGTGCGATCGCAGGGGGCCCGGGACAGTCGGTCAGTCTGGAAGGTCTGACAGTGCCAGTGTCGGCCTACCTCACACGGACTTGAGGTGCCGACACCGGACCGTTACCGACGGACGCTCAAGTTTCCGCCGTCAGGGCACGGCACCCGCGCCACAGCTCCCGTCGGCCGCGCGGAGCGTCGGGTACTTCAGCCCGAGCTGGTCCAGGTAGGTCGGGAAGCGAGTCGCATCGTAATAGAAGGGCCGCATCTGCTCACGGTACCGTGACAGGATGTTCGCGTTGAGGTCGATCGGCGCTCGGTCCTGCGGTCGCACGAAGCTCTCGTACTTCACGTCCTTCGTCTGCACGTCCCGATAGTAGGCCCACGCATCGGTGACGAGCTGGGGCTTCGTGAGGACGTCGTACATCGTGAGCGCGAGCGCCTTCGCGCCGGCCGTCGCTCCCTTGTGCGCGACCGGCGTGGCCATGGCGATCGCGTCCACCCAATTGTGCCCGGGCGTCCCGGGGATGTTGCTCGGATAGAAGAGCTGCACCGTCGGCACGGCCCAGCTCACGTCGCCGATGTCGTCCGACCCGCCGCCCTTCCGTTCCGACTCCGCCGGCGGCGCGACGAGCCCCTTCGTCACGGCCGAGAGGCCGTTCTCCGGCTGCCCCATCTCGTGCTGGACGGCCTTCGCGAAACGCTGGTCGTCTGCGTTCCATTGCGGCATCCCGACGCGCTGGATGTTCGCGCCCATCGCCTCGGCCACCGGCCGGTTGAAGTGCGGCGGCCAGGCCGCGCCCATCACGCGGACGCTCGCGACCCGCGTGCCGGTCATCGTCGCCGCGCCCTGCGCCACCGAGTCGGCCACCGCCCACATGTACCGGATCCGCGGCGCGTCGAGCTCGCGGAGGAAGTACCAGACGCTCGCCGTCGCCGGCACGACGTTCGGCTGGTCGCCGCCGTCGCGCACCACGTAGTGCGAGCGCGACTCGGTGCGCAGGTGCTCGCGCCGGTAGTTCCAGCCGACGTTCATCAGTTCCACGGCGTCGAGCGCACTGCGGCCGCGCCACGGCGCACCGGCGGCGTGCGCGGTCGTCCCCTCGAATGAATACAGCAGCGAGACGAGCCCGCTGTACTCGTTCGGCGCGCCCCACGGCGCCGAGAACTCGTCGGCGACGTGCGTGAAGAAGGAGATGTCCACGTCCTTGAAGAGGCCGGCCGCGGTGAAGAACGCCTTCGAGCCGAGCTGCTCCTCGGCCACGCCGGGCCAGATCTTGAGCGTGCCCGGAAGGTGCTGCTCCTCCATCAGCTTCTTCACCGCGAGCGCGGCGGTGATCACGACCGCCTGGCCGGAGTTGTGTCCTTCGCCGTGGCCGGGTGCGCCCGGCACCATCGGCCGCCGGCACGCGAGCCCCGGGAACTGCGACGCCTGCGGGATGCCGTCGATGTCGCTCCCGACCGCGATGACCGGCTTCCCGCTGCCCCACGTCGCGACCCACGCGGTCGGGATCCCGGCGTAGCCCTCTTCCACCGTGAACCCGTTGCGCCGCAGCAGCGCGACGAGGTAGCGGGAGGTCTCGACCTCCTGGAAGCCGAGCTCGCCGAACGAGAAGATCTGGTCGTTGATCTCCTGCGTGAGCTTGGCGCGGGCGTCCACGTCGGCGATGAGGGCGCGCTTGGCCGCTTCGCTGCGCGGGTCGGCGGCGGCCGCGCCGCGCGCGGCGGGGCGCTGCGCCGCGAGCGTCGCGGCGGCGAGCGAGAGCGCGGCGAGCGCGACGAGCGCGTGACGGGTCGATCGGACGGTTCGGGTCATCGGGGTGCGGTCAGGGGGTCGTGGTCGGCGCGAGGATGAGCTGCGTCGCCGTGCAATGCGCGAAGATCGCGCCGTCCGGGCCGACGAGCTGTGCCTCGGTGAGGGCGGTGCTGCGGCCCTTGTGGATCACGCGGCCGGTCGCGCGCAGCACGCCGTGCTCGGCGCGGGCCGCCTTCAGCAGGTTCACCTTGAACTCGGCGGTCGCGTACGCTTCGCCGGCGGCAAGGAGCGTGTGCAGCGCGACGCCGCTCGCGGCGTCGAGCACCGCCGCGTACCATCCGCCCTGCACGCTGCCGATCGGGTTGTACGCGGCCGGGATCACGCGCGCCTCGAACACCGCGTGCCCTTCGGCCACTTCGGCGAGCGTGAAGCCGAGTGTCGCCGCGATCGGCACGCGCGCCCGCCGGGCGATCAGTCCGCGCAGGAACTCGAGCCCGGCCATCTCGCGCACCGGCGCCGCGATCTCGCGCGGATCGTCGAACGTGACCGTGTGCGTGATGGCCATCAGTTCGCCCGCGCGCGCTCGGCCGCGATGAGCTCGCGACGCAGGATCTTCCCCGAGGCGGACTTCGGCACCTTCTCGATGAACTCGACGAGGCGGACCTTCTTGTACGGCGCCACGCGCTCGGCCACGAAGTGCATCAGCTCGTCGGCCGAGACGTCAGTGCGCTTCACGATGAACGCCTTGGGGATCTCGCCGTGCTCGGCGTCGGACTTGGGGATGACGGCCGCGTCGGCGACCGCGGGGTGGGTCAGCAGCACCGCCTCGAGCTCCGCTGGCGCCACCTGGTAGGCGTGGTACTTGATGAACTCCTTGAGCCGGTCGACGATGTAGAAGTAGCCGTCGGCATCGGCGTAGCCGACGTCGCCCGTGTGCAGCCAGCCGTCGGCGTCGATCGCGTTCGCGGTCGCCTCGGGGTTGTTCAGGTAGCCCTTCA
>CAZIDS010000206.1:0-5863 GCA_964537945.1 uncultured Gemmatimonas sp. | reverse complement strand
GTCCTGATGATCGCCAACACGGCGCTCCAGGACGAAGAGGCGACCTGTGCGGCCGCCCGCAAAGTGAAGGAGCTCCACCGCGACCGAACGCGCCAGTCCACGGCCGATCGCGTCCTGCCGGCCTGTCCGTGACCCATATCACCTTGTCCCACAAGCAGATGCTCGCGCTCTGGCACCCTGTCCAGTAGAATGCCTGTGTCCGCCTTTCTTTCTCTTCGCACTCGCGCCTCGTGACGGGATCCTCCACGCCATCTGGTGACGTCATCGTCCACGTCTTCGGACGTACCGACGTCGGCCGTACGCGCGAGCACAACGAGGACACCTTCACCGTCGCCGACCTGACGACGATGAACGCCTCGCTGCAGCCGGAGGTGCGGACCCACGTGACGGGTTCGCGCGGCACGCTGTTCATGGTCGCCGACGGGATGGGTGGCGCGGCCGCCGGCGAGGTCGCCTCGGCGATGGCGACAGAGGTCGTGCTGGCCGAGATGGACAAGCGCTGGCGCACCTCCGCCGACCACGACCCCGAGATGTTCGCGCACGCGCTGCGCGTCGCGACCGAGGTCGCGAACACGCGGATCCACGCCTACGCGCAGGCGCACCCCGAGAACCGCGGGATGGGGACGACGGCGACGATCGTCGGGCTCCTCCACGACACGCTCTTCGTCTGCCAGGTGGGCGACTCGCGCGCCTACCTCGTGCGCGACGGCGTGGCGAGCCAGATCACGAAGGACCAGTCGCTGATGCAGAAGCTCGTCGAGGCGGGCGAGCTCACGGCGGAGGAGGCGGAGGTCTCGGAGCGCCGCAACATCATCCTGCAGGCGCTCGGCCCCGAGCCCGTGGTGAAGGTGGACCTGACGTCGCAGCAGGTGAAGCGCGGCGACACGCTGGTGCTCTGCTCGGACGGGCTCTCGGGCCAGGTGCGGGCGAATGAGATCGCGGCCGTCGTGAAGACCGAGGGCGATCTGGTGAGCGTGTGCAAGCGGCTGATCGACCTCGCGAACGAGGCGGGCGGCCCGGACAACATCACGGTGGTGGCGGCGCGATTCGAGGGGCCGGGACTCGGCGATGGCGCCGAGGCGCCCGCCCACCGCGTCTACCGAGGCTCGCAGCAGCAGCGCAGCACGATCCCGGTGGACCGCAGTTCGATCCCCGGCGTGGCGGCGATGGACCTCTCCGACATGCCGACGCTCGAGACGGAACTGTCGAAGGGGAAGACGAAGACGCCACGCTCGCAGGCGCCGGTCGATCCGTCGGCGGAGACGGTCGAGGTGTCGTCGCGCGACGTGCAGTCGCCACCGCCGTCGGTGAAGGTCGGGACCGGGGGCCCGCGCGGCGCCGAGGGACCGCCGCTCGAGACGGTGGAGATCGCGCCGCAGGGCCGGGCGCGGCCGCAGCCGGCGCCGCAGGCGAAGGTGGACAACAACGCGCTGCGGATGGTCTTCGGCACCATCGCGGTGGTCGTGCTCGTCCTGTACCTGCTCAGCTACCTCTAGGCCCCGATGTCGTTCGAGTTCCGCATCACCAGCGGCGCCCGCGCGGGCGCGCGTGAGCGGTTCGAGAAGTCGGTCGTGTCGATCGGGCGCCACCCGATCAACGACCTGCGCTTCGACGTGAACCAGGACATCGACGTCTCCGGTCGCCACGCCGAACTGCGCGCGGCCGGCGGCCGGTACGTGCTGCACGACATCGGCAGCACGAACGGCACGTTCGTGAACGGCGTTCGGATCACCGAGCACGAACTAGCCGACGGCGACACGATCGGGTTCGGGCCGAACGGGCCGCAGATGACGTTCCATCTCGTCGAGGCCGTGGGCGCGAGCGCCCCGGCGACGCGCGTCGAGACGCCGGCAGGGACGCCGTCGGTGCCGCCGCCGCGCGCGGACGGCGCCAAGCCGGCCGCCAAGCCGGCCGCCAAGCCGGCTGCGAGGCCCGGCGCGGGGGTGCCGTCCAAGCCGAAGCTCGCGACCGAGGTGCGGATCGCGCACGCGGTGGAGAAGCAGACCTCGACGCTGCGCAACGCGCTCATCGCGCTCACGGCGTTCGTGATCATCGGCGGCGTGGGCACGGCGTGGGTCCTGATGAAGCAGGCCGACGAGTCGCGGAAGCTCGTCGCGTCGCTGCTCGCCGCGAACGACTCGCTCGCGCGGTCGCTCGAGTCGCGGCTCGCGCAGACGGGGCTCGCCGACAGCGTGCTCGCCGCGATGAAGGCCGAGACCGAGCGGATGAGCCGCGAGCTGCGGGCGCGGCAGGCGGCCGGCGGCGACCTCGCCCAGCTCTCGTCGCAGATGCGCGCGGCACAGCAGCGCAACGCGACGATCGCGCGCACCGACTACCAGGCGATCGCGGCGGCGAACAAGCCGGCGATCGTGTTCATCGCGGTCGAGATGCCGGATGGCGCGGCCTCGAGCGGGACGGGCTTCAACGTCCTGCCGAGCGGGCTCATCGTCACGAACCGGCACGTCGTGCAGGACGCGCAGGGGAACCGCGCCCGCCGCGTCGCGGTGATCTTCGACGGCCAGCAGGGCGCGTGGCGCGACGCGCGGATCGAGTACGTGAGCACGACCGACGAGCTCGCGCTGCTCCGGGTCTCGACGCCGGGGAGCTTCCCGATCGTGAGCGGCATCGCGCGCGACGCATCGGGCGTGGCCCTCGGCGACCCGATCGCGCTGCTCGGCTACCCGCTCGGGACGGGCACGGCCGGGATGGAGGGCGACATCGAGGATCTCAAGCCGGTCGCGTCGATGAACGTCGGCACCGTGAGCAAGGTGCTCGACGAGAACCTCCAGCTCGACGTCTACGCGGCACAGGGCTCGAGCGGCTCGCCGGTGTTCGACGCGCGCGGGCTCGTGATCGGCGTGCTCTTCGGCTCGCCGCGCGAGAGCGGCGGGCGCATCATCTACTCGGTGCCGAGCGCGCGCCTCGTGAAGCAGCTGCCGGCCGACGCGGCCGGCGTCGTGCGCTGACCGGCCAGGCCCGCTAGGGGATCTTCACGCCCGCGGGCGTCGTCGTGGACGGCGGCGTGCGCGGCGGCGGCGGTGGCGCGCCACCCGGGGGCGGCTGCCCCTCGCGCGGGTTCGGCCCGCGGTTCACGAAGCGGAAGCCGCTGCGCTCCATCTCCAGCATCTGCGCGACGACCTTCGGCACGAGCTCGGTGAGCCCCGCCGTCGGGTCCTTCGCCGAGACCGGGCTCGCGATGGTGCGCATGTTGAACCCGTCGGGGCCGACGAGGTCGCGCACGGTGATGAGCCGGACGACGCTGTCCTTCACCGGGATCAGCGACACCGAGACGATGATGTCGGAGGAGAGCCGCTCCTGCACGCCGTTGATCGTGCGCGACTCGGCGAGCGCGGACGCGACCGAGTCGCCGGGGACCGAGATGTAGTGCGGGTGCGCGTCGATCCTCAGGCGGAGCGAATCCACCAGCGCGCCGGCGATGCCGTCCATCTCGGGGCGCGAGCGCGACGGGCGCGGCGGCGCGACGACGACGCGGCGCGGCGGGCCGCCTCGCGGCTCGCCGCGCCCTTCGTTGCGGATCGCGCTCACCTGCGCGTCGGTCGCCATCGACAGCTCGCGCCCCATCTCGGTGATCCGCACGCCGCCCGGGATCCCCATCGCACGCATCTGCACGAGCGAGTCGAGCACGTCACGCTGCACGACGAGCCGGATCGAGTCGGCGATCGCGGAGAGCCGCGCTGCCTCCGACTCGAGCGTCGCCGCGGTCGCGGCGCCCGCCGCCGGACGTCCGGTGGGCGTGGCCGACGGCACGGCGCGCTGCTTGAGCCGCTCGCTCACGGCCCGCGCGATCGCCATCGAGTCCTCGCGCGTCAGCAGCGCCGCCGCCGACGCGACGACCTCCATGCTGTCGGCGATCGCGAGCGAGTCGCGCACCGCGGCCGTGCCCGCCTCGTTGCCGCGCTGCTCGCCGGCGAACCACGCGGTCGCGATCACCGCGATGCCCGCCGCCGCGACGAGCAGCGTGCGACCGACCGACGGCTTCCGCACCGCGCGCAGCGGCGCGAGATGCTGCCCCGACGTCAGCGCGATCTCGTCGAGCGCCGCCACGACCTCCGACGCCACCTGCGGCCGGTCCTCGGGGAGCTTCGAGAGGAGCTTCCGGACGAGCATCGCGAGCGCCGGCGGCACGTCCTGCCGCGCCTCGTCCACCGGCTGCGGGTCGCGCGTCAGCTGCGCCGCCATCGTCTTCTGCGGCGAGTCTTCCTTGAACGGCACGTGCCCGGTCAGCAGCTCGTAGCCGAGGAGGCCGAGCGCGTAGAGGTCCATCCGGTGGTCGGCGGCGGGGTCGGCGGCGATCTGCTCGGGCGCCATGTACGCCGGCGTGCCGATCGCCATCCCGGCGCTCGTGAAGCCCGACGTCGGCATCGCGGCCGAGATGGCCTTGGCGACGCCGAAGTCGGTCACCAGCGCGTGCGAGCCCATCAGCAGGACGTTGCCCGGCTTGATGTCGCGGTGGATCACGCCCAGCCCGTGCGCGTAGTCGAGCGCCTCGGCGACGTCGCGCATCGTGCGCACGACGTCCTTCACCGGCTGCTGCTCGCCCTTCGCCAGCAGTTCGCGCAGCGAGTGCCCGTTGATGAAGGGCATCGTGTACCAGATCAGCGTCCCCTGCTCGCCGGCCGAGAGGAGCGGCACGATGTGCGGGTGCTGCAGCTGCGCCGCCACCTGGATCTCGCGACGGAAGCGTTCGTGGTTCACGCCCGCCGCCAGCTCGGGCGGGAGGACCTTCACGACGACCTTGCGGCCGAGCGAGACGTCGGTGGCGACGAAGACGCGCGACATCCCGCCGCCGGTCAGCTCACGTTCGAGCTTGTAGCCGGGGGCGAGGGCCTGCTGCAGGACGTCGGCGAATTCGGTCATCTAGTCGTTGGATGTCTTCAATCTTACGTACGGTTTCCCGGAGAGGGAGGTTCTGACCGGACCCTCACCCGAGGCGCCGCGCCATCGCTTCCTGCATCGCGCGCGCCCCGCTCCAGGCGCAGACGACGTTGGCCGCCTCGGGGATCTCGGCCGAGAGCCGCGGCGGCCCGAAGAGCGCCACGATGACGGTGCGGCGTTGCTGGCGCGCGTCCGCCACCACCTGCGCGACGCGCCGCCGCGTCTCCGTCGAATACCCCGCCCGGCCCTTGCCGATGCCCGGTCCGCCGAAGAGCGCGACGACGACCGCACCTTCTCCCTCCGCGGTCGGACCCTCCACGAGCCGCGGCACGCACCCCACCGCCGACAGCGCCTCGAGGAAGTGCCGGCGCGACGGCCCCGTCCATTCCCTTTCGCGGTCGTCGTCCACCTGTATGACGTCCGTGACCGGCCCGACGTTCGCGATGACCCCGCGGACGGGGTGCACCAGCGTGTCGCAGAGCTGCCGCGCCCAGAGGACGTCGTCGAGCGTGGGCTCCCTTCCATCGCCGGGCAGCGCCCAGTCCGCCCAGAAGGCGCGGCGGTTCTGCGCCTCCTCCACCGCGACCGGCGGCAGCATCCCGCCGTCGTAGCCGCGCTCGATCATCTCGACCACCGCGTGCAGGTCGTGCGGCGCGAGCAGGAGGTCGCAGCCGGCGCCGAGCGCCTCGATCGCGGCGATCCCCTCCTCCTCCCCGAGGCGGAAGCCCGGCTCGGCAATCGCGTCGGAGACGATGAGCCCGTCGAAGGCGAGCTCGCGCCGCAGCAGGTCGGTGAGCATCGGGCGGGAGCGCGCGGCGATGCGGCCGCTCGCGTCGAGTGCAGGGAAGGACGCGCTCGACGCGAGGATGCTCGCGACGCCGGTGTCGGCCGCGCCGCGGAAGGGCAGCAGGTCGTCGGCCCAGAGCGTGCCAGCCGACGCGGTCACGCCCGCGGGCCCGAGCGCCGG
>CAZIDS010000205.1:0-5889 GCA_964537945.1 uncultured Gemmatimonas sp. | reverse complement strand
CCGGCGCCGCGTCGCCTCGTCCATGCCGATGCCGCTGTCGCGCACGGTGACGACCACGTGGTCGCCCGCGTGCAGCGGCCCGAGCGCCTCGGCCCGCTCGCGGGAGAGCGACTCGTGCGAGACGGTCACGACGATCTCGCCGCCGACGGGCATCGCGTCCTGCGCGTTCATGATCAGCGCCGTGAGCGCGCGCTCCATCTGCGTGCGGTCGGCGCGGACGAGCCACGTCGAGTCGGGCACGGTGAGCACGAGCTGGTGGTCGGCGCCGAGGGCGCGGTCCATCCAGCGCTTGAGCCGCACTGCGGTCTCGCCGAGGTCGAGCGGCCGCGGGTCGAGCAGCTGCCGCCGGCCGAACGCCAGCAGCTGCCGCGTCAGCTCCGCCGCGCGCTCGGCCGAGGTGCGGATCTCGCCGAGCGCGGTCGCGACGGTGCCGTCGGGCGGGACGTCGTCGGCGGCGATGTCGCACCAGGCGAGGATCCCGGTGAGCATGTTGTTGAAGTCGTGCGCGACGCCGCCGGCGAGCAGGCCGACCGCCTCGACCTTCTCCGCCTCCGCCATCCGGCGCTGCAGCGCGCGCGCGTCGGTCATGTCGGAGACGGTGCAGAGCAGCGCGGGCCGTCCCTGGAAGTCCACCATGCTCGTCGCGACGTCGACGTCCACCACCCGGCCGTCGGCGCGGCGGCCGGACATGTGGATGCGGCTCGCGTGCGACGAGCCGGTCGCGAGCTCGGCGCGGAGGTCGCGCAGGGCGCGCACCGAGGAACGGTCCACGAGCGAGATCGCCCGCGGCCGTGCCGCGAGCGCCTCGGGGGTGAGGCCGGCCAGCTGCAGGAAGCGCGGGTTGGCATAGACGAGCCGGCCCTGCTGCACGACGGCGATCCCCGTCAGCGCCTGTTCCACCAGCCGGCTGAACCGGTACTCCACCTCGCGCAGCGCCGCCTCGGTCCGCTCGCGCGCCGTGACGTCGCGCGCGTTGATGACCATCACCGCGTTGCCGAGCACCGACGGGTTGAAGCCGCTGACGGTGGTCTCGAGGGTGCGCCAGCCGCCCTCGCGGTGCCGCGCCCGCAGCACGAGCGAGCGCACGGCCTGCGGGTCCGAGCGCAGGTCGCGGAAGAGGGCCGAGACGCGCGGCGCCTCCTCCGGGTCGAGGATCTCCGTGAGCGGCCGTCCCTCGATCTCGCCCGGCACCCAGCCAAGGTGCACCGAGACCGAGTCGCTCATCGACCGCACGATGCCGCCCTCGCCGACGAGGGCCCAGATGTCGAGCGAGTGCTGGGTGAGCGCGCGGAGGCTCTGCTCGTACTCCTCGAGCGTCCGCGAGGCCTCGCGCTGCGCGGTGAGGTCGGCGGCAGTGAGCTGGACCCGACCGTTGCCGTCGTTGGCGAGGACGAGCCGGACGGCGCGGTCCGATTCGCGGCCGTGCTGCCGGACGTGGACCTCGAGGGAACAGCCGGGCCACTCGGAGGTCGCCACGGCGCGGACCGCGTGGACCAGGGCGGGGACGTCCTCGGGCCGGACGATCGACGCGAGCGGCTGGCCGAGCAGTTCGTCCCGTCGGATCCGGAGAGTGGAGGCGAAATCGCCGCTCAGTGCCCGGAGCCGGCCCTGCGCATCCACGACCGCGACCGCCCGTGCCTGACCGTCGAAATCAGGGACCGGTGCCGATACTGCGTCTGCGGCCTGGGGTGGCGTGTGGGCTCTCTGCGGCACCCCGCAATCTACTAGAAGGACGGAGTGACGCGTCTCGCTCCAGTTCCTCATGCGCCCGCCGATACTGGACCCAGATAGTAGGCATTCCACCGTCTGGGAGGCGGTATCTCCATCAGTCCCGATCTCCACTCGTCCCTGCCGGGACGTGCTCGCCCCGTCGGCACCGAGCGGGTCCGGTCGCAGACCCCGCTCGGGGTCGGACAGGATGGCGCGGTGGACGTCCGCCAGGTGACGGTCCTGATCCTCGAGGATCACCCGTTCCAGCGCCGGATGCTCGGACGGCTGCTGCTTGGCATCGGGCAGGTGGCCGTGGTCGAGTCTGGCACGGGCGACGAGGCCCTCGAGGCGGTCCGCCGCACCTCGCCCGACCTCGTCATCGCCGACCTTGAGACGCCGGGCATGGACGGTGTCACCTTCCTGCGCATGCTATCGCAGGAGCCGACGGCGCCGCGCGTCGTGCTCACCTCGGCCCACGACCCGGCGGTGCTCCGCTCGGTGGACGAGATGGCGAAGATGTACGGGCTGACGGTGCTCGGGGCGATCCCGAAGCCGGTCTCGCTCGAGGCGCTCCGCGGCTTCCTCCAGGAAGTGCGCGCGCCGGCGGGTCCGTCCCGTGGCGGCGCCAAGCGCCAGGGTTCGGCCGACTCCTACTCGCCGGAGCAGATCGGCGAGGCGATCGCGAAGGGCGAGATCATCCCGTGGTTCCAGCCGAAGGTCGAGGTCGCGACGGGCCGCATCAGCGGCGTCGAGGCGCTCGCGCGCTGGCAGCACCCGACGCGCGGCATGATCGGTCCGGGCGCGTTCATCCCGGTGATCGAGCAGACGCCGCTCATCGACGCGCTCTCCACGACGATGCTCACGCAGGCGCTGCACTGGGTGCGGCGCTGGGAGAGGAACGGCCTCTCGCTGACCGTCTCGGTGAACCTGCCGGGCGGCGCGCTCGCCGACCCGGGCCTCGCCGACCGGCTCGTCGCCCTCGTGCGCTCGATCGGCGTCGAACCATCGGCGCTGGTCATCGAAGTGACCGAGACGACGATGAGCCGTGAGCGCGCGCTCGCGATCGAGACGCTGGCGCGGCTGCGCATGGCGGGCTTCGGCCTCTCGCTCGACGACTACGGCACGGGCTACGCGTCGATGGAGATGCTGAAGACGATGCCGGTGACGGAGGTGAAGGTGGACCGTCGGTTCGTCCACGGCGCGTCGAAGGACCCCAAGGCGACGGCGGTGCTCGCATCGCTCCTCGAACTCGCGTCCGGGCTCCGCCTTGCGGCGGTGGCCGAGGGCGTCGAGGACCGCGAGGACTACACGCTGCTCGACGCGCTGGAGTGCCCCTATGCGCAGGGGTACATCATCGCGAAGCCGATGAGCGGCGACGACCTCTTCGCCTGGGCACAGCAGCGGGCGACGGAGGGCTGATGCCGCGCGCGATGCGCGACGAGGCCCTCGCCGGCATCTCCGGCAACCGGCGCGTCCTGCGCCTCGCGCTGGCGCTTGGCGCGGGCTGCCTCGTGCTGCTCGGGTCGGCGCTCGTCTGGCGGGAACATGTCGCCGTCCTGCACGGCCTCGAGGACCTCGCGCTCCGCACGAGCGTGCGCGAAGCGTCGGCGCTCGAGGAGCGGCACCGCGAGATCGCTGACGCGATGGTCGAGCGGCTGCACGGCCGCACCGGCGCCGCGCGCGCGGACGTGCTGGTGGACCGCAAGGAGATCACCGAGGCCACCGAATACGTCGTGCGCGACGCCGCGACGCGGCTCGCCCGCGGCGGCGTGCTCGTGCTCGGCGCCGCGACGGGCGACCGGCGCGCGGTGGACGGCGCGCTCGGCGCGGTGGCGGCGGCGCGGAGCGTGCTCGAGGGCGCGCCCGAGGCCGAGGGCCTCTACGTGGCCTGGCCCGCGAAGCGCATCGTCGCGCGCGCGCCCTTCCTGGGCGCCGAGATGCTGCGCGTGCGCGAAGGCGACGCGCGGCTCGGTGCCTGGTGGGGGCAGATGTTCGGCGAGACCGCCGATCGCGGAGATGACGCGCGCGCGGCCTACGTGTCGCATGACCCGATGAGCGGCGTGCCGGTGCTGCGCGTGGACCGCGTCGCGCCGGAGTCGCGCGGGGGGCAGGCCGCGATGGTGGCGGTGACGGTGCCCATCCACGCCTATGTGAGCCGGCTGGCGTCGCAGTCGTTCCCGCTGCGGCTCGTCGCCGCGCTCGTCACGCCCGACGGACAGGTGGCCGGCGCGGCCGCGCCGGCGGCCGAAGGCGTCGCGCCGACGGAGATGCAGCTGCCGGCGTCGCTCGCCGGCGCCGTGCCGACCGCGACGGGAGGCCTCACGCGCACCGGCGGCTGGTACGCGATGCGCACGCCGATCCCGGGCACGCGCTTCTCGGCGCTGCTCGCGGTGCCGGCGGCGGCGGTCTTCGGCGAGAGTGCGCGGCGCGCGGCGCCCTCACTCCTGCTGGTCGTCGGTTGCGCGGCGCTGCTCGCGCTCCTCGGTGTCGGCATCCGCCGCCGCGTCCTCGACCCCGCCGCGCGGACGGTCGTCTCGCTGAGCGACGACGCCACGCTCATCCGCGAGGTGACCGACGGCGTCCCCGGCCTCGCCGTGTTCAAGGTGTTCCGCGACGACGCCGGCCAGACGGTGGTGCGATACGTGAGCCGCGGTGCGGCGGCCGTGCTCGGCGTGCCCGCCGTCGCCATCGCCGCCGACTGGTCGCACGCCTACGATACGCTGGCGCCGGAGACGGCCGCCTCGGTGCGGCTCAACGCCGAGCGCGCGCTCAGCGACGGGCTGCCGTGGCAGGAGGAGTTCCGCGTGCGCCGCCGAGAGGAGGAGCGCTGGGTGCGCGTCGAGGCGCGCGCGGCGCGCACGGCCCGCGGCGTGGAGCTCGTCGGCTCGTGGCGCGACGTGACCGAGTCGCGCACGCACACCGAGCTGCTCGCCGACGCGCATCGCCGCCTGATCGAGCTCGCGGACGGCGTGCCGGGCGCGGTGCTGCAGTGGCGCGTGACCGAGGACGGGCGCCAGGTCGTCGCCTTCGTCGGCAACCGGCTCCCGGAGATCGCCGGCATCGGCACGAGCGACCTCTATCACGGGCTCCACGCCTTCGAGCAGGTGCAGCTCGCCGAGGACGTGGACGACGTGCGCCGCGCACGGCAGGCCGCGGTGGCGACGAAGAGCGGCTACGCGGTCGAGTACCGCGTCGCGCACCCGGGCCGCGGCCTCCGCTGGCTGCGCGAGGAGGCGGTCTCGCATCCCGTCGCCGGCTGCATCGCCGCGTTCACGGTGCACATCACCGACGTGAGCCAGCAGCGCCGCGAGGCGCTCGAGCTCCGGCGCGCGAAGGAGGAGGCCGAGCAGGCGACGCGCGCGAAGTCGGTCTTCCTCGCGACGATGTCGCACGAGATCCGCACGCCGATGACCGGCATCAGCGGCATGCTCGAGGTGCTGCAGCGCACCGTGCTCGACGGCGACCAGCGCCAGCAGCTCGCGACCATCGCCGATTCGGCCCGGGCGCTGCGCCGCATCCTCGACGACGTGCTCGACTTCTCGCGCATCGAGGCAGGGAAGATGACGATCGAGCGCCGCCCGATGTCGATCGACGACGTCATCGAGGCGACGGCCGGTCTCTACGCCGCGTCCGCCGAGGAGAAGGGGCTCCAGCTGCGCACGACGGTGGACCCGCGCATCGGCGAGCTGGTGATGGGCGACGCGGTGCGCCTGCGGCAGGTGCTCGGCAACCTCCTCTCGAACGCGGTGAAGTTCACCGCGCGCGGCGGCGTGCGGCTCTCGGTCACGCAGGAGTCGGCCGACGACGTACGGCGCGCGCTGCGGTTCGAGGTCACCGACACCGGCGTCGGCATCCCCTACGAGATCCAGCCCCGGCTCTTCGCGCCGTTCGAGCGCGGCGAGCACGAGGTCACCACGCAGGTCGGCGGCACGGGGCTCGGCCTCGCGCTCGTCCGTCGCATCGTCGAGATGATGGACGGCTCGGTCGAGCTGCGCTCGCTGCCGGGCGTCGGCACTGCGGTGCAGGTGCGGATCCCGTTCGAACGGCTGCACGAGGAGACCTCCGACGCGCGCGTGTGGCTGGGCGGGCTCAAGGTCGCGGTGCTGCACGAGACGCAGGCCGATGCGCGCTACATCGCGTCGCTCGCCGAGCAGCGCGGCGGGGCGGCGGTCATCGTCG
>CAZIDS010000204.1:0-5892 GCA_964537945.1 uncultured Gemmatimonas sp. | reverse complement strand
GCCGGCGTGCCGACCGACATCCCAGTCATCGTGAGCCGTTCGCCGCCGCCGGCCGAGACCGCGCGCGCGATGCCGAAGTCGGCGACGCCGGCGTGACCGGCCTCGAGAAGGATGTTGTCGGGCTTGACGTCGCGGTGGATCACGCCGCGCGCATGCGCGTAGGCGAGCGCATCCGCCACCTCGGCGGCGATGCGCAGCGCGTCGGCGACCGGGATCTGGTGCTCGCGCTCGAGGCGCGCGCGCAGCGTCTCCCCTTCGGCGAGCGGCATCACATAGAAGAGCAGTCCATCCGCCTCGCCCGAGTCGAAGAGGGGAAGGATGTGCGGGTGGCGCAGGTTGGCGGTGGTCCTGATCTCGGCGAGGAAGCGTTCCTTCCCGATGACCTCGGCGAGCTCGCTGCGGAGGACCTTGATGGCGACGTCGCGATCGTGCCGGAGGTCGCGTGCGAGGAGGACCGTCGCCATGCCGCCCTCACCCAATGCGCGCCGCACGGCGTAGCGGCCCGAAAGGGCGGTGTTCAGGCGGTCGATCAGGTCGTGCATCGCGGGGAATATGCGGGCCGCGGGGGATGCGGGCGAGTCGACCCGCATCCTGCGGTGAAGGGGGAGGCGCGCCTGACGAATCCAGCGGGACGGCGGTGGGAACCGTACTTTGGCCATACCACTTCCCCGGGACCATGCCGACCTCTCGCATCCGACCCCTCGCGGCGCTCGCGTTCATCTTCGCGTGTGCCCAGCCTGCCGCCGCGCCGGCACCCGCTCCTGCTCCCGCGCGCACGCCGCCCACCGCTGCGCCGACCACGCCGCCGGCCGGCGACTCCACTCAGGCATCCGCGGCTGGCGCGGCGCGCCAGGCCGGCGGAGGCCAGCAGCAGCCCGCGGCCGGTCCGCGTCCGTACAATCGCGTCATCACCGCCGAGGCGCGCACACGGTCGGGCCTCTTCAAGGTCCACACCATCGCCGACCGTCTCTACTTCGAGATCCCGGCGCGCGAGCTCGACAAGGACATGCTCATCGTCGGGCGGCTCACACGCGCCGCCGCCGAGCCGCCGCAGGGGAACACCTTCGGCAACTATGGCGGCGACCAGTTCCTCAACATCGCCGTGCGGTGGGAGCGCCGCGGGAACCGCGTCGTCCTCCGGCGCGTGACCTTCGACATCTCGGCCGATCCGTCGAAGCCTGAGTATGGCGCGGTGCAGAACTCGAACTACGGACCTGTGATCGCGGCGCTCAACGTCGAAGCGTACGGCCCCGACAGCGCCGCCGTGGTCGAGGTGACGCGCCTCTTCACGACGAACGTGCAGGAGCTCGCCGCGATCCGCGGCAACATCGACGCTGCCCGGTCGTACATCGAACGCTCGCTGGCCTTCCCGCAGAACATCGAGGTGGAGGCCACGCAGACCGGGACCGCGCCGGCCGCCGGCGGTGGTGGCGGCGGGGGCGGGGCAGGCGCCGCGCGCGCGCAGAGCGTGCTCGCGCACTGGAGCATGATCAAGCTCCCCGAGGTGCCGATGCGTCCGCGCAAGGCGGACGAGCGGATCGGCCTCTTCACCGCGGGCACCTGGGACTTCAGCGCGCCTGAACAGCGCGCGACCGAGCGGCAGTGGGTGACGCGCTGGCGGCTCGAGTGCTCCGATCGCCGCGAGGGGAACCTCTGCTATCCCAAGCAGCCGATCACCTACTACGTCGACCCGAACACGCCCGATCAGTGGAAGCCGTACATCCGCCGCGCGATCGAGTCCTGGCAGCCGGCCTTCGAGGCCGCGGGCTTCAAGAACGGCATCGTCGCGGCCGACCCGCCGGCGAACGATCCCGACTGGTCGCCCGAGGACATCCGGCACACGATGGTGCGCTGGCTGCCGTCGACGGTCGAGAACGCGGTCGGCCCGCACGTGCACGACCCGCGCAGCGGCGAGATCCTCAACGGCTCGTCGCGAATCTTCCACAACATGATCCAGCTGGGGACCTTCTGGTACTTCCAGCAGGTCGCGCACCTCGACCCGCGGGCGCGCCACATCCCGTTCCCCGAGGAGCTCACCGGCATCCAGATCCAGTGGATCGTCGCGCACGAGGTCGGCCACACGATCGGGCTGCAGCACGACCAGATCGGCAGCTCCACCTACCCGGCCGACAGCATCCGCAGCCGCACGTGGATCAGCCGCATGGGGAGCAGCCCGAGCATCATGGACTACTCGCGCAACAACTATGTCGCGCAGCCCGAGGACGACATCGCGGTGGAGGACCTTCACCCGCGCGTGGGTCCGTGGGACAAGTACACGATCATGTACGGCTACCGGGAGCTGCCGAACGCGCGCAGCTGGCAGGACGAGATCCCGCAGCTCGAGAGCTGGCTGCACATGCAGGACACGATCCCGTGGTACCGCTTCAGCGGCAACAACGCCTTCGGCTACGGCACGCAGAGCGAGGCGGTGGGTGACGCCGATCCGGTGAAGTCGACGCGCATGGGCTTCAAGAGCATCGAGGCGATCATGCAGCTCCTCGTGCCCGCCGCGACGAACCCGACCGAGGACAATGACCTGCTCGGCACGCTCTACGGCCGCGTCGTCGGCCAGTGGTCCACCGAGGCGTCGCACGTCGCGACCGTCGTGGCCGGCGCGACGGTGCAGTACAAGTCCGGCTCGCAGCCGGGCAACGTCTACACGCCCCTCTCGCGCGCCCGGCAGCAGGAGGCGGTGCGCTTCATCAACGAGCAGGTCTTCCGCACACCGTCGTACCTGATCCGGCCCGACATCGCGCTCCGCATCGAGGCGAACGGGATGCTGAATCGCATCGGTGGCGCGCAGAACCGCGTGCTCGCCGCGCTCTTCCAGAATGCGCGCCTCAACCGCCTCATCGAGCAGCCGGCCATGCATCCCGGCCAGTACACGCTGCTCGAGATGGTCGACGACGTGCAGCGCGGCGTCTGGAGCGAGCTCTACACCGCGGCGCCGAAGGCCGACATCTACCGTCGCGAGCTGCAGAACAACTATCTCGACCTGTTCGACGCGAAGCTGAACCCGCCGCCGGCGCCGGCGGGCCAGCAGGGCGGGGGAGCGGGTGCCGCCGCGGCGGCCGCGGCGAACGTGCTCGCCGAGGATGTGAAGTCGCAGCTGCGTGGCGAGCTCGTGGCGCTGCGGGCGGCCATCCGCGCCGCGATCCCGAAGGCGGCGGACCGGGAGACGCGGTCGCACCTGCAGGCGGCGGACTTCCGGATCGGGAGGATCCTCGACCCGAACGGCTGACGTCACGCGGCGTTGGTCGCAGAGACGGGACGGAATGGCCGTCCGCTACCGCGAGTAGCGGGCGGCCATCGTCTTCAGGCGGTCATCACCAATGAAACGGGCGCTCACCCTTGAGCACATCGCCATAACGAAACGTGAGACCCCCGTACCAACCTGATGTAGTCCAATCCTGCACCTGCTCCCGCGTCACTACCTCCAACCCATTTCCCCGCAACACGTTACGCCGAAGTGCGCCCCCTCGCGTCTCCCGGCACGCCAGATGCTCCTGAAGAAGTCCAACGGGCCCAGATCCGCAGCTCGCCACGGCGCATCCTGCATGCGCTGTCACCTTCTCAGGAGTCACCCATGCGCACCACACGCTTCCTTCCCCTCGCTGCCCTGCTGCTCACCACGGCCGCCTGCGAGGCAAGCACCTCCCCAAGCGGCAAGAGCGTCGGCCTCTCCTTCTCCGGCGTCCGCCCGTCGGGCGTGGCAGCCGGCTTCCGCGCGGCGCCGGCCGGACCCAACGCGGTGGGCGACTCGCTCAGCATCACCGACGGCACCAACACCCTCATCCTCACCAAGGTCGAAGTCGTCGCCCGCGAGATCGAGCTGCGCCGCGCCGGCGTCGTGAGCTGCGACTCCATGCTCTCGAGCGACACCTGTGAGTACTTCAGCGCCTCCGCGCGCCTGGTGACGCTGCCGCTCATGGAGCTTGCCACGCAGGTGCTGCAGGTCGACGTCGCGGCGGGGACGTACTCGTCGATCCGGATGAAGATCCACAAGGTGAGCGATGACGTGGGAGACGCGGCCTTCCTCACGGCCAATCCCACCTGGCCGGCGGGGCAGAGCATCCGCGTGACCGGCTTCTACAACGGCGTGGCCTTCACCTATCTCACCGACGTGAACTTCGAGGCCGAGGAGACGCTGTCGCCGCCGCTGGTGGTCGATGGCACCACGCCCACCAACCTCACGGTGCGGATCGACCTCTCCACCTGGTTCCGCAACGGCGCCACGGGGCCGCTCATCGACCCCGCCACGGCCGGCAACGGCGGCGGGAACAAGAGCACGGTCGAGAACAACATCAAGAACTCGGTGAAGGCGTTCGAGGACAAGGATCAGGACGGGGACGAGCGCGACGGCTGATCGGCTCTCTCGCTGCAACCGGAAGACAAGGGGGTGGGCGACGATCGGTCGCCCACCCCCTTGTTTCGACGACGCGCGCTCGGCGGCTCGCGCACTTGGCGACTCGCGTCATTGGCGTACGCGGCCATCTCCGTCGAGATCCTCGCCCAGTCGGCGCTCGAGGCGAACAACGAGCTCCGTTACCAACCGACTGAGCTGCTCGACGTCACGTTCGAGTCGGTCGACACGCGCGCTGAGGGCCGCTGTCTTGTCATGCGCGGCCGAGATGTCCGAGCTCTGCATCAGATCCCAGAGCAGTCCCATACTCGATCGGTGCCTCGCGGCGGGGCGTGATGGGCGGAATAACGTTTGCTTCTGCTGCGAGCGCTCCCATAAAATGCGGTTGTGGGGCCTCGGCAAACCTTACAGAAGATGAGGCCGAGGCCCCGCAACCGCTACCGCACCTGCGCTCGTCGGCAGCAAGCTTCGTTATACCGCGCGCATTTGGTAACAGGCGTTGTCCGGTTTTCCGCTTCAAGTGCGAACTCCCTATAGATTGGTTCATCCCCCAAATCGTCGAGGTATAAGGTGCACCACGCTCCTCACGAAGCGCGCCGGCTACTGGCTCTGACCTTCCTCTCCTTGGTCGCGGCCTGCGGCGGCGAACGACTCCGCGGAGAGGAGACGGCAGTGCTCACGTCGCCGCCCGTGGTGCCGTCGCCAATCACGCGCCAGTATCCCACCAAGGTGATCGTCAATCTCGAGGCACACGAGCAGACGTCTCGGCTTGCCGAAGGCGTAGACTACACATTCTGGACCTTCGGTGGGACAGTACCGGGTTCATTCATCCGTGTGCGGCAGGGTGACGTCGTGGAGTTCCACCTCGCCAATCATCCATCAAGCAAGAATCCGCACAACATCGACCTGCATGCCGTGACCGGGCCCGGTGGTGGTGCATCGGCATCGCTGGTGATTCCAGGCCAGACGGCGACGTTTACCTTCGAGGCGCTGAATCCCGGATTGTATGTGTACCATTGTGCGACATCGCCGGTGGGCATGCACATAGCGAACGGTATGTATGGGCTCATCCTCGTGGAGCCGAAGGGCGGGCTCCCTGCGGTTGATCGCGAGTACTACGTGCAGCAGGGCGAGTTCTACACACGCGGGAACTTCGGCGTCACGGGCCACCAACCCTTCGACATGCAACGCGCCATCGACGAGGACCCCGCCTACGTTGTGTTCAATGGGTCCGCCGGCGCCCTCATGGGTGAAAAGGCGCTCAAGGCCGAGGTTGGGGAGACCGTGCGACTCTTTGTCGGAAACGGTGGGCCGAACCTCGTCTCAAGCTTCCACGTGATCGGAGAAATCTTCGATCGCGTGTACACGGAAGGAGGCACCAAGAGCATCAACGAGAATGTGCAGACCACCCTGATTCCAGCGGGCGGAGCGGCCATCGTGGAGTTCAAGCTTGAGACCACGGGCAATTACATCCTGGTGGACCACTCCATCTTCCGCGCCTTCAACAAGGGCGCCAGCGGCACGCTGAC
>CAZIDS010000203.1:0-5900 GCA_964537945.1 uncultured Gemmatimonas sp. | reverse complement strand
CGGCCTGCTTGTGCTTGCCGAGCTTCTTGGCCAGCGCCTCGTAGCGTGGATAGCGGCGCGCGAGGTAGAGCACGAGCGACGTCGCGCGCGGCGCGAAGGCGACGACCGGCCAATCGGCGGTGCGGCCGTCAGCGTAGGCGATCGGGTAGGTGTCGAAGCCGACGATGGCCGTGCCCCACATGACGGCCCGGGCACCGGTGGCCTTCTCCATCAGCTTCACGAGCGCGGTGCAGTCGGCGAGGCGCTCGCCCTTGGTCGCCTTCTTGAGGAAGGCCGGCACGCTGGCCTTGGTCGGCTTGGTCTTCGGTTCGGCGGGCACGGGCGGAGTGGGTAAGTGACGGCGACGGTGCGCGGCATCGGAGGCAGCACCGTCATACTGTCCAAGATCCCCGTCGCCGGCAACCGGAGCCGCACCCGCTCGCGCGCTTCTACTTCTTCAGCGCCTTCACGACGACGAACGCCACCACGCCGCCGATCACGAGCAGCGGGATGAGCCCGACGAACTTCAGCGCGACACTGAGCACGAGCAGGCCGCCCGCGCCCTGCAGCCAGCCGACGACCTGGCCCTTGGTCCGTGCGTTCTCCAGATCGGTCTTCGAGTAGAGCTGCAGGTCGGAACCCGTCATCGCCTCCTCCCCGTGAGTCTGTCCACCGCCACCCTACGCCGGGCCCTCTGGATCGGATTCGCCGACGGGGCGGGCCGGCGGCGTCCGCGCGGGGAACGTCGTCAGCACCGGAAAGCCCGTGTGATCGTTCATGACGAGCGCGCCCCGCAGCGTGAGCGTGGCCAGCAGCCGCTCCGTGTCGCGCGAGAATGCGGCGGACCAGGCCTCGGTCGTGCGCTCCGACAGCGGGGACACGATGCGGATGTGGAGCCAGTAGCCATTGACGCGCGCGAAGTTGTCGAAGCCGAGGTACGGGGTCGACTCCAGCTGTCCGCGCCAGAAGAGGGCGCGCCGGTCCGCGTTGACGAGATGATCGTCGAGGATGAGCTCGCTCCCGCCCCGCATCCGCGCCATCGCGCTGTCGGTGAACGCGCGGAAGTCGCCCGGCACATCGCGCTTGTAGAGCTGCACGATGACGTTCGTGCGGTCCGCACCGGAGTCGGTGGCGGGATTGCGCACGTGATAGACGTACCGCGCGGCCGACTTGTCGGCGCCCTCGCGCAGGACGTGCCAGTCCGCCGGGACGACGAATCGCAGCGCGCTGTCCGGTGACGCGAGCCAGCGTTCGGGCGGCGCCGGCGGCGTTGACTGCGCGAGCGCGAGCGATCCGTTCAACGCGAGGATGAGCGCTACTGCCACCAGGTACCGGATCATCCGTCGACTCCCGCGGTCGGTGCGCTCACGGCGCCGGGACCGGGCGCGTGCCGCCCGACGTCATGAGCACGATCCTGCCGGCCGCGTCGCGACCCAGCCCCGTCACGTCAGCCTCGCGCGGGCGGAGCACGCTAGTCGCGGTCAGGCGTCCGCTGCCCGCGATGGATGCTATCCGATAGATCGTCACGTCTTCCGGCGTCAGGGCGACGAGGTACGGCGCGGCGCCGCCGCCTTCGAGCGGGCCGACGTCGACCACGTCGACCGCCGAGAACTCGAAGGACTCGCAGGTCTTGTCGGTGCCCTTCGGGAGCGGCCACTTCTGCAGGTCGACGATGAAGGTCGCACCAGTGCGCGCGTCGCCGTGGAGAAAGCCCTGATAGGCGACCACTGACATTCGGGACGCGGACGCGGCCGCGAGGATCCGGTCCTGGACCGCGGGACCTCCGTCGCCACCGGTGAGGTCGACACCGGCGCCCAACGCGTGCGAATCCCGCAGCCGGCCAGAGACCGCGGTGAGCCGGCCCGGTGCGAGACCCTCGGTGACTCGGGTCCAGTGGCCGTCCGACGATCGCCTGAAGAGCAGCACGGTCGGCGTCTGCCGGAACCCCGGGCGGATCCAGACGACGCCCTCCTGCGTGCCGTCGGCGTCCACATCGGCGAGCAGGGCGCCACGGACCACGGTCGCTCCGGCGACCGAGTCGAACACCTCGATCGGGGCTGCCCTCAGCACGGACTCGAACTCCGTCCGGATCGGGGAGTCCTGGGGCGGGGCGAGCAGGAGCGCCACGGCGAGCAGGTTCATGTGCGGACCTCCTTCCACGCGTCGAGCGGAAGGCCGCAGTGGCCGCACGCCTGGAGCCTGCGGATGAACGCCGCGCGCGACGTCGACCGAGTGAAGAAGCCGAATCCGCAGCGCGGGCACCTGCTGAGAACGTATCGAAGCGAGAAGATGCCGGCGGGCACCAGGACGAGCATCGCGGCCTCTGGATGTCCCCACGCCATCAGCGAAGGCATCACGAGTAACCCGCACAACACGAGGGCGGCCATCGGCACCATGAACTGCTGCCACCACCAGCGCCGCATCAGGCGCAGGCCCGCGCGATGTCCGGCCGTGATCACGGTCGGATCCGCAGGCGGGGTCCAGCCCGACACGGTCTCGAACAACGGCAGACCACCGTACCAACCGAACGCGAAGCAGGCACCGCCGACTAGAACGCCGAGCACGCCGATCGTGAGGGCTTCGGGGAATGGTTCGAGGATCAGCTGAAGGACGAGGCCCAGCAGGTTGAGCGCGCCGAACACCATGCACGCGATGCGCAGGGCTCGCGGCATCATCGGGCGGTCGGGGTAGGTCTGCGTCATGGGGCTCGGGCTCGTGTCAGGTCCTGCGGTGACTGCAAGCTCGCTGCGAACGCGGGAGCCTCGCCAGTAACCGGCCTGGTCCGGATGACGCGCAGGTCTCGGCAGTTCACCTCATTGAGGTCGAGCAGGCACGAAGCTCCACGTGCCGGACGAGTCCTCTTCAAACGTGCTGGGCATCCTGCGACCCAGCGTGTCCATCGGAGACTGGAGCGGCCGAATCTTCCGAGCGACGGGGTCAAATACGATCCGAGAGATGAGCCGGCGCCCGCTCGATGGCCGCTGCGAACGTCGAGTCTCCGCCGTGGTAGACCGCCCGCGAAGAGAACGGCTCGCAATCGTGGCAGGAGAGGGCGACGACTATCGTGAACATAGGAAGCGCGGACGAGCGTCTCACGCTGCGCAACCTCGCGGATCGGACACCGACAGGGGCGCCGGACGTTCAGGCGACTCTCGACCGACAATCATGTCGTGAGGTACCAACTGATCGCGAACAGGCCTACCGCCAGCGCGAGCGTTCCAAGCAGCGCGGTCCAGAGCATCAGGACCTCGTCTGACGATCGCTCCGGGTAGCCGCCGCCGACCGGAGCCCGATACTGCAGTTCAAGTCCGAATCCCAAGCCGAAGACCAGGCCGCAAGCGATGGCTGCCGGCACGCCACCGAACGGAATCCCTCCCGCGGCGGCGATCACCAATCCCAGCACGAGTCCGGCGAGTCCCAGACCAGCGCTCCACCGGAGGAGGTTCCCGGCCGGGCCGTGCGCCTCCCAATGCTGCGTCGCGTGCAGGACGAGGCCGAGAATCGCACCGGCAGCACCCGTGATCGCGAGCGGCCACAGCCCCAATCCCACCGGATCAGGCTCGATGAGGAGAAGCAGGCCGTAGAAGAGCCCAGCGGCGGCTCCGAGCATGCCGTACGCGGCGCGAGAGCTCATAAGCCCGCCGCTGTTCACCGCCCCACCGCCAAGCCCTCCGCGATCCCCGTCACGAACCGGATCCCGAACTGGAACGCGCTCAGCGGCAGCCTCTCATCGTTCCCGTGCATCCGCTCCTCGTCCGGCATCTCCAGCGGGAACGGCAGCAGCCCGTACGCCTTGTATCCGTGCCGCCGCAGGTCCGCCGAGTCGGTCGCGCCGGTCGAGAGATACGGCACGACGACGATCGTCGGATCCACCCGCTTCGCGGCCCGCTCGACGGCCGCGAAGAACTCGTTCTCCGCCGACATCGCCGGCGAATCCTCCCCGCGTGAGGTCACCGCGAACTTCACCAGCGGGTCGTTCACGAGCCGCTGCAGCCGCGCCACCGCCGAGTCGATCGACTGCCCAGGCAGCGTGCGGATGTTCAGCGTCGCGACCGCCTCGCGGGGGATCACGTTCGACCGGATCCCGCCCGAGAGGATCGTCGGCGAGATGCCCGTGCGCAGCACGGCGTCGAGCGTCGGGATCGCCCGCAGCACCTCGGCCCCGCGCGCCACGCGCGTCGCGTCGCCGGAAGCGACATCCGCCATCGCCGCCGCCTCGCGTGCGTCGGGCCAGACCGGCGCCAGCGACGCGAAGAAGCGCGTCGTCACCGGCGTGAGCTGCGTCGGCTCGCGGTGCGACCCGATCAGCGCCAGCGCACGCCCCAGCCGCGCGATGGCGTTCCCTTCGAGCGGGATCGACGCATGCCCGTCCGGCCCGCTCGCGGTCACGGTCACGACGTGCGACACCTTCTCGGCCATCTGCAGCGCGACGTACTTCTTCCCGTTCGACATGATCCGCGTGCGCCCGCCCTCGTTGAGCGCATACTCGGCCCTGATGGCGTCCGGGTGATGCTCGAGCAGCCATCCCATTCCATAGTCGCCGCCGGCCTCTTCATCGGCATTGGCGACGTAGATGACGTCGCGCACGAGCCTCTCGCCGGCGCGAACGCGCCGCTGCAGCGCGAGCATCGCCTGCAGGTTCGCGACGAGCATCCCCTTGTCGTCGATCGCGCCGCGCCCGTACAGCACGCCGTCTCGCACTTCGGCCGTGAACGGCTCCGCCGTCCACTGCTCACGCACCACGCCGACCACGTCCATGTGGCCCATCAGGATCACCGGCGTCTTCGCCGCCGCCCCTGCGCCGCTGCGGATCCGCGCGACCACCGCGCCGCGGCCTGGCGCCGACTCGAAGACCTGCGACTCGATGCCGTTCGCCTTGAAGATCGAATCGAGGTAGCGGGCGGTCGCGAGCTCGTTGCCGGGCGGGTTGACCGTGTTGATGCGGATCAGCGCCTGGAGCTGTGCGGTCGCTTCGCGCAGGATCGCCGAGTCGCTTGGCGCCTGGGCTTCGGTGCGCGCGGCGACCAACAGCGCGAGCGCGAACACCAACCGCAACGGCTTCATCACAGGGGACTCAGGGCTCACGGGGGCATCAGTCCGGATAGAGGCGCTTGGAGAAGGCTTCCTTGATCCTGGTGGTGATGGGGCCGGGCTTTCCCGTGCCGACTCGCTTGCCGTCGATCTCGACGAGCGGCGTCACGTCGGTCGTCGTGCCGACCACGAAGACCTCGGTCGCCTTCGCGAGATCGGCGAGCGGCACCGGCCGCTCCTCACACCGGATCCCGAGCTCCTTCACGATCGCCATGATCTCGATCCGCGTGATGCCGGGCAGGATGTAGTGCGAGAGCGGATACGTGCGCAGCACGCCGTCCACCACGAAGAAGGCGTTCGTCGCCGCGCCCTCGGTGAGCATCCCGTCGCGGTGCAGCAGCGCCTCGTACGCGCCGGCCTCGACCGCGGCCTGCCGCGCCATCACGGGGCCGAGGAGGTTCACGGTCTTCAGGTCGCATCGCGACCAACGGATGTCGGCGAGCGTGATCCCTTTCAGCCCCGCGTCGCGCGCGGCGAAGTTCGGCTTGAACGCGCTCGCGGCGGCGTAGATGGTCGTCGGCGTGTCCGCGGGCGGGAAGTGGTGCGTCCGCGGCGCGGCGCCGCGCGAGACCTGGATGTAGACGGTCGCCTCGCCCTCGGCCAGCCCGTTGTCGGCGACCAGCTTCTCGCAGACGGCCTTCAATCCCTCGGTGCCGGCCTTGCTGATCTTGAGGCCGTCGAGTCCGTTCGCGAGACGCGCCGCGTGCGCGTCCCACGCGAACACGCGGCCCTTGATCAGCCGCACCACCTCGTAGATCCCGTCGCCGAAGATGAACCCGCGGTCCTCGACCGGGATGAGCGCTCGTTCCTTCGGGACGTACGTGCCGTTC
>CAZIDS010000202.1:0-5948 GCA_964537945.1 uncultured Gemmatimonas sp. | reverse complement strand
CGCGTCGCTCAACGCGCTGGTGAGCGAGGCGGTGCGAGACGTGCGCGACCCGGGCGCGAACGGCAGCGTGCTCCAGAGCTGGGGGAGGCTGGTCGAGGCCGAGTCGCGCGAGGCGGTGATCGGCGGCGGCGCGACGCGCGCGGTGCCGGCGAGGCGGCCGATCGACTATCCGGGGAACGCGCTCGGCTCCGGTTCCGACTACACGGTGTTCCTGAACTTCCTCGGGCTCCCGATCGTCGAGATGAGCTTCAACGGTCCGTACGGCGTCTATCACTCGCAGTACGACAACGCTTACTGGATGGAACACTTCGGCGACCCGGGCTACCGCTACATGACCGCGATGAGCGAGGTCTGGGGCCGGATGGCGCTGCGGCTCGCGAACGCGGAGCACTACCCGCTCGACTTCGAGACCTACGCGCGGCGCGTGGGGGACTTCCTCGACGCGATCGCGGCACAGCCGGGCGCGCAGCGGCTCGACCTCGGCACGGCGCGCGCCGCGCAGCAACGGTGGCTGCACGAGGCGGCCTCGCTCGGCACGGCGCTCGCGGCGTCGCTCGCGATCGTCAATGCGCGGTCACGCGAAGCGCGGCTCGCGCGCGCGAACGAGGCGATGCGGCGCGTGGAGCAGGCGCTGCTCGACCCGGCGGGGATCCCCGGGCGCCCCTGGTTCAAGCACGTGCTCTACGCGCCGAAGTACACCTACGCGGCGATGACGCTGCCGGGAGTGCAGGAGGCGCTCGACGCGGGGGATGTGGCGCGGGCGCAGGCGCAGGTGATGGTGATCGCCGCCCGGATCGCCGCCGCGTCGGATGCGACGCGGCGGGCGACCGAGGCATTGCGCTGACCTAGCGCATCACGGGATCGGCTTCGGCTTCATCGGCTTGGTGCCGTTGAGCCGCGGCCGCGGCCCGTTGCCGACGTCCACCGCCAGGTCGCGCAGGAGGTTCGCGATCCGCGCGTAGTGCGGATAGTCGATGTACTCCGGCTCGTCCGATCGCTGGTGGTAGTCGCCGTGCAGCCCGGTGAAGAAGAAGGCGATCGGTACGCCCTCGCGCGCGTAGTTGATGTGGTCCGAGCGCCCGTAGAGGTTGTTGTAGCCCGCCCACGAGATCGGGTCGTCGAACTTGTAGTCGAGCTGCAGCGGGCGCTGCTGCGCGCCGTTGACGCGCTGCACCGCGTCGCCGAGGTCCTTCGAGTCGAAGAAGGAGCCGATCACGCCGACGAAGTCGTCGCCGCCGCCCGGGAGGTCCTCGGCGCGTCCGCGGCCGATCATGTCCACGTTGATCGTCGCGACGATCGAGTCGATCGGCACGACGGGATTGCGCGCGAAGAATGCCGAGCCGATGAGGCCGCCCTCCTCGCCGGTATGCCAGATGAAGATCGTCGAGCGCTTCGGCTTCACCGGCATCGCGGCGATCGCCTCGGCGACCTCGAGGATGCCCATCGAGCCGGAGCCGTCGTCGTCGGCCCCGTTGTTGATCGAGTCGAGCCGCGCGACCGGGTGCGCCTTGCGGATCGAGTCCATGTTGACCTTGAAGGACGACAGGACCTCGATCGTCGGCTGCGCCATGTTGTTCGCGAGCATCCAGCGGATGCGCAGGTCGTTGAAGGCCTTGAGCGAATCCTTGTCCACCGGCGCCGCGAAGCCGACGTGGTCGTTGTGCGCCCCGACGAGGACGTACTGGTTCTTGAGCACCGGGTCGGAGCCGGGCACGACGCCGATGACGTTGCGCGCCCACTCGGTGGGCAGCTCGATGAAGTCGAGCGACGCGTTGACGGTGCCGCCGCGCGTGCCGGCGGTGAGGCCGTCGATGCGCGGGCGGCCGAAGAGGCGCGCGGCGGCGTCGCGGGTGATGCGGAGCGCCGCCTGCGCCTGCAGCGCGAGCAGCTGCGCGCGCGCGAGCGCGAGCGAGTCCACCGGTGCGGAGTTCGCGGCCGGCGGCAGGCCGCCGCGCCCGCCGCCGAGCTGCGACGCGACGGTCGGCTCGTTCAGCGCGACGCGCTGGGCCGGCGTGAGGTCGTCGAGGTCGATCGTCGCGACCGCGACGGCGTCGGCGAAGCGGTTCGGCATCGCGACGCCGGGGCGCCCGCCGCCGAAGGCCTGCCCCTGCGGGCCCTGGCCCGCGCCGCGGCGGCCCGGCTGCGGCAGCAGCACGACGAGCTTGCCCGCGGCATCGGCGGCGGAGATCTGCGTGGTGGTGTCGCCGGCGGTGCCGCCGAAGATCACCTCGACGCCGCTGATCGGGCGCGGCGCGCGCTGGCCCGGCACGGCGACCCACTCGGCGTTCCACGCGAGCGGGTTGCCGTTCACGGTGAGCCGCGAGCTCGACGTGAACTTGCGCAGGTGATAGGGAAGCACCTGGAAGTAGGTGCCGTTGTCGCCCATCGGGACGAGCCCCATGCGCCGGATCTCGGCGGCGATGTAGTCGGTGCCCTTCTTGTTGCCGAGGCGGCCGACCTGTCGGCCCTGCATCGAATCGTCGGCGAACTGGTAGAGGCGGATCTGGAGGTCGCGGACGCTGATCGCGGCGGCGGTCGGCGCGGGCTTCACCGTCGGCGGGTTGCCGTAGCGGTTCGTGCGCGCGGCCTGCGCGCCGAGCGCGAGGGGAGCGAGGGAGGCGAGGAGGGCGAGACGGGCGAATCCACGGGACCGCATGCGTGCTCCGTTCGGGTGGTGGGGGTTCGGAAAGCTAC
Source organism: uncultured Gemmatimonas sp. (assembly GCA_964537945.1). Lineage (GTDB taxonomy): Bacteria > Gemmatimonadota > Gemmatimonadetes > Gemmatimonadales > Gemmatimonadaceae > Pseudogemmatithrix. The sequence goes on along the minus strand of CAZIDS010000202.1, from coordinate 3,254 downwards.
GCGGGCCGTTCGCTCGGCGTTCGAACTCGCCTCGGAAGCGTTCACCACTGCGGCTCGGAACAGGCTGAGAACGGCAACGGCTTCACCACAGGGGGCTCAGGGCTCACAGGGGCATCTGTGCGGGCCGACTCCTTCGCGCGGCGGCGATCACGCGGACGATCCGGCGGATCTACCACCTTCCATTCGTGTGGTGAAGCAGGTTCTTGGGGGAACAGCGCGCGCCGTTCAGGGCTCGTTGCCCTGAGCCCCCTGTGTCGAATGCAGTTCCTCCGTACCTCCGAGGTGAGACCGTCAGGGCACCGGATGCGACAAGGAGTACACGTACGCCGAGACCGCCCGCGACTGCTCGATCGTCATCGGGAAGCCCCCGAACGGCGGCATGATCGACGAGAACTGCTTCGGCGTCATCACGCCGCTCTTGATCGTGGTGTGGATCCCCTCCCACGAGCCGTCGCTGTGCAGCCATTCCTTGTCGCGCAGGTTCGGGGCGACGGTGCCCTGGTCGGCGGTCGCGCCGTGGCAGGCCTGGCAGGAGGCCGCGCCGATCTGTCCGTGGAAGAGCGAGTCGCCGAGCGCGATCATCTGCGGCGTGATGGCGCTCGCGTCCCACGAGAGAGTGGCAGCGGAGGCGGACGTGGAGGCGTTGCCGGCAGCGGATGCGGTGTCGGCGGCAGCCCCGCCGCCGCAAGCCGCGGCAGCGAGGAGGAGGGGGATCAGGGCGCAGCGCATCGGGACCTCGTCAGGGGTGGTGCTGGAAAGATGCCTGTCATATGCATCTTATCCATCGGGAGACTCCCCATCACCCTGACGGCGATTCCCCTACAGCCCCCGCGCCGCCCGCCGCCGCGCGATCACCCACTCGGCGATGATGAGATTCGGCACCCAGCAGCTCCACGCGATGATCGGGTAGCTCGACACGAACGCGATCCCGTAGATGCCCGCGAGCGGCAGCTGCAGGCGCAGCGAGACCGCGGCGAGCATCAGCGCGTAGCTGCGGATCATCCACTGCCGGTGGTCCTCGGTGCGTCCCGCGCGGATGAGCAGCCAGCCGCGGATGGCCGCGAGGAGGTAGGTCCGTCCCATCCACCGATGCACCGTCTTCAGCGGCCGCGCGGGCCGGTGAGGAACTGCCAGGCGCCGAGCAGCAGCGCGATCGCCGCGCAGGAATGGAGGGTGCGGAAATGCGCCCGAACTTCGCGCCGCGCGCCGCGACCGGCAATCGCGACTGGTGAGGCCCGCCCGCGCGCCGTAGCATCAGGGACCGCTCGCCCCCCACCTCCAGACGATGGCCAACGAATCCCGCTTCCCCACGCACGCGCGCGCCGTCGTCATCGGCGGCGGCGTGATCGGCAGCTCGGTCGCGTACCACCTCGCGCACGCGGGCTGCCGCGACGTGGTGCTGCTCGAGCGCCACCAGCTCACCGCGGGGACGACGTGGCATTCGGCGGGCCTGATGGTCACGTTCGGCTCGACCTCGGAGACCTCGACCGAGTTCCGGAAGTACACGCGCGACCTCTACGCGAAGCTCGAGCGCGAGACGGGGCAGGCGACCGGGTTCATGCCGGTGGGCTTCATCGAATGCGCGATCGACGCAGGCCGCCTCGAGGAGTATCGCCGCGTCTCGACGTTCAACCGCTACTGCGGCGTGGACGTGCACGAGATCTCGGCCCGCGAGGTCGGCGAGCTCTTCCCGGTGGCGCGCACCGACGACATCCTCGCCGGCTTCTACGTGAAGGAGGACGGCCGCGTCAATCCGGTGGACGTCACCATCGCGCTCGCGAAGGGCGCGCGGATGCAGGGCGCGACGATCCTCGAGGGCGTGGCGGCCGAGGCGATCCTGCGGCGCGACGGCGCGGTCGCCGGCGTGCGCACGGCGCACGGCGACATCATGTGCGAGATGATGATCAACTGCGCCGGCGCGTGGGGCCGCGAGCTCGGCGCGCAGGCGGGCGTGAACATCCCGCTGCAGGCGGCCGAGCACTACTACCTGCTCACCGAGGAGATCGCCGGCGTCTCGAAGCAGTGGCCGGTGCTCGAGGACCCGGCGAGCTACGGCTACTTCCGCGAGGAGGGCGGCGGCCTGATGATCGGGCTCTTCGAGCCGGTCTGCGCGCCCTGGCGGCTCGAGGGGATGCCGCGCGACTTCGCGTTCGGCGAGATCCCGCCTGACTGGGATCGTGTCGGCGAATACATCGAGACCGCGATGCGGCGCGTGCCGGTCTCGTTCCAGACCGGCGTGAAGAAGCTCTTCTGCGGTCCCGAGTCCTTCACGCCCGACCTGCGCCCCTGCCTTGGCGAGGCGCCGGAGCTGAAGAACTACTTCGTCGCCGCGGGATTGAACTCGATCGGCATCCTCACCGGCGGCGGCGTCGGGCGCGCGATGGCGCACTGGATGCTCACCGGCCGGCCCGACTGCGACATGACCGGCTTCAACCTCGACCGGCTGCACCGCTACCAGTCGAACCCCGAGTACCGCCGCACGCGCACGGTGGAATCGCTCGGGATGGTCTACCAGACGCACTACCCGAACCGGTCGATGCTCACCGCGCGCAACGCGAAGCGCGCGGCGATCCACGAGCGGCTCGTCGCGCGCGGCGCCTGGTTCAAGGACGTGAGCGGCTGGGAGGGCGCCGACTGGTACACGCCCGACGGCTCGCCGCCGGCGCAGGAGCCGTTCACGTTCGGCCGCCCCGCGAGCTGGGCGAACTGGAAGGCGGAGCACGATGCCTGCCGCAACGGCGTCATCCTGATGGACATGTCGTTCATGTCGAAGTTCCTCGTGCAGGGGCGCGACGCCGGCGAGGTGCTCGACCACATCTCCGCCGGCTCGGTGGATGGCGAGAGCGGGCGCACCGTCTACACGCAGTGGCTGAACGAAGGCGGCACGCTCGAGGCCGACCTCACGGTGACGAAGCTCGAACCCGGCTTCGGCGCGGGGAGCGCGGGGCAGCAGTTCCTCGTCGTCGCGGCCGACAACTGCCACCGGCACGTGGAGACCTGGATCCGTCGCCACACGCCGAAGGACGCGCACTGTTTCGTGAACGACGCGACGAGCGCGTACGCGCAGATCAACATCCAGGGTCCGAAGTCGCGCGCACTGCTGCAGGCCCTCACGACAGCGGACCTGTCGAACGAGGCCTTCCAGTTCCGCGCCGCGCGCGAGGTGGACATCGGATTCGCGCGCGTGCTGCTCATCCGGATCACCTACCTCGGCGAGCTCGGCTACGAGCTCTACATCCCGACCGAGCAGGCGG
>CAZIDS010000201.1:0-5970 GCA_964537945.1 uncultured Gemmatimonas sp. | reverse complement strand
GGCTGCCGCAGGCGGTGGAACGCCGCGACGGCCGTGTCGGTATCGAGCAGGTGGTCGCGCCAGACCGGCACGAGCATCCCGGGCCGGCACCGTTCACGGAACGATTCGAACCTCATCGCCGATCCGCGGTTGTGACCCGCGTCGCGGGCGTGGAAATTCCCTGCATGCGATCCCTGCGCGCCCTCGTCTCGGCGGCCTGTCTGCTGGTGGGTCCCGCCGTCTCCGTCGCGGGGGCGCAGGAGGGATGGAACGACGACCGCACGCGCGCGCTCGTCCTCGCCGCCATCGCCCGCCGCGCCGCGCAGCTCGCCGACACCGGGCTCGTCGACTACACGGCCCGCGCCCACGGCTACGTCACCTTCCTCGCGCAGCTCGGCGAAGGTTTCCCGCTGCCGCCCGTCGTGATCAAGTCCGACGAGTTGATGGTCGAAGTCTATTGGGGCGCGCCTGACCGGAGCAAGCAACGCATCATCGGACGGCGCGACACGCTCCTCCTGCCCACCGACATCAACTACCACCGCGACCACCTCGCCGTCGTCCAGAACAACTTCCCGGCGATCATCCGCCTCGGTGACGGCGACGAGGTGCGCGACGTCCCGCATCCGCTCTCGGCCGCCGGTTTCGAGTTCTATGACTTCCGCGTCGCCGACTCGCTGACCATCCGCACCGCCGAGCGCACCTTCGAGGTGATGCAGGTGGACGTGCGGCCGAAGGACGACCAGCGGCCCGCTGCCGTCGGCGCGATCCTCATCGACCGCGTCACCTCGAGCGTCGTGCGGATGAGCCTCTCCTTCACGCGCGCGGCGCTGCGGGACCCGCAGCTCGAGGACGTCTCGGTCATCCTCGAGAACGGCCTCGTGGACGGCCGGTTCTGGCTGCCGCGACGGCAGGAGATCGAGATCCGCCGCTCCGCGACGTGGATGGACTTCCCCGCGCGCGGCATCATCCGCGGCCGCTGGGAGGTCTGCTGCGTCAACGCGAACCTCGGCCTCGCCCCGCGCACCTTCCTCGGGCCCGAGATCAGCGAGGTCCCGCGCCAGCAGCAGCGGCAGTATCCGTTCGAGGGCGAGCTCCTCAAGGGACTTCCCGAGGAAGTGCGCGCGCTCGACGCCGCCGAGGTGCGGCGCGTGCAGGAGGAGGCGCGCGCGCTCGTGCGCGCGAGCGCGCTGGCCCGCGCCCGCACGGCGACGCCCTCCGCGCGCCGCGTCTCCGACATCGTGCGCGTGGACCGCGCCGAAGGGATGGCCCTCGGCGCCGGCATCGCGCAGTCGCTCGGGGCGGGGTGGAGCGCTGCCGCGTCAGGCCGGTACGGATTCTCCGACTACGCGTGGAAGGGCCGAGGTACGCTCACGTGGGAGGCCGCCTCCGGCCTGCGCATCTCGGCCGAGGCGCGGTACGACTTCGCCGAGGCGGGGGAGACGCCCGAGGTGAGCGCGCTGCGGAACTCGATCGCCGCGCAGGAGTTCGGGAGCGATTGGACCGACCCGTACGGCGCGGCCGGCGGCGCGCTGCGCGTCGTGCTGCCGGCGGCCGGACGGCAGCGCGTGAGCTTCGAGGCCGCGCGCGAACGGGAGTTCCCTCTCTCGCCACACGGCGCGCCCGCGTCGGGGCACTACGCGCCGCTCCTCGCGGCGACCGACGGCGTCGACACGCGCGTCGGGATGAGCTGGACCCTCGCGCCGAGCCCGGTGCCGGACGCGCCGCGCACGCTCGCGTCGGTGCGCGTGGCAGGGATCCACTTCCAGCCGGACCTCGACGTGGACCCGCTGATCTTCGGCCGGATCTCAGCGGAGTTCGAGGCGGCCCGGCCGCTCGCAGGCGGGTCGGCCGTCGTTCGCACCAATGCCGCGGCGCTCACCGGCGGGCCGCTGCCGGTGCAGGCGCGGGTCGCGTTCGGCGGTCCGCTCACGGCCCCGGGGTATGCTTTCCGCTCCCTCCGCGGCGACGCGGGCATCTCGCAGAGGTTGGAGTGGCAGCGCCGGGTGCCCTTCGTCCCGATCAGCCTCGGCCGGTTCGGGCGCGTGCCTTCGTCAGTCGTCCTGGCACCCTACGGCCACGTCGCGGCGGTGCGCGGAACCGCGGGCGACTGGCACGGGTTCTCGTCGGTCGGCGTCGGGGTGATCGGCTTCTTCGACCTGTTCCGGCTCGACGTCGCGCGGACGCTGCGGGGGGGGCGCTGGCTGTTCTCGGTCGACGTGGCCCGGGAGTTCTGGCACGTACTGTGACACTGCGGCCCCGGGGGCCGTCATTCAGGGAGGGGAGAATGGCCGCAAACTCGGCTACGGCGTAGACTTATGCGGTGTCACCAGATTGACCGCCTCGAGGGACCTTGATGGGGAGTTCGGCGAAGCCGGCGCGTGACGAATGGCTGTGGGCGACCCTGGAGGGCCTCCTTTCGGCCGAACAGGTGGAGGAACTGCGCGCCCAATCCCTGGACAGCCTTTGGGATGAGGTCGTCCGCCGTGCCTGGGTGACCGACGAGGACCTGGTGCAGGCCGTCGCGTCCCGCTTCCGGATGCGCGTCGCCGAGCTCTCGAACGTGAGCCAGCAGGCGAAGGAGCTCGTCCCCGAGGCCCTCGCCCGGAAGTACCGGATCCTGCCCCTCTCGATCTCGGATTCGGTCCTCGACATCGCGACCTCCGACCCGCTCGACCTCGACTGCGAGCGCACGCTCGCCTTCGCGTTGGGCCGCACGGTCCGCATGTCGATCGCCGGTCCCAAGCGGATCGCCGACCGCATCGACGAGGTGTACCGGCCCGAGGACGTGCTCGACAAGCTCCTCGACAACATGCAGGGCACGTACGACGTCGAGAGCATCAACGAGGCCGTCCCCGACGAGGACCTGAACCTCAGCGCCGCGCAGGGCAACGCGCGGCCGGTGATCGCGCTGGTGGACAGCATCCTCGCCCGCGGCATCGCGGCGCGGGCGTCGGACATCCACCTCGAGCCCGAGGAATCGGGCGTCGCGGTGCGCTACCGCATCGACGGCGTGCTGCGGCAGGAGATGGTGCTGCCGAAGCCGGCGGGCATCCCGCTGGTGAGCCGCATCAAGATCATGGCGCAGCTCGACATCGCCGACCGCCTCCGGCCGCAGGACGGCCGCGCGCGCGTGGCGGTGAGCGGGAACCGCGTCGACCTCCGCGTCTCGACGCTACCGGCGTCCCAGGGCGAGAAGGTCGTCATCCGCATCCTCGACCAGCGCGCGACGATCCTGTCGCTCGACTCGCTCGGGCTCCTGCCCGACGAGCTGAACGGGATCCACGAGCTGCTGCAGGCGCGCGAGGGCATCGTGCTCGTCACCGGCCCCACGGGCTCGGGCAAGACGACCACGCTCTATTCGATGCTGCGTGCGGTGCAGGGGCGCGGCGTGAACATCGTGACCGTCGAGGACCCGGTCGAGTACCGGCTCCAGGGCATCGTGCAGGTGCAGGTGAACGAGAAGGCGGGGCTGACCTTCCCGGCGGCGCTGCGCTCGATCCTGCGCCAGGACCCTGATGTCATCCTCGTCGGCGAGATCCGCGACAAGGAGACGGCGAACATCGCCATCCAGGCGTCGCTCACGGGCCACCTGGTGCTCTCGACACTGCACACGAACGACGCCGCGAGCTCGGTGACGCGCCTCGTCGACATCGGCATCGAGAGCTACAAGATCGCCGCGGCGCTCAAGGGCGTCGTGGCGCAGCGCCTCATGCGGCGGCTCTGCCAGAGCTGCCGCGAACTCTCGGTGGGGCAGGTGCCGGAGCGGCTCCGGCGCTGGTTCCCCGACCAGGGGACGCTCTACCGCGCGGTCGGCTGCGCGGAGTGCTCGCAGACGGGCTACCGCGGCCGTCTTGCCGTGGAGGAGGTGCTCCGCTCGAACGACGAGGTCGAGCGCCGCATCGCAGGAAATGAGAGCGTCGACCGCATCAACGATGCCGCGCGCGAGGGCGGCATGCGCTCGCTGTGGGAGTCGGGCGTCCAGCACGTCCGGCAGGGCGAGACGACGATCGAGGAGCTGCTGCGCGTGCTCGAGGCGCCGTCCGAGCCCGGGCGCGCGACGTCGGGCAGCGCGGCGCGCGTCCCGACCGGCGAGGTCGGGGCCGTGCGGCCATCATCCGCCGCGGCCCCCGCGCCTGCGTCCGATGAGGACACCGAGGAGGCGTCCGCGCCCGCGCCCGCGCGCCGGAGCAAGCGCACCTCGCAGCCGGGCCCGAGCTTCGCCGACGCCTTCGAGCTGGTCGAGGACGCCAAGGCCAAGAAGGGGCCGGTGTCCAAGCGCGTGCTGCTCGTCGAGGACGAGGAGTCCCTGCGCCGCGTGATGAAGGACCTTCTCGAGCGCGAGGGCTTCCTCGTGCACGAGGCCGCCGACGGCGTGCTCGCGCTCGACGAGATCGACCGCCTCGCGCCCGACCTGGTCGTCCTCGACCTCAACCTCCCGCGCCTCGACGGCTACGGCGTGCTCAGCCACCTGCGCGCACGCCCCGCGACACAGAAGCTCCCGGTGATCGTGCTCACCGCGAAGGGCGACGAGGACAGCGAGGTGCGCGTCTTCGAATACGGCGCGAGCGACTACCTCACGAAGCCGTTCCGGGCCCGCGCGCTCTCGGCGCGCATCCACTCGCTGCTCGACCGCAAGGCGAAGCTCGCACCGTGAGCGGGGGCGCTTCCGAGGTCACGGTCGTCGACGTCGTCGTGCTCCGCCCCGCCCAGCGCGGCTGGCTCACGCTCCTGCTCGAGCGCGCGAGGGGCGGCCGGTGCCCCGGGTCGTGGGAGATGGTGCATGGCCGGGTCGAGCCCGGCGAGCCGCTGCCCGACGCTGCGCGCCGCGAGCTCTTCGAGGAGACAGGCCTCAAGCCCGAACGGCTGCTCTCGGTCACGATGCACCAGTTCCTGCTCGTCGCGAACGGACGGGTGCAGACCTGCGCCGTCTTCGCCGCGATCGTCGCCCCCGACGCCCCCGTCGTGCTCGGCGAGGAGCACGCGCGCCACGCCTGGCTCACGCCGTCGCAGGCGCGCCGCCGCTTCGCCTGGCCCCACGAGCCGCGCGTGATGGACGACGCGCGCAAGCTCGTCGCGCAGCCGAACCTGTGGGACGTGCTGGAGTGCTGAGGCGGCGTTGAGCCGCCGTTGAGCCGCCGTCAGGGCTTGTCGTCGACCTTCCGCTCGACGCTGGTGCGCAGCCGGTCGGACGCCGAGGGCGGCGCGTTCGGCTTCACCCGGACCGACTTCGCGGGGATCCCCACGTTCACGTGGTAGGGGCGCACGTCCTTCGTCGCCACCGCGACCGCGCCGACCATCCCCTGCTCGCCGACGTGCACGCCGGCGAGGACCGTCGCGTGGTAGGTCACCCGCACGCCGTCCTCGAGCACCGTCGTCGCGTTCGTCACGTCCACCTGCTCGACGATGCTGTGCGTGTGCGAGTAGATGTTCGCGTAGTCGCTGATCGAGACCTTGTTGCCGAGGCGGATGCCGCCGCGGTCGTCGAGCAGCACATGGCGGTGGACCACGCAGTCGTCCCCGACCTCCATGTTGTAGCCGAACGAGAACTCGACGTGCTGGAAGCACTTGAAGTTCTTCCCGACCTTCTTGAAGATGTGCGGCGCCAGCAGCCGCCGGAGCCGCACGCCGAGCTCCACGGCCTGCCCGCCGATCGGCATCCGGTCGAACGAGTACCAGAGCCAGAGCAGCGGCTTCACGCGCTGGAAGCGCGCCTGGTCGCAGTCGCCGTAGTACTCGGGCTCGAGCGTGATGTTGCGCGGGTCGAGCGACGCGATCGCGAGCCGGACGCCGACCGGCGTCGCCTCGTCGGCGAGCACCTTCTCGTAGCGGCCCACCATCCCCGGGAAGCCCAGCTCGAGCAGGGTGTCGCGGCAGAGGTCGGACCAGTCGACCGCCGGGTCCTTGAGCTGCGCCTCGAGGCGCGCGAGCCACGCCTCCTGGAGCTTCTCGATCGGGCGCGGCGGGAGCGGAGCGAGCGGGATGCGTGGCATG
>CAZIDS010000200.1:0-6041 GCA_964537945.1 uncultured Gemmatimonas sp. | reverse complement strand
GGTCGAGGCCCTCGCGGAGCAGGTTGATGCCGACGAGCACGTCGAACTCGCCGAGCCGCAGCCCGCGCACGATCTCCATCCGCTCGATCGCGTCGATGTCCGCGTGCATGTAGCGCACGCGCACGCCCACCTGCGCGAGGTAGTCGGTGAGGTCCTCGGCCATCCGCTTCGTGAGCGTCGTGACGAGCACGCGCTCGCCGCGCCGTTCGCGCAGACGGATCTCGTGCAGCAGGTCGTCCACCTGCCCCTTCACCGGCCGGATCTCGATCACCGGGTCGAGGAGGCCGGTCGGGCGGATGACCTGCTCGACGACGACGCCCTCGGAGAGCTTGAGCTCAAGCTCGCCCGGCGTCGCGCTGACGTTCACCGCACGCGGCGTGAGCGCGAGGAACTCGTCGAACTTCAGCGGCCGGTTGTCGAGCGCGCTCGGCAGGCGGAACCCGTACTCGACCAGCGTCGTCTTGCGCGCGCGGTCGCCGTTGAACATCCCGCCGATCTGCGGCAGCGTGACGTGCGACTCGTCGACGACGACGAGGAAGTCATCGGGGAAGTAGTCGAACAGGACGGCGGGGCGCTCCCCCTCCTTCCGGCCCGCGAGGATCCGCGAGTAGTTCTCGATGCCGGGGCAGGTGCCGATCTCGAGCATCATCTCGATGTCGAAGTTCGTCCGGCTCTCCAGCCGTTGCGCCTCGAGCAGCTTGTTGGCGCCCTTCAGCAGTGCGAGCCGTTCGGCGAGCTCGGCGCGGATCTCCTTCACCGCGCGTTCGAGCGTGGGCCGCGTCGTGACGAAGTGCTTGGCCGGGTAGACCGCCGTCCGCTGCAGCGTCGCGATCGCCTTGCCGGTGAGCGGGTCGATCTTCGTGATCCGCTCGATCTCGTCGCCGAACATCTCGACGCGGACCGCCTGCTCCTCGTAGGCGGGGAAGATCTCGACCGTGTCGCCGCGGACGCGGAAGGTGCCGCGCTCGAACGCGACGTCGTTCCGCCCGTACTGGATCCGCACCAGCGCCTTCAGGATCTCGTCGCGGGCGATCCGCTGGCCCACGTGCAGCATCACCATCGACGCGCGGTAGGTCTCGGGGTCGCCGATGCCGTAGATCGCCGAGACCGTCGCGACGATGATCACGTCGTCCCGCTCCATCAGCGACGAGGTCGCGCGGAGCCGGAGGCGGTCGATGTCCTCGTTGATCGACGAGTCCTTCTCGATGTACGTGTCCGAGGCCGGCACGTACGCCTCGGGCTGGTAGTAGTCGTAGTACGAGATGAAGTACTCGACGGCGTTGTTCGGGAAGAACCCCTTGAGCTCGCCGTAGAGCTGCGCCGCGAGCGTCTTGTTGTGCGAGAGCACGAGCGCCGGCCGCCCGTGCGCGGCGATGACGTTGGCCATCGTCATGGTCTTGCCCGAGCCGGTGACGCCGAGCAGCGTCTGGAAGCGGTCGCCGCGCACGAGCCCCGCCGTCAGCTCGGCGATCGCCCGCGGCTGGTCGCCCGCCGGCGCGAAGGGGGAATGCAGCTCGAACGTCACCGGCTCAGCCGCCCGTCCCGGGGAGCAGGGGCCGCTGCCACGGGATGCCCGCGAGGAGGAGCAGGAGCGTGATCGCCGTGAAGACCAGCAGCTTGCGGTGCCGCGCCGCGTCGTCGCGCGCGTTCTTCGCGACGATGCTGCCGATGGTCGCGAGGACCGCCGCCGCGACCATCATCGTCGGGTGCTCGGCGATGAAGAACCGCGTGCCGCCGTCGCGCATCGTCGCCGCCATGTCCCCCATCGCCGTCCGGATGAAGGGCGAGGTGAGGAAGAGGACGAGACCGACGACGACCTGGAGGTGGAGCGTGCCGAGGAACATCGCGCCGGCGCGCCGCGCCCTCGCGTACGGGACGTCCCCCTGCAGTCCGCGGGAGGCCACGTAGAGGGCGTGCACCGCGGCGACGAGGATCAGCCAGCGGAGTGAGTTGTGGACGAGCAGGAGGGCGGCATGCATGCCCGGAATCTAGCCTTCGTCGGCGCTCAGACGCTCGCGGCGGGCCACCTCGGAGACGCCCTTCACGCGCCGGGCGGCGCGGATGATCTTCTCCAGGTGGGCGAGGTTCTCCACCTCGACGAGGGCGGAGCCGGCCACGCGGCCGTCGGTCGTCTTGAGCTCCAGCGACCGGATGTCGGTCCCGGTGCCGCTCACGGCCGCGGCGAGGTCGGCGTAGAGCCCGCGCCGGTCGTTCCCCTCGATCGAGAGGCGGATCACGAACCGTTCGCCCGCGCTCTCCTGCCAGTCGATCTCGAGCCGGCGCTCGGGCTCGTGCACGAGGTGCAGCAGGTTCGGGCAGTCGTTGCGGTGGATGCTCACGCCGCGCCCGCGCGTGACGTAGCCGACGACCGTGTCGCCCGGCACCGGCTGGCAGCACTGCGCGTAGCGCACCATCAGGCCGTCGGCCCCCTGGATGCGGAGGCCGCGCGACGTGCCCGGCCGGCGCATCCGGTCGATCAGTCGCTCGAGCGCGCTCGGCTTCAGGGCCGTCTCGTGCGCCTCGTCGAGCTCGGGGTAGATCGCCTTCAGCAGCTGGGTGACGGTGACGTCCCCCTGCCCGACCGACGCGTAGACGTGGTCGATGTCGGTGAGGTGCAGCGCGGCGACGCCGCGCGCGAGCTCGGCGTCGGTGAGCTTCGCGTGCCGCCGGCGGCGGAGCTCGCGGTCGAGGATCTCCTGCCCGACCGCGATGAAGGTCTTCTCCTCCTCGTTGCGCAGCCACTGCCGGATGCGGTGGCGCGCGCGCCCCGTGCGCACGTGCGCGAGCCAGTCGCGGCTCGGGCGCGCGTTCGGCGAGCGGATGATCTCGCACGTCTCCGAGTTCCGCAGCTCGCGCGAGAGCGGCACGATGCGCCCGTTCACGCGGGCGCCCTGCGTGTGCAGGCCGACCTGCGTGTGCACCGCGAACGCGAAGTCGATCGGCGTCGCGCCCTTCGGCAGCTGGATGACGTCGCCGTTCGGCGTGAAGACGAAGATCTCGTCCTGGTACAGGTCGAGCTTGAGGAACTCGAGGAACTGGTCCGGCGTCTCGGCGTCGAGCTGCAGCTCGAGCACCTGACGGAACCAGGACAGGTGGCGGTCGAGGTCCTTGCCGCCCTTCCCGTCCTTGCCGTCGTCCTTGTAGAGCCAGTGCGCCGCGATGCCGTACTCGGCCGTGCGGTGCATCTCCTTGGTGCGGATCTGGATCTCGAAGAGCGTGCCGCGCGGCCCGAAGATCGTGGTGTGCAGCGACTGGTAGCCGTTCGACTTCGGCGACGCGATGTAGTCCTTGATCCGCTCCTGCAGCGGCGTCCACGCGCCGTGGATCACGCCGAGCGCGTGATAGCACTCGGGGACGTTCTCGACCAGCACGCGGATCGCGTACAGGTCGTAGATCTCGTCGTACGGCTTGTCCCGCTTCTGCATCTTCTTGTGGATCGACCAGAGGTGCTTCGGCCGCCCGCTCACCTCGCTGACGATCACGCCGGCGTCCTTCAGGCGCGTCTCGAGCGGCCCGATCATCTCGGCGATGAGCGCGTCGCGGTCGGCCCGCTTGTTCGCGATGAGCTTCGCGAGGTTGCGGTAGTCCTCGGGCTCCAGCCACTTGAACGCGAGGTCCTCGAGCTCGGCCTTCATCGACGCGAGGCCGAACCGGTGCGCCATCGGCGCGTACAGGTCGCGCGTCTCCAGTGAGATCGCCTGCCGCCGCTCCTCGGGCATCCACTCGAGCGTCCGCATGTTGTGCAGCCGGTCGGCGAGCTTCACCAGGATCACCCGGGCATCCTTCGCCACCGACAGCAGCAGCTTGCGATAGCTCTCGACCTGCCGCTCCTCGCGCGAGAGCATCGGCAGGTGGCCGATCTTCGTCAGGCCGTCGACGATCTGGGCGATCTCGCGCCCGAACTCGCGCTCGACGTCCTCGACGCTGTTCGGCGTGTCTTCGACCACGTCGTGGATCAGCCCGCTCGCGACGGTCACCGAGTCGAGGTGCAGGTCGGCGAGGATCTTCGCGACCTCGACGCAGTGCGTGACGTACGGATCCCCGTTGCGGCGCGTCTGCCCGGCGTGGGCCTTCTCGGAGAACCGATAGGCGCGCGCCAGCAGCTCGGCGTCGAGGCGCTCGGGGAGCGCGTCGTCGCTGAGGTCCCAGCCCGGGATGATGTCCGCGAGGGCGGGGGCGGCCGAGACGGAGGGCTGCATTCCTCATAGTAGACGACGGAAGATCGAGGAGCGAGGGGGCGCGGGAGGGTCGAGGGAGGGTAGAGGGGGAGGAGAGAGGGTCCAGTCGGAGGGGGAAGGGCTTTCCCGTGCTCCTCGCACCCAGCCCCCTCTCCCCCTCCCCCTCGCCTTCGACTCTTCCCCTCCCTTTCACCCCTTCCCCTCCCCCTCGCTCTTCGCTCCTCGCAGTCAGAGGAGCCCTGTCTCGGCGAAGGAGACGAACCGCCCCCGCCCGATCACGATGTGGTCCTGGACCGGGATGTCGAGCAGCCGCCCCGCCGCGACCAGCTGGGCCGTGATCGCCCGGTCGTCAGTGCTCGGGGTCGGGTCACCCGAGGGATGGTTGTGCACGAGCACCAGGCTCGCCGCCCGCTCGGCGATCGCCTCGCGGAAGACCTCGCGCGGGTGCACGAGCGAGGAGTTCAGGATCCCGCGGCTCACGAGCACGTCGCGTTCGAGGCGGTGCTGGGCGTCGAGGACGGCGACGTGGAACTCCTCCACGGTGAGCCCCTCGAGCCGCGGCGCGTAGTAGCGCCAGACGTCGCGCGGACCGCGCATCGGCTCCCCCTCGTCCACGCCCTCCGCGGCCAGCCGGCGGCCCAGCTCGAGCGACGCGTGGATGGCGAGCGCGCGGACCTCGCCCAGGCCCGGGACTTCGGTGAGCGCGGCGACCGGGACCTGCCCGAGGCGTCGCAGCGAGCCGCCGGCGCGCTGCAGCACCTCGGTCGCGAGGTCGGTGGACGGGCGCCCGGCGGCCGCGACGCCGAGCAGCAGGCCGAGCAGCTCGGCGGCGGTGAGCGCGCCGGCGCCGAGCGCGCGCAGCCGTTCCCGCGGGCGGTCGGCAGGGGGCAGGTCGAGGACGGAGGGCACGCGGCGAACCTACGCCCGCGCCGCCGCCGGCCCGCACCGAATCCCCGCCGCCGTCACGGGAAACGGCCGGAACGCGAACGGGCGACGGCATCGCGCCGTCGCCCGTCCCGGATCACCGTGCCGGCGCGCTCAGGCGCCGTGGCACTTCTTGAACTTCTTCCCGCTCCCGCACGGGCAGGGATCGTTGCGGCCGACGCCGGTGAAGTCGAGCGCGCCGGCGGCGGCGCCGGCGGCGAGGTTCGTCACCCCGCGGCCCGCGCCGACGACCTTCGGCTCGTTGCGCGGCGCGGGCGCCTCGGGCGCCGGCTCCGTGCCCTCCTCCTCGGCCACGCCGAGCGCGTTGAAGCGCTTCTTCGGCGCGGCCGGCGGGGCGCCGTTCGGCTGGGCGAGCGGGCGCGGCGGCTCGTCGAAGACCAGCTGCACCTTCAGGAAGCGCTCCGTGAAGGTGTGCTGGATGTCGCGCATCAGGTCCTCGAACATCTTGAACGCGTCCTGCTTGTACTCGACGAGCGGGTCCTTCTGGCCCCACGAGCGGTAGCCGATCGCGGCGCGCAGCTGGTCGAGGTCGTACAGGTGGTCCTTCCACTTCTCGTCGAGGACGTTGAGCATCACGAGCGAGAGGAGGCGGCCGCCGAAGTCGCCGAGCGTGACGAACTTGTCGCGGAAGGCCGCGAGCGCGGCGTCGAGCGCCGCCTTCTGCGCGCCGGCGACCGTGCCCGGCCGCGCCTCGGCGTTCGCGTACTCGGGGACGCCGACGAGGTAGTGCATCAGCAGGTCCTGGTGCAGCAGCTCGAGGTCCCAGTCGGCCGGCGACTCGGCCGTCGCGAGCGTGGTCTCGACGCGCCGCGCGATCGCGGCCTGCACCATCTTCTCGGCCTCGCCCTTGAGCTCCTCGCCGCCCTCGAGCGCGAAGAACCGCAGGGAGTAGACCACCTCGCGCTGCTGGTTCATCAC
>CAZIDS010000199.1:0-6045 GCA_964537945.1 uncultured Gemmatimonas sp. | reverse complement strand
GGTCGGGCAGAACCCGGGCCAGAGCGTGATCGGGCAGGCCTTCGTGCAGGCGTGGCGCAACTTCGTCGGGCTCGTGGCGCGGTTCATCGCCTCGCTCGGCGTGCTGCTGCCCATCGGGCTGGCGCTCTTCGTGGCGGCACGGTGGTGGCAGCGGCGGCGCGCGGCGCGTAGCGTGGAGGCATGAGCCCACGGAAAGTCCGCCTTTCGGCCGCGATCAGCCTCGACGGACTGATCGCCGGCCCGAACGGCGAATACGATTGGATCCCCGACGATCCCGAGATCGACATGATGGCGCTCTTCAAGGACTTCGACACGGTCCTGATGGGCCGGAAGAGCTACGAGGCGGCGAAGAAGCAGGGCCACCTCGGGATGTACGAGATGCCGGTGTACGTGATCTCGTCGTCGCTTAAGCCGGAGGAGCATCCGGGCGTCACGGTCGCGCGCGATCCGGCGGCGCTCGTGCGCCAGCTGCGGACGCAGCCGGGGAAGGACCTCTGGCTCTTCGGCGGCGGCGAGCTCTTCAAGTCCTTCCTCGCGCTCGACCTCGTGGACGAGATGGACATCGCCGTGATGCCGGTGCTGCTCGGGAACGGGATCCCGCTGCTGCCGGCCGGCGCGCCGACGCGGAAGCTCACCGTGTTGCGGCATCGGGTCTATCCGAAGTCGGGGACGGCGCTCTTCACCTACCGGATCGAGCAGGGCGCCGGGAACGCCGCGACGGTCTCGGGGACTTAACTTTGAGGATGCCCTTCCCCGCTCCGCGCCTTCGACGTCTCGCGCTTCCCGTCGCGCTCCTCTTCGTCGCGGCCACCGGCGCGGCGGCACAGGGTGCCGCCGTGACCCAGCCCGCCTGCGACTATCAGCGCTGCGCGTACGGGATCGCCGGCGCTCTCCACGGGCTCGTCATCACCAAGGGCGCGAGCGAGGCGAAGGTCGCGACGCTCGGCTTCCTCTTCACGCGCGACGTGAGCGTGCACTTCGACGGCGCCGCGCGCGACGAGGCGCGCCGCGCGGTCACCACGCGCCGCTGGGCCGCGCTCTTCACCGACGCCGGCCTCGCGCTGCTCGTGGCCGGCGCCGCCGACGCGGCATCGAACGACGTCAACGACGACTCGGCCCGCCTGATGATCGGCGGCGCCGCACTCGTCGGCGTGAGCGTCCCGCTGCAGTTCCGCGCCGACACCCGCCTCGCCCGCGCCATCTGGATGCACAACGCCCGCTTCGCCGCCGGAGCCCGCTGATGCGACGACCGCTGCTCCTCCTCGCCGCCCGGTCGGCGCGTGCCGTCCCGACCGCCATCGCTCTCGCACTGGTGATCGCCACGGCGGGGGGCGTGCGCGCGCAGTCGGTCCTCCGCGGCGAACTCCCGCTCGTCCCGATGCCGGCGAGCGCGCGGCCGTTCGAGGGCTCGTGGGAGGTCCCGCGGCAGTTGCCGCTCGACGTCGCGTACCTCACCGACGCGCAGCTGGCCGCGCACGACATCCGCGTGCGGATGGTGCCGGCCGACTCGGTGAACGGGCTCGAGAGCTACACGCTCACGGTCGCGCCGGCGGCGGTCACCGTCACCGCGCCGCGGATGGCGGGCCGCTTCTACGCGCTCCTGACGCTCGGCCAGCTCGTGGACGCCGCGCGCGCGACCGGCGACAGTGCGCCGCGCATCGGCTCGGTCACCATCACCGACGCGCCGCGCTTCCCGTACCGCGGCCTCCACCTCGACGTCGGCCGCCACTTCATGCCGGTCGAGTTCGTGAAGCGCTACATCGACCTGATGGCGCGCTACAAGTTCAACACCTTCCACTGGCACCTCACCGACGACCAGGGCTGGCGGATCGAGATCGACAAGTACCCGCGCCTCACCGAGGTCTCCGCCTGCCGGAAGGAGACCATGGTCGCGAAGAACTTCGACCCCTACGTCGGCGACGGGCAGCCGCACTGCGGCTTCTACACGAAGGAGGAGATCCGCGACGTCGTCGCCTACGCCGCGTCGCGCAACGTGACGGTGATGCCCGAGATCGAGATGCCGGGCCACTCGGTCGCCGCGCTCGCCGCCTACCCCGAGCTCGCCTGCACGCCGGGCCCGTTCGAGGTGCGCACCATCTGGGGCGTCTCCGAGGACATCTACTGCCCCACCGAGCGCACGTTCACGTTCATCCAGGACGTGCTCACCGAGGTGCTCGAGCTCTTCCCGTCGAAGATGATCCACATCGGCGGCGACGAGGCGCCGAAGAAGCGCTGGGACGAGAGCCCGGCGGCGCAGGAGATCATCCGCCGCGAGGGGCTCAAGGACTCGCACGAGCTGCAGAGCTGGTTCATCAAGCGGATCGACAAGTGGCTCGCCGACCGCGGCCGCCGGCTCGTCGGCTGGGACGAGATCCTCGAGGGCGGCCTCGCGCCCGGCGCCACGGTGATGAGCTGGCGCGGCACCGCGGGCGGCATCGCCGCCGCGAAGCTCGGCCGCGACGTCATCATGACGCCGGGGCCGCCGCTCTATCTCGATCACTACCAGGGCGACGCGCGCTTCGAACCGCTCGCGATCGGCGGCAACGCGCCGATCGAGCTCGTCTACGCCTACGAGCCCGTCCCCGCCGAGCTCACGCCGGCCGAGGCGACGCACATCCTCGGCGCGCAGGGGAACGTCTGGACCGAGTACCTCGCGACGCCGGCGTCGGTGGAGTTCATGGCGTACCCGCGCGCGCTCGCGGTGGCCGAGCTCACCTGGTCGCCACGCGCCGCGCGCAACTGGCCGAGCTTCGCGCGCCGCCTGCCGAACGCGCTGCGGCCGCTCGACCGACTGCAGGTGAACTACCACCTCGCGACGGTCACCGGCCTCGAGCGCGACCAGCTAACGCTCGAGCCGCGGCAGCGCGTCACGCTCGCCGCACCCTTCGCCGGCGCCGTGATCCGCTACACGCTCGACGGCACCGACCCGACCGGCCGCAGCACGGTGTACCGCGGACCCTTCGACGTCACGACGACGTTCGAGGGGACGAAGGTGACGGCGCGGGCCTTCACGCCTGGTGGGCGCGCGAGCATGCCGCGGCAGATGACGATCCGGAGGACGAACTACCGCGAGGCCGAGGCGATCGAGACAGCGACGCTCACGCTCGGGCTCGACGTGAGCTACTACGAGGTCGCCGTGCGCGCGACCGTCGGACTCGACACGCTCAAGCCGACGAAGCGCGCGACGGCCGAGGTGATCTCACGCGAGGTCGCGGACCGCGAGGAGCAGTATGCGCTGGTCTGGCGCGGCTTCATCGAGGTGCCGGAAGACGGGATGTTCGAGTTCTCGCTCGTGTCCGATGACGGGAGCACGCTGCAGATCGGCGACGAGGTGGTGGTGAACAACGACGGGTTCCACGGGAGCGAGGAGCGGACGGGGATGATCGCGCTGCGGAGCGGGGCGCATCCGTTCGTGCTGCGCTACTTCCAGGGTGGCGGCGGCGCGTCGCTGACGGTGCGCGTGCGGGTGAACGGCGGGGCTTGGCGCGAGCTGCCGCGGACCTGGTTGCAGCGCAGGCCGTAGGACCCGCCTCGGCCCGACCGGACCAGATCAGCGAATCGAGGAAGTAGGCCGCTTCGAAACGTTGCGAGAGCTAACCAATATGCCTCACTTACGGGGGAGCTTCCCGTACTTCCGGCGCCATTTGTACAAGGTCTCGCGTGAGATGCCGTGGCGGCGCAGGAGCTCAGCGACCTTCGCGCCGGCGGCGTGTTCCTGCAGGATGTGGACGATCTGCTCTTCGGTGAATCGCGACTTCCGCATCGGGGCTCATGGGTCGTGGGATGAACGACCCGCAGGGGCCCAGTGTCAACTAACTTCTGGACCGAATGGCGGGGGGACCGTCAGGACGATCCTATCCGTCTCGCGACCCGGTCGGCTTCGGCTAGAGCGTTCTTTCTCCGCGACTAATGATCGGTCAGCACCGAAATCGATGAGCGTGAGGAATCCGTCCCCGCATCGATCTGGTTCGCCACACTCGACAATTCGTTGAACATGACTCGCATTGTCTCGACGATCTGATCAGGCGATACTGCCGCGGCGGGTGCAAGTTCTCTTCGCCTTGCTTCCGCGATCACCTTTCGTGAGGTCGACGACTAGTCTACCCCTCTTCGAAATAGACCCTCGATACCCGCCAACCCTGTCCGCGCCTCTCTAGTGAGATACTTCCGATAATTCCGTACGTTCGAGCTCCGGCCAATACCAGAATCACGCGAGCCCCATCAGTGGCAGGGGAGATTCTGCCGACAAGTCCGAGCGAGACGCGAAGGGTCTCACCTCGAATCGGCACCGACAGGTCGCTCGACCAAGTCAGTTGCGTGCTGGGCAATCGGAACGGGTGCCCCAACGTATCAAGCCGAAACGCAGGTTCGTGCTTCTCAGGTTCGAAAGGCGCCGCCACCGCGAGTCGCCGTACGCCCGCGTCGAGCTGAAACGAGACGTACCCCCCGGCTTTGGCGATCGAATCGAACGGAACAGACTCAAGCGCCGCGTAGACTACCGCACGTTCAACCGCTAGGTCGGGCGGCGGCGGGGGAGGCTGACGTGCACAAGCGGCGATGAGTGGTAGGAGCCCAACCGTCACTAGTCTGGTCACTGACACCTCCACGCGGGGATACCGAGAACGGCCGTAGGACAGTTCGGGTGCTTGTAGTGCCGCCCCTTGTCAAGAATGCCTATCAAGTGGCCTCCCTCGTGCCAAGCACCATCCGACGCGGTTCCAAGTAAGGACCGCCTTATGTGTGCGACAGCACGTGCATTGGGGTATCTCGCGTCAATCCAATCGAACGTCCCAGGGAATCCGGCGCGCTGAGCCTCGTCGGTTCGATCGTAAGTCATACCCGCGCCATAGCACGCGTCACAGTCGACCGCATCCGCGTCAAAAATGACGAAAACCTGCTCCGAAGCCTCGAGCCTTGAAAAGAGGGAATCCGCTTTCGCGCTACTCTTCCTTAGAGCGCTTACCTCATCCGCGAGACGCTGGTCTTCGATGATGAGAGTATCGGACGAGAGTCCATAGGGATCTCGTCGATTCACGGGGTCTCCGCCAGCATACCCATACAGATTGAGCCCGCCGGCCAGCCCGATGGGGTCGAGCTGCGTGAACCGCCCACTCGCCGGATCGTAGTACCGATTCCGCCGATACAGCGAACCCGTCGCGTCCTTACCGTCGGTGACGAGGCTTCCCATCCACTTGTTCGCTGCCGGCGCTGACTGCCGCGCGTCAGGCGCAAGATACAGGTCGGTCACCGCCGCTGGCCAGACCGTCCCCGCGTCCACCTGCCCCACCCCCGACCCCGGCCCGAACGTCGCCCCCGCGACGTTCCCCCGCCAGTTCCGGTGCAGCACCCGCGGCCGCCAGCTCTCACTGCCCGCCAGGCGCCAGACCGCCACCGGCGCGTCGATCGCCCCCGTCTGCGTGTAGCGCACCTTCCCGTACCAGTCCGTGCTCGGCGTCGACTCCCCGACGTTCCCGTCCACCTCCTGCCACCCGCCGACGAAGCGCTCCTCGACGAGGATCTGGTCCCCGTCCCAGGTCGTCCGCAGGAACTGCTGCTGGCAGGCGGTCGGCGTGCTGAAGGTCTCGCTCGCGGTGCAGTGCTCGGTCGAGTCCACGCGCGTCCGCACCGCCACCCGCCGCCCGAGCGCGTCGTACCAGTACTCGTCGAACACCGTCCAGGTCTCGGCGTTCGCCGGCATCGTCGTCCGCTGCGCGAAACGGAGCCGCTCGGTGGCGTCGTAGAAGTTGAAGGTCCACGAGTGGCCGGTCGGCACGCGCCCCGTCTCCATCACGTACTGCCCGGGATTCCCCGGGACCTCGTACCGGGTCGCGCCGCGACGAATCTGGATCTGCGAGAACACGTTCCCAGAGGCGTCGTAGGAAATCCCGAGCGAGTCGGTGACCGGGATCGCCGGCTGCACGCCGCCGGCTGCCGTGCGCCCGTCCGGCATGAACTCCCCGGTGCGCCGCAGCAGGCGGTGCCCATCGTAGACCGACGAGTCCCGCGCCTCGGTGTTCGTGTTCGTCGAGAACTTGTTCCCGTGGC
>CAZIDS010000198.1:0-6045 GCA_964537945.1 uncultured Gemmatimonas sp. | reverse complement strand
CGCGGCGCGATCGTGCTGCTCGACCGCGCGACGCAGCTCGACCCCGAGTTCGCGATGGCGCACGAGGCGCTCGGCATCGCCCATACGAACATCTTCGACATGGCCGGCGCGCTGGGGCACTTCCGCATGGCCGCCGACTTCTCCGGCCGAGCGCCCGAACTGGAGCGCGAGAAGATCCTCGGCGACTACGCGATGGCGCTGCGCGACTACGACGCGGCCTGTCCGCATTTCGAGGTGCTCGTCGCGATGCGCCCGCGCGACCCGGGCTCGCACCTGAGCCTCGGCTGGTGCTCGGCGAACCGCCTCGACTTCCCGAAGGCGCTCTCGTCCACCGAGCGCGCGGTGCAAGTGCAGGACTCGCCGCGCACGCGGATCAACCTCGCGATGGTCGAGTACCTGGCTGGGGACCTCGCGAAGGCGCGCGAAGGGGCGGCGGCGGTGCGCGCGGCCGTGCCGGCGGCGATGCAGGCCTGGTTCGTCGAGGGACGCGCACTGCTGGCGAGCGGTGACACCGCGCTGGCGCGGGCGCACTACGCGTCGATGGTCGCGCAGGGCGGCGACATCGAGGTCGAGGGGCACAACGGCCTCGCGGACGTGGCGCGCTATGAGGGGCGGCTGGAGGAGGCGCAGGCGGAACTCGAGGCGGTCGAGCGCGCGGCGCTCGCGCGCCGGAACCCGAGCGTCGCCACGAGCGCGCAACTGTCGCTCGCCGAGCTCGCGCTCGAGCGATCGGACCCGGGCGCGCACACGGCGGCGATGGCGCGCGTCCAGTCCCCGGCGGATCCGTGGCTCATCTACCGCGTCGGGCGCGCGTGGGCGCGCCGCGGCCGCGCCGACGAGGCGCGGCGGGCGATCGCGGCGATCGAGGCGCTCTCCACGCCGCGCTCGGCACAGCACACGGCGCTGGCGGCCCTCCTGCGCTCCGAGGTGGCGCTCGTCGCGCGGCACGCGGAGGAGGCGGTGCGCGAGGCGGAGGCGGCGATCCGCGCCGAGCCGTCCACGGTCGCCTATGAGACGGCGGCGCGCGCGTACGCCTTCGCCGGCCGTGACGACGACGCGGTGCGCGCGCTCGAGTACGTCGTCGCGCGGCCGCAGGAGCGCTGCGATTCGTACGACGCGCCGGCCTGCCACCGCCTGGAGGACGCGCGGCGCGACCTCGCGCGCCTCAGGCCCCGGCCGATCGCCCTCGCGCGCTGACCCGCGACGCGGGACGCGGCCCTTTGAGCAGTGTCGCGCCGCGCCGGGCCGGCATCCCGACACCGGCGACGTAGAGCACGGTCTCCTCGATCCCGTCGATGCCGAGCGCGCGCTCGATCGCGCTGTCGGCGATCGCAGCCGTCGTGAACGGCGCGAGCCCGAGCCAGGTCGCGACCAGGCAGAACGTCTGCGCGAGGTGCCCCGTCTCGAGCGAGACCACGCGATACGCGCGCGGCGAACGGTACTTGTACATCGTGCGAGTGAGCATCGCCGTCATGAAGCAGACGGCGTTCGCCGCGCCGACGTGCCGCTGCCCGAGGGTCTGCGCGAGCACGTCGCGGCGGGTCGTGCCGCGGCGCACCAGCGCGAGGGCGTGGCGCCCGTGGTCGTAGTGATAGATCCCCGGCGGGACGCCTTCCACGTCGAGTGCCGCGACATAGCACTCCGCCGGGTGCCGCGCGCCGCCCGATGGGCTCGTGCGCGCGAGGAGCGGGCCGAAGTTGGGCGAGTCGATGATGCCGGTGGTGCCCCACGTGTAGTGAAGCAACGTGCCGAGCCGCTCGAGCGGCATCGGCTTCCCCGAGAAGGCACGGTGCGTGCGCCGGGCCAGCAGCACGTCGGCGAAGTCCGCCGCCGGCCGCGATGGCGCCGGCAGCGCGATCCGCGGCGCGCGCGGGTATCGCTTCACCAGCGGCGGCTGGGGTGCCACGCGCTGGAACTCCTTCGCCATGCGGGCCCAGCGGCGGGGGCCGGCGAAGGGCGCGTCCTTCGTCGCGAAGTGGTAGCTGCCGTGCGGCAGCCAGTGCGCCCACGCGCGCGCGACCTTCGCATCGGTCGCGGCGGTGTCACCGCCCTCCTCGACGAGCAGCGTGTGCGCCACGAGGTCGCGCACCGCGCGCGCCACGCTGGCGGGACTGAAGCCGGGGAGCGCGGCCGCCAGCGACGCCGCGCTGCGCCAGGCCGAGAAATGTTCGAGGATCCCGATCGTGACCGGGGCGGCGGAGACGGCGACGCGCGTGACGTAGTTCTCCAGCACGAGGTCGCCGTCCCGCCAATACGCCTGGAGGGCACGGGCCCTGCGAAGGCGCGGCACTCGCGCGGACTACAGCGCGAAGAACATCGCCGACATCACCTGCTTGTGCTTCTTCAGCTTCAACTCGAGATTCTTGTGCGCCTTCGACACCTCGCGCTGCGACTTGTTGATCGCTTTCATGCGCTTGGCGCGGGACGACTTGGTCGAACCTTTCTTCGCCGCCATACGGACTCCTGGTACATTGTGAACCGCCATGACCGCACCCAGTCATACGGTTGTCCGGGTCAACTGTCAATGAAGGCGGGATGAGCCGGCCGCCCTCCCGCCGCGGCCTCGTGAAGCTCCGCGGCACGTACCTCGCGCCGCCCCGCGGCGCCGTGCGCGAGCGGATCCCGCGTCCCGACGCACCGCTCACGCTCACGCTCCACCTGCGGACGCGCTGCCCCGCCCCGCACCGGCTGCAGGAGACGCTGGTCGACATCGTGGAGGGCCGCATGGCGCCGCTGACGCGCGCCGAGTTCGCGGCCGAGTTCGGCGCGTCCCGTTCCGACATCGCCGCGGTGCGCGCGTGGGCGCGCGGCCAGCGCTTCCGCGTCTCCGGCGTCAGCATCGCACGGCGGCTGGTGCGCATCACCGGCCGCGGCTCGCGGATCGCCGCCGCCTTCGGGTGCGAACGCGTGCGCTTCCGGCTCGACGGCGTCGCCTGGAACAGCTTCACGGGGCACGTCTACCTGCCGGCCGAGCTCGCGGGTCGCGTCCTCGGCGTGTTCGGCTTCGACGAGCGCCCCGACCTCGCGCGCACCGGCGGGCGCGACGCGATGCAGGCCATCGCGGCGCCCGGCACGCGCTCATACACTGTCCCCGAGGTCGCCGCGCTCTACGACTTCCCGCCCGGCCTCGATGGCAAGGGCCAGTCGGTCGGCGTGATCGCGCTCGGCGGCGGCTACCTGCCGAAGGACATGCGCACCTACTTCCGCGCGCTTCGGATGCCGCATCCGCGGATCGTCGCGCGCTCGGTGCTCGGCCAGCGCAATGCGCCGTACGGCGAGACCGCATCGTTCGACGGCGAGATCACCGGCGACATCCAGACCGTCGGCGCGGTGGTGCCGCGCGCGCGGATCCAGGTCTACTTCGCACCCAACACCTCGCGCGGGTTCTTCGAGGCGGTGGCGCAGGCGGTGCACGAACCGCGCGACGCGAACACCGTCATCTCGATCAGCTGGGGGCAGGCCGAGGTCCACTGGCGGCACAGCGTCCTGCGCGCCTTCGACTCGCTGCTGCTCGAGGCCGCGGTCCTCGGCATCACCGTCTGCTGCTCGTCGGGCGACTTCGGCTCCTTCGCCGACCAGCACGACCGCGTCGCGCACGTGAACTTCCCCGGCTCGAGCCCGCACGTGCTCGCCTGCGGCGGCACGACGCTCGTCGGCGCGAACGGACGGATCCGCTCGGAGCGCGTCTGGCACAACCACACCGGCGCGAGCGGCGGCGGCGTGAGCGGCTTCTTCCCGCGGCCGGCGTGGCAGGAGCGGATGCGGGTGCCGAAGGCGACGAACGGCCGCGAGGGGCGCGGCGTCCCGGACGTCGCGTCGAACGCCGACCCGCTCACGGGCTACCGCATCTACGGCCACGGCGGCTGGCACGTCGGCGCGGGGACGAGCGCCTCGGCGCCGCTGTGGGCCGGGCTCGTCGCGCGGATGAACCAGCACCGCGGCGCGCCGCTCGGGCTCGTCGCGCCCGCGCTCTACCGCGGCTTCCGCATGCTGCGGCGCGCGGGCGCCCTCGCGTCGATCACGAAGGGCGACAACGGCCTCTACCGTGCGCGCCGCGGCTGGGACTGCTGCACCGGCGTCGGCACGCCGCGCGGGCGGAAGCTCACGCGCGCCATCGCGCGCCCGCGCCGTCAGTCGTAGCGGAGCGCCCGCATCGGCTCGGTGCGGCTCGCGCGGAGCGCCGGCACCCACCCCGCGCCGAGCGCGACGACCGCGAGCAGCAGCATCGCGAGCACGAAGACGACCGGGTCGTGCCCCTCGAGCCCGTAGAGCAGGGAGCGCGCCGCGCGGCCCAGCCCGTACGCGCCGAGCGCGCCCACCGCCGCGCCGATCGCGATCATCACGCCGACCTGCCGCAGCACCATCCCCTGCACGCGCTGGCCGTCGGCGCCGAGCGCCATCCGCACGCCGATCTCGCGCGTGCGCTGCGAGACCGAGTAGGCGAGCACGCCGTAGAGCCCGACCGCCGCGAGCAGCGTCGCGATCAGCGCGAAGGCCGCCGACAGCGTGGAGATCATGCGGTCGAGGAAGACGTTCTCGCGCAGCTGCTGCGGCAGCGTCTTCAGGTCCTGCACCGGCACCGTCGGGTCGATCGCCTTCATCAGGCCCGGCACCGCGCCGACGAGCTGGTCGTCGGGCAGCGACGTGCGCGCGTAGAAGTACATCTGTCCGATGATGCCCTGCTGCATCCACGGCACGTAGAACACCGGCTGCGGGCCGCGCTTCACGTCGTTGTACTTCACGTCGGGCACGAGGCCGACGATCTGGATGTTCAGCGAGTCGCCGCTGTTCCCCGAGCGCCCCATGAACTTCCCGACCGCGTCCGTGCCGAGCTTGAACTTGTCGGCGAACGCCTGGTTGACGATCGCGACGCGCGAGCCCTCATACGTGTCGCTCGCCTGCACGTCGCGGCCCGCGCGCAGTGACACGCCGAGCATCGTGAAGTAGTCCGGGCCCACGGCCTGGTAGCGCGAGTTGCAGTCGGTGTCCGGGAGGCACGGGAAGCCCTGGACCACGACGTTGTTCCCCCAGCTGTCGCCGGAGAGCAGCGGCACCAGTGAGCTCGTCACGCCGGTGACGCCGGGCTGCGCCCGCAGCTCGTCCTCGATCCGCGCGTAGAGCACCTTCGCGCGCAGCGTGTCGTAACCGACGCGCAGCGGCGAGATCGAGAAGGTGACGACCTTGTCGATGTTCATGCCAAGGTCCACCCGGCTCACGTTGACCAGGCTCTTGAGGAAGAGCCCCGCCGAGACGAGGAGCGCGGTGGAGAGCGCGATCTGCGCGGTGACGAGGCCGGCGCGGAAGCGCGCCGCCGCGCGACCGCCGGTGAGCTGCCCCGCGCCGGCGCGGATCGCCGAGATGAGGTCCGGCCGCGTGGAGTGCAGCGCCGGGAAGAGCCCGAACGCCACGCCGGTGACGACGGCCAGCAGCGCGGCGAACCCCATCACCGACGGCTGCACGGCGAACTGCAGCGTCGCCTGCGCCTCGGGCGGCAGCATCGCCGCGATGGAGTGCAGCGTCCAGCTCGCGACCAGCAGGCTCGCGACGCCGCCCAGCGCGGCGAGCACGAGCGACTCGACCAGCAGCTGCGTGACGAGGCGGCGGCGCGTCGCGCCGAGCGCGAGCCGCACGCCCATCTCGGTCGCCCGGTTCGCCCCGCGCGCCAGCAGCAGGTTCGCGATGTTCGCGCAGGCGATCAGCAGCACCACCCCGGTCGTCGCGAAGAGCATGTAGAGCGGCGTCGCCGCCTCGCGATGCATGTTGGACTGGCCGCGCGCGCCGGGCTCGACGACCACGCGCTTCCCGCGGAAGCGCGCCATCGTCTGCTCGCTCAGGCCCTGCTGCAGCGGCGCCTCGACGTCGGCGAGGATGGGAGCCAGCACGCGGTCGAGGCCCGCCTTCGCCGTCTCCCGCGTCTGCCCCGCCTTGAGCCGCCCGAACACGTAGACCCAGTAGTCGCGGCGATTCGTCAGGCCGTCGTAGCTGCCGACCCAGATCCGCGACTGCATCGGGACGAACGCGAGCGGCCGGGAACCGAGCGTGTTC
>CAZIDS010000197.1:0-6047 GCA_964537945.1 uncultured Gemmatimonas sp. | reverse complement strand
AAGGAGGCGATTACTTCTGGAGGGCGAAGACGAACGGCTGCTGGACGAGCTGCTTCACCTTGCGCCCGCCGACCTCGGCCGGCAGGAAGCGCATGGAGGGCAGGGCGCTGCGCACCGCCGCCTCGAAGAGGTCGTGGGACTTGCGGATCACCTTGAACGAGCCCGTCTCGACGCGGCCCGTGGTGTCGACGACGAACTGGGCGAGCACTTCGCCCTCGACGCCGGCGGAGCGGAGGATGTCCGGGTAGCGCGGCGAGCCCGTGCCCGGGACCGGCGCGACCGGCTTCTCCACCTGGAAGTCGAAGTACGGCTGGTCCTGGTTCACCACCGGCTGCCCGCCGACGACGCCGGCGGCGATGCCGCCCGCCACGCCGCGGCCCGAGAAGTCATCCTCGTTCGTCAGCTTCTTCGAGAGGTCGATCTCGGGGATGACGTCCGGGATGTTGATCGGCGCGGTGAGCACCTGGAAGCCCTTCGCGACCGGCGGCGCGGCCACCTGGTCGGGCGGCGGCGGCGGCGGCTCGTCCGGCGGCGGCGGCTCGTCCTTCTTCACCTCGACGAAGTCCACCTTCTGGACCGTCTCTTCCGCCACCGCCTCCGTCACCTGCTTCGTCGCGATCACCGACCCGGTGATCACGAGGGCGTGGAAGAAGATGGAGAACATCGTCCCGCCCAGCGTCTTCTGCTTGGTCGGGCGAGACTCGATCAGGTTGTTGAACACGCGTCCATCTCCGAGGGTGAAAAGTCGCGTGACGGCGCCCGCTGCGGTTCCGATGGGCGTCGACCGTGCAGGAAACTATTCCGCCCCGGTTCGGGGGGTAATCGGTGGAAGATTAAGTTTCCCTTAATGGTGCCGGGACGCCCACCGGGGCTCCGTCCCGCACGGTCCTGACCGCTCGCCGGGGCCCACGGAGACGATACCCGGCGTGGGTTACGCTCCCGCACACCGGATGATGAGGATTCCGTGAGGATTACGCCGGGCCGGCGGCAGCGGCCGCCGCGGCCGCCCCGGCCCCCGGCGGCGCCGGCGGTTCGGCCGGCAGCGTCACCGTGAAGGTGCTGCCCCGACCCAGCCGCGACGCCACGTTGATCGATCCCCCGTGCGCGTGGGCGATCCACTGCGCGATCGCCAGCCCGAGGCCGAATCCCCCGCGCTCTGAGGCGCGCGACCGGGCACGGTCGGCCCGCCAGAACCGGTCGAAGATGAACGGCAGGTCGGCCGCCGCGATGCCCAGCCCGGTGTCGTGCACCGAGAAGGCGGCGTTGTCGCCGCGCCGCTCGAGCGCCACGGTCACCGTACCGCCCTTCGGCGTGTACTTCAGCGCGTTCGTCAGCAGGTTCAGGAACAGCTGCCGCACCCGCACCGGGTCGCCGAGCAGCGAGATCGGGTCGTTCGCCGCGAGCGTCACGGTCAGTCCCTGCGATTCGCCGAGGATCGTCGCCGTCTCGAAGACGTCCACCACCAGCGCCTGCAGGTCCACCGGCTCGCGGTGGATGTCGAAGCGGCCCTCGTCGGCGCGGGCGAGCGTCAGCAGCGAGTCCACGAGGTCCGACATCCGCGCCGTCTCGGCCAGCGCCTCCTCCAGCGCGGGAAGCTGGTCGGCCGGTGCGTTGGGCACCGACATCGCGCGCTCGATGTCGGCGCGGAGCACGGTCAGCGGCGTCTTCAACTCGTGGCTGGCGTCGGCGGTGAAGCGGCGCAGCGCGGCGAAGGACCCCTCGAGCCGCGCGATCATCGCGTTGATCGTCTCGGCGAGCTGGTCGAGCTCGTTCTCGTCGCTCTCCACCGGGAGTCTGCGGTGCAGGCCGCGCCCGTCCTCGATCGCTTCGAGGTCGCCGATGAGGTGGTCGACCGGCTGCAGGTTGGCACCGGCAAGGCCCCAGGCGGCCAGCACCGAGAGCACGAAGATGAGCGGGAACGCGACGAGGATCGTCGGAAAGATGTCGAGATTGAAGAGCTCGATCTCCTGTGCCGGCGCGGCCGCGACCACCTTGAGCGCGGGGCCGCGCGGGATCGGGCGGTCGAAGTGCGCGTGCACGAAGAGCCGCAGCCCGAGCGAGTCGAGCGTGATGTAGCCCGCGGGCCGGTCCGGGGAGAAGCTGCGCAGCGCGGCGGAGAGGAACTTCTGCTGGTCGCGGATGCCGAGGTTCGCGACCGCGACGCTCGCGTAGAGCAGCCGCTGCGAGTCGGCGACGATGAGGTAGCCGGGCAGCGAGGCGAGCCGGCTGCCGACGCCGGCCGAGAGCCGCGGCGGGAGGACCTTGCTCTCCTCGCTCACCAGGAAGTTGTCGTACAGCCCCGTGCCGGCCTGCGCGAGCACGAGCGAGCCCATGTTCACGACGTTGTCCACGCGCTGCTGCAGCACCTCCTGCGCCGCGCGACGGCTCGCCGAGAGCATCACGCCCGCGAAGACGAGGAGCGTCGCGCCGAGCGTGATCGCGTAGGCGAGGGTGAGGCGGCCGCGGATGCTGCGCACGGCGCGCGCTCAGCCCTTCAGGACGTAGCCCACCCCACGGACCGTGGTGATGAGCTTCTTCTCGTGCGGGGCGTCGAGCTTCTTGCGGAGGTGGTTGATCACGACGTCCACGATGTTCGTCCCGGGGTCGAAGTGGTAGCCCCAGGCGTACTCCGTGATCAGCGTCCGCGAGAGCACGCGCCCGGCGTGGCGCGCGAGGTACTCGAGCACCAGGAACTCCTTCGGCGTCAGCTCGACCGCCTTCCCGGCGCGCGACACCTCGCGCGCGTCGAGGTCCACGATGAGGTCGGCGACCTGGATCCGCGGCGAGACGATCGCCCGCGGGCGGCGCGCCAGCGCCTCGACCCGCGCCAGCAGCTCCTCGAACGCGAACGGCTTCGTGACGTAGTCGTCGGCGCCGGCACGCAGCGTCTCCACCTTCGCGTCCACCGCGTCCTGCGCGGTGAGCACGAGCACCGGCTTCTCGAAGCCGCGCGCGCGGAGGTTCCGCAGCACCTGCTGGCCGGTGCGGCCGGGCAGCCGGAGGTCGAGCACGACGAGGTCGTACGGCTGCGACCGCGCCAGCGACTCCCCCTCCTCGCCGTCGGCGACGAGGTCCACCGACCAGCGCTGCTCCTCGAGCCCGCGCTTCACGAACTGGCCGACCGTCGGGTCGTCCTCGATGACCAGGACCTTCATCCGGCGACCACCGGCAGGATCACGCGGAAGGTGCTCCCCTGCCCGAGCGTGCTCTCCACCTCGATCCTCCCCCCGTGCTCCTGCACGATGCCATAACAGATGCTGAGGCCGAGCCCAGTGCCCTGCCCCTGCGGTTTCGTCGTGTAGAACGGCTCGAAGATCTTCCCGAGCTCGCCCCGCGCGATCCCGTGCCCCTGGTCCACCACCTCGGCGATCGCGCCCGAGGCCGCGTCGGGGCCGCGCCGCGTCACGAGACGCACCGTCCCCTTCTCCCCCATCGCGTCCATCGCGTTCAGCAGCAGCGCCATGAACACCTGCACGAGCTGCTCGCTGTTCGCCTGCGGCACACGGCCGATCAGCGGGTCGAGCTCGGTCTCCACCGAGAGCTTCTTGAACCGCACGTGGTGCTTCAGCAGGAAGAGCGTCCGCTCGATGACCTCGTTGACGCTCACCCGCTCCTTTCGCGCCTGCTTCGGCCGCGAGAAGTCGAGGAGCCCGTCGACGATCTGCTTGCAGCGCACGACCTCCTTGTCGATGATGTCGAGGAAGTCGTGCGTCTCGGGCGCGATCGTCACGCCGCTCCGCTCGAGGTCGTCCATCCGGTACCCCAGCGACTCGGCGCAGGCCGCGATCGTCGCCAGCGGGTTGTTGATCTCGTGCATCACGCCGGCGGCGAGCTGGCCGACCGCGGCGAGCTTCTCCGCCTGCGTGAACCGCTCCTGCGCCTGCCGCCAGTCGGTGATGTCCTCGCCGATCGTGATGACGTGCGAGACCGGGCCGTCGCCCAGGCGCATCGGGATCTTGCTGATCCGGTAGGTGCGCTGCTCGCCCGACGCCAGCGACTCCATCTGGTACTCGGCCATCTTGCCGGTCGCGAAGACGTCGTCGAACTCGCGCCGCAGCATCTCGGCCGGCTGCCGGTGCAGGATCTCGAAGATCGTCCTGCCGAGCGCCTCCTCGCGGGAGACGCCCTGCATGCCGGTCTCGCGCTTCCGGTTCCAGCTCTGGATGCGGTACTCGCGGTCGATCACGTACAGGCCGAGCGGCAGCGAGTCGATGATCTTCTCGGTGAAGCGCCGGCCACGCTCGATCTCGGCCGTGCGCGACGCCACCTCGACCTCGAGCTGCCGCGACCGCTCGGCATGGGCGAGCTCGGGCGCGAGCAGGTTCGCGAGCGCCGTGACGAGCAGCCGCTCCTCGGGCTCGAGCGCGCGTGTGAGCCGCAGCGCGATCGCGCCGACGCGGCGATCGCCGAGGGTGATCGGCTCGATGTGCGGGCCGCGGGCGACGCCACCCGCGGCGGCGAGTCCGACGCGGACCTCGGCCTCCGTGATCCCCGTGCCGCCGCTCGACCAGCCGCGGAGGAGCCCGTTCGGCGTGTGCAGCCACACGTCGGCCTCCGTCGCGCCCAGCACGCCGCGCACGGTGCCAAGCACCCGCTCGATGCTCGACTCGAGCGCACGCGACGAGGCGAGCTCGGCGGTGATCCCGGCGAGCGCGGAGAGGACGCGCGTGGCGCGGTCCTCGGCGATGATCGGCGAAGAGGTCGGAGTGGTCACGGTGGTGGGCGAAGTGCGGAAGCTACGGCGCGCGCGACCTCGGCGACAAGGTTCGCGCGGGCGGCGGGCGGCCACGCTGACAGGCCCTTGGTCGCCACGGCAGGCGGGCCGGTCGGGACGGCCGATTCCGGCGGGCACGCCCGATGCGCCTCTGGGTGCCCGACGCGGCGCGATGGGCGCCGCCCTATCCCACGACCATCACGACATCCGGAGGAACCGCACCATGGTATACCGCACGACGCTCCCCCCGCTCTTCACGCTCCGCCGCGAGATGGACCGCCTCTTCGAGGACGCCTTCGGCGCGGGCACCGAGGGCGCCAACGACACCCAGTGGACCCCCGCCGCCGACGTGCGCGAGGAGGCCGAGCAGTGGCGCTATGAGATCGAGCTGCCCGGCGTCGCGCCCGAGGCGGTCGAGCTCTCCGCCGAGAAGGGCGTGCTGACCGTGCGCGGCGAGAAGAAGGGCGCCGACGCCGCGGCCGAGGGGCGCCGCCGCATCGTCGAGCGTGTGCAGGGCGCGTTCCGCCGCAGCTTCCAGCTGCCGCAGTCGGTCGCCGAGGACCGGATCAGCGCGACCTTCGCGCACGGCGTGCTGACGGTGATCGTCCCGAAGGTCGAGCAGCCCAAGGCGCGCCGGATCGACATCCGGTCGTAGGCGGAAGACGGAAGGTGTGAGGTGGACGGCGATGCGGACCCCCGGGATCCGCACCGCCGTTCGCCGTCGGACTCTCGACCTTCAGCCTTGAGCCAGCTTCCCGATCTCCGCCAGCAGCTCGGCATTGTCCCGGCGCTCGCCGTTCTTCCCTTCGACGTGGCTCCAGCGGATGATGCCCTGCTTGTCGATGAGGAAGTAGGAGCGGTTCGAGAAGTAGCGCTCCTCGTTCAGCACGCCGTACGCGCGGGAGGCGACGCGGCGGAAGTCGGACGCGAGCTCGACCGGCATCTGGTACTTCGCCTTGTACTCGCGGAGCGACGGCACCGCGTCGACGCTGAGCGGGATCACCGCGACGCCCTTGCCGGTGAACTGCGCGTAGTCCTCGCCGAAGGCGCAGAGCTCCGCCGTGCAGGTCGAGGTGAAGGCGAGCGGGAAGAAGGCGAGGAGGACGTGCTGCTGTCCGCGGAAGCTCGAGAGGCTGACCGGCGTGCCGGCGGTGGTATCGAGCGTGAAGTCCGGGGCGGCGGTGCCGACGGCGGGGACGGGCGAGGCCATGGGAAGCGAGGCGATGGGAACGAACACGGCGCCACGCAGGTCATGCGCGGCGCCGGTGAATGGAGCGTGCCGGGATCGAACCGGCGACCCCCTGCTTGCAAAGCAGGTGCTCTCCCAGCTGAG
>CAZIDS010000196.1:0-6055 GCA_964537945.1 uncultured Gemmatimonas sp. | reverse complement strand
CGCGCCCACGCGTAGAGTTCGCCGCCGCTCATGCCGGGCATCACGACGTCGGTGATGAGCAGATCGAAGCGTTCCCCGCGCTCGATCTCGGCCACGGCATCGTCTCCGCTCGCCGCCTCGACCACGGTGTACCCCGCGCGGCGGAGCATCAACGCCGCCACGCGCCGCACCATCTCCTCGTCCTCCACCAGGAGGATGCGCGCCCCGCGGATCGCGGCGACCGGCAGGCCGGCCGCACACTCGTCGACCGCGGTCGTGCCGGTCGCCGGAAGCAGGATCCGGAAGCTGGTCCCCCTGCCCGGCTCGCTCTCCACGCCCACCGATCCGCCGCTCTGCCGCACGATCCCGTGCACGACCGAGAGACCGAGGCCCGTCCCGCGCCCTGCCTCCTTCGTGGTGAAGAACGGCTCGAAGATCCGGCTCCGCACATCGGCCGGCATCCCACATCCGCTGTCGCGTACCACGAGGCGCACGAAGGCGCCGGCCGCGATCCCTTCGTGGCGCACCGTGTCCGCGGGCGTGACCTGCACGTCGTCGGTCTCGATCGTCAGCGTCCCGCCCGTCGGCATCGCGTCGCGCGCGTTCACCGCGAGGTTCATCAGGACCTGCACGAGATGCCCGCTGTCGATCAGCACGTGCCGCTGCGCCCGCAGCGCCGTCCGCAGCACCACGTCCTCGCCGAGGAGGCGGCGCAGCATCTTCTCGGTGTCAACAACGACGGCGTTCACCTCGACGACCCGCGCCTCGATCACCTGCTGCCGGCTGAACGCCAGCAGCTGGCGGGTGAGCGCCGAGGCGCGGTCCCCCGCGTTCCGGATCTCCTGGACCAGCTCGAGCGACTCGGCATCCTCCCCGAGCGTCATCCGCAGCAGGTCCGAGTTGCCGTTGATGACCGTGAGCCAGTTGTTGAAGTCGTGGGCCACGCCGCCGGCGAGGAGGCCGATCGACTCCAACTTCTGCGTCTGCCGGAGCTGCGCCTCGAGCGCCCGGCGTTCGGTGACGTCCTCCGCCGCGCCGACGAGCCGGACGACGGCCCCGTCGCCGTCCCGGACCGGCGTCACGCGATCACGCAGCCAGCGCACCTCGCCGCCGGGCCGGACGATGCGATACTCGAGCTCGCCGCCCGCGGCTGCGCGCTCCCGGTACTCGAGCGCGACCCGGTCGCGGTCCGCGTCGTGGATGGCCGAGCTCCAGCCGTCGAGCGCCGACCCGCCGTCGGGGATGCCGCGGCCGAAGACGCGGTCGAACGCCGGGCTCACGTAGTCGACCGCGGTGCGCCCCGGCGAGCCCATCCAGAAGACCTCGGTGATCCCCGTGGCGAGCTCACGGAATCGCGCGTCGCTCTCGACGCGCTCGGCCTCGAGCCGCTCGCGCTCCGAGACGTCGCGCACGATCGCCGTCACGAGCGGCTGTCCTCCCACGTCCACCCGGGAGATCGTCGCCTCGGCCGGGAATTCGCTCCCGTCCGCGCGCCGGCCGATCATCCGGCGCACCAAGTGCACGTCACTGTCCGGCGAGCGGCCGCGGATGAAGTCGCCCACGTGGTGCTCGTGCGCACCCTGGAACCGCGACGGCAGCAGCAGGCTGAGCGGCTGGCCCACCATCTCCGCCGCGCGTCGTCCGAAGATCCGCTCGGCCGCGGGATTCGCCACGACGATCCGCTGCTGGCCGTCGACGCTGATTATCGCATCCATCGCGTGGCTCACGATCGCCGAGAGGCGTGCCTCGCGCTCCTCCACCGCCTGCGCCTGGCGCTGTTCCTCGGTGACGTCGCGGAGGACGAGGAGCGTCCGCTTCACCCCGGCCTCGATGAATCGCCTCGCGTCGATCCGCACGTCGGCGATGCTCCCGTCGAGCCGCCGCATCCGGCGCGTGCCGCCCGGGATGGGCCGCCCCGCGTCGAGCGCGCGCTCGGCTTCGTCGAACCGCGGATGGTCGTCGGGATGCAGGAGCGTCAGTACGTCGCGTCCGACCAGGTCGTGCGCGCCGGACGCGCGGTAGAGCTCGATCGCGGCGCGATTCACGAACGTGATCGTCCGTCCGTCCCGGACGAGCACCGCATTCGGGCTCATCTCCACCACGTCGCGGTAGCGCTTCTCGGAGATGGCCAGCTCACGGTCCGCATCGACACGCGCGGTGACGTCCTCGCAGAAGAGGACGCAGCCGCCGATCGCGCCCGCCGCGTCCCGCCACGGATGCACCGCGCGCCGGAGCCACCGCTGGCGTCCCGCGCCGTCGATCCACGCGACGGCCTCGCGTACGCTCGCGTGCCCCGCGAGCGCCTCGTCGTTCAGCCGTCGCCATTCGTCCGGCACGTGCGGCATCACGTCGTAGTGCGACTTCCCGGCGAGATCCACGTGGCCGTTCCCGAAGCTCCGCGCCCACTCCGTGCTCACCGCCAGATACCGCATCCCCCGGTCGAACATCGCGATCGGCACCGGCGACTGCTCGATCAGCAGTGCCAGTGTCTCGCGCGCCGTGCGCGACTCGTCCTCGGCCGTGCGGCGCGCCGTGGTGTCGCTCAGGTAGCCGGTCCAGCGGATGCTGCCATCCTCGAGCCGCTCGGGGACTGCGTGCCCGTCGAACCAGCGCAGCGCCCCGTCCGCCCTCTTGAAGCGGAACTCCTCGTGGAACGGCGTCCGCGTCGCCGCCGACCGGATGAACGCCGCCCGGCAGCGCTCCACGTCGTCCGTATGCATCAACCCGAAGAAGGTCTCGGCCGGCGTGTCGCCAAGGCGTTCGAGGGGGAAGCCGAAGAGGCGCGCGAACGCCGGGCTCGCGTACGGCACCGTGGTGCGGCCATCCGGGAAGAGCTGGAACGAGTAGACCAGCCCAGGGATGGCGCGCATCACCTGCTCGAGGTGCGTCTGGAGGCCGAGTCGTTCGTTCAGCTCCGCCGCCTTGGTGCGCGCGGCGCTCACGTCGCGGAAGACGAGGATCGCGCCCGTGAGCGACCCGTCCTCGCGGCGGATCGGCGCCGCGCTCTCGGCCACCGGGATCGCTCGACCGTCGCGCGTGACGAGCAGCGCGTCGCCGGCGACCGTCGTCACCGTTCCCGACTCGAGCACGCTCCGCACCGGGTCGGGGGCCGGTCCCGGCTGTCCCTCGTGCACCAGCCGGAAGACCTTCGAGACCGGGAGCCCCCGCGCCTCGGCGAGCGTCCAGCCCGTGACGCGCTCCGCGACCGGGTTCACGAACGTCACGCGCGCGTCGAGGCCGGTCGTGATCACCGCGTCGCCGATGCTGGCGAGCATCACCTGTTGCTCGCGGAGCGCCACCTCCGCCCGGCGGCGGGTCCGCCGGAGCGCGACGAAGAGGAGCGTGATCGACACGCTCGCCGCGGCGACGAAGCCCATCTCGAGCGTCCGCTCTGCGCCGACCTCCAGCAGGTGGATCGCCGCGAGCGCGGCGAGAAAGACGGCGGCGGCCAGGGCACGCACGAGGCTGCGCTTCCACCTCACCGGCGCATGCTCGACTTCTTGCTCCCGGGCCCCTGCCCGGGGCGTCGACTCGCTCATCCCTCGTCTCCAAGATCCGCCCTGAGGCCAGTCTCGGCGTCCCGTGAGGGGTGGTCAGCAAGGCGATGGTTGAAGTTCAGTAGGGGTTCCCCTCACCTAGGTCGACTCACCCGGCCGCGACCGTCACGCGCGTGGTCCCGACGCGCCCGCCGACCCGCGCCGCCACCAGCACTTGCCCGTGCCGCAGCGGCACGAGCACGCCGTCCGGCGAGATCGCTGCCACCGCCGGGTCGCTGACCTCCCAGCGGACCGGCATCCCGTCGAGCGGATGCCCGTTCGTGTTCTCGGGCTCGGCCGCGAGCCGCACGGGCTGTCCGATCGTGACGCGGGGCATCGGCGCGCTGACGCGCACAGCGGAGACCATCGCCTTCGTGACGCGGAACGGGAGCGACGTCGAGACGCCGCCGACCTTGGCCGAGATCTCCGCCCTCCCCTCCGCACGCGCCGTGATGCGGCCGACGGGATCGACCGCGATGACCGCGCGGTCGGACGAGTTCCAGTGCGCGAGCCGCGGGTGCGGCAGCAGGCCGTCGGGCTCGCCCGTCGCGAGCTTCAGGTGGATGCGGTCGCCGACCTCGATCGCGTCCTTGCGCGGCGAGAGCGTGAGCGCGCGCACGCCCGAGCGCGTGACGACGACCGTCATGCTCGTCCACGCGTCGCCGCTGCGCGCGGTGAGCGTCACCTGCCCGATCCTGTGGGGATGGAGGACGCCCGTCGCGTCCACGTGCGCGATGCCGTCGTCGGACGACTCCCACGCGAGCGGCGCGGCGATGCGTGCACCGGCCTCGTCGAGCAGTTCGGCGCGCAGCGGGATCTCGTCCCCGATGGTGACGACGCACGCCGGGAGCGGGAGGCGGATGGAGGCCGCGGTCGCGACCGGCAGCGCTGGCGACGAATCGAGCGGCGTGATCGCGGCCGTCGCGCCCGAGCCCGCGGCCGTCGGCATCGCCTGCGACGGACCCGACACCCCGGCGACGACAGTGGCCGCGCTCGAGAGCCGCGCCGGCGCCGCGCCTTCGCCGCGCGCGCGGGCCGCAAGCGCGCGGCGCGCCGGGCTGTCTGCCGCGAACGTGACCGCCGGCAGCGCCGCGACCGCGTCGGCGACGCTCGGCCACCGCTCGCCCGCGTCGCGCGCGAGCATGCGGTGCACGGTGCCCGCGACTACGGGATCGCACCCGGGCACGCGGGAGGTGAGCGGCGCCGGCGACTCGTTGATCATCTTCCAGACGATCTGCACGAGTCCTTCGCCGGTGAAGGGCGGCGCGCCGGTGAGCAGTTCATAGGCGACGACGCCGAGCGAGTACTGGTCGGCCGCGCCTGTGAGCGCGCCACCGCTGCACTGCTCCGGGCTCATGTACTCCGGCGTGCCGACCGTCTGGCCGGCCTGCGTGGTGCCCGGCTGTTCGCCGAGCCGCGCGATGCCGAAGTCGGCGACGACCGCGTCGCCCTGTTCGTCGATGAGGATGTTGGCCGGCTTGATGTCGCGGTGGATGACGCCGGCGCGGTGGGCCGCCTCGAGCGCGCCGCCCACCTGGGTGAGGATGGCGCGGACGGTCTCGGCCGGCAGCGGTCCCGACTCGGCGAGGATGCGGTCGAGCGACCGTCCCGCGACGAACCGCATGACGATGTAGAGGAGGTCCCCCCGCCGCCGGACGGCGTGGATGGGGATGATGTGCGGGTGCGAGAGGGCGGCGGCGATGCGGGCTTCCTGCAGGAAGCGCTCGGCCATGCCGGGGACGGCCATGAGCTGGGGGGCCATGACCTTGATGGCGACCTTCCGCCCGAGCGTGAGATCGCGGGCCAGGAAGACGGCCGCCATGCCGCCCTGGCCGAGTTCGGACAGGATCTCGTAGTCGCCCTCGACGGCCTCGCGGAGGGCGTCGGGGATGCTGGGGGTGGGACTCACGCGTGGGCCTCCGTTAACGGTATCGGCGGGAGGCGGGGGGACTTGAGCGCCCGAGCGGCGCGAGCGTGGAGCGTGGCTACATGGGGCGTGTTAGCTCGACCGAGCTAACGCGATCGAGTCTCCATCTCGTGATGGGACTTGCGGATGCGCGTACCGGCGCGAAGACTTGGGGCGAATTAGGCCGACCGCGCTATATCGTTTGGGTTGAATAGGCCGACCGAGCTAATACACGTTAGCCAGTCGCAACTCCACTCTCGCTCGCGAGCAAGGAAATGGCGGACTCGGCCTTCGATCCTCAACCGCTATCAGCGGGTTCGCTTGATCCGCCTCGTCGTCGACCGCCGACGGCGGTTGGCTTGCTCACTCCGCCGCTACCACCAACGCCGCGAAAGGGTGGTTGGCATCTGGCTCCGCGTCGCCGGCTGCGCCTTTGGCAGCTGCTTCTCCTGGCTGCGTCGGGCTCAGTCACAGTCTTCGCTGGTGTCGGTGTCGCGGCGACGCTCGGTTCGACGGCAGGAGTCGTGCTCGGTTCGAGCGTCGTTGTCGCCGGGGGAGCGCAGTGGCTGGTGGTTGCGCGCGGTGCGCGTCGCGTGAGCGACGAACTTCAGGCACACTCCGTACATCGTGCCCG
>CAZIDS010000195.1:0-6057 GCA_964537945.1 uncultured Gemmatimonas sp. | reverse complement strand
GCGGCTGCGCTATGTCCGGCAGCTCGGTTTTTCCTACCTGGTCTACCCCGGCGCGACACACGCCCGCTTTGAACACGCGTTAGGCGCCTACCACCTCGCTGGTCTCGCCCTTCAACGACTCGAGGAAGAAGGGAACCTGCGCGAGATCGACCCCGCCGAGCGGACGATCACGCGACTGGCCGCCCTGCTGCACGATGTTGGGCACTATCCGTTCTCCCACGCGCTCGAGGAGATCGGTGCCCCGCACCACGAAGACGTCGCACGCGCGCTGGTGACCGAGGGGATGGTGGCCGACGTCCTGCGCGAGGTGGCGACCGATGCGCCGGAACGCGTGATGGCGCTCATTCGCGGCACATCGACGTCACCGCTGCAGGGCCTCATCAGCGGGTCCCTGGATCTCGACAAGATCGAGTACCTCAGGCGCGACGCCTTGATGTGTGGCGTCCCGTACGGGGAAATCGACGCCGACCGCCTGATCCACGCCCTCACCATCACCAACGACCCGGTTGCCGGTCGACCCGTCGTCGCGATTCGCGAGAAGGGCCTGTCCGCGCTCGAATCCCTGCTGTTCGCCAAGTACCAGATGTACCGCAACGTCTACTGGCAGCACGCGGTGCGCAGCGCGACGGCGATGTACAAGCGCTTGATCGAGGACGCGCTGCGCGACGGCCGGCTCGACGTCACGAAGCTCGTCACCTACACCGACGAGGGGATCCTGCACGCGCTGGAGCGCGCCGGCGCGCCGCCGCTGCTCGGCGCGCTCACCCAGCGCCGTCTCTACAAGCGCGCGATGGAGCGGCCCGCGGCCGAGCTCGTCGGGCACGACCTCGAGTGGATCGCCGAGGACCGCGAGCGCACGCGCGCGGCCGAGGCGGTGCTCGCGAAGCGGCACGGGCTCGACGCCGGGGAGCTGCTGCTCGACTATCCGCGGAAGGAGCGGATGATCGGGCTCGACCTGCCCCTCCTCGCGCGCGACGGCAGCGTCCGCCGCATCACCGACTCCGGGCTCGCCGGCGCGATCAACCTGCCGGTCCTCGGCGAGCAGCTCTACCAGTCGGCGCGGTGGCTGCGCGTCTTCACCGTGCGGCGCGTCGAGATCCCGGCGGCCGAGGTGCTCGGGCTCCTCGCGCAGTCCTAGGTGGAACGGCCTTCACCACAGGGGGCTCAGGGCTGACAGCGGGATCGGTCAGAGGCCCAGGCAAGCAGAAAGGCCTCGGCGCGCTCGCCGAAGCCCCTGTGTGCCCTGAATCCCCTGTGGTGAAGCCGTTGAGGGAAGACTATCCCTGCGGCGAGACCGAAGGCGCCCCTTCCTTTTTCGCCTTCCCGTGCGCCTCGGCCAGCATCCGCCCGATGCCGCGGTAGAACTTCGCGTCGGACGACTTCCCCTCCTCCGCCATCGCGAGCGCGCACCGCTCGAGCGCGTAGAGGAGGTTCCCGAGGTAGAGCTGCGCGATCTCCCCGACCGTCTCGGGCGCGGGTTGCTCAGCCATTCGGCGGGCCGTCGAGGGCATCCACTTGGATCACGATCGAGGTGATGTTGTCGAGTCCGCCCCGATTGTTCGCCTCGGCGATGAGCGCGTCCACGATCCGGCCGGGTCCCGAGCGCGCGAGCAGCAGCTGCTGCAGCCGGCGGTCGTCCACCATGCCCGTGAGGCCGTCCGACGCGACGAGGAAGGTGTCGCCCACGCGAACCTCGCCTTCATAGATATCGGCCTCGACCTCGTCGCTAGCCCCGACGCAGCGTGTGATCACGTTGCTGTAGGGGTGGTAGCGCGCCTGCTCCGGCGTCAGCAGGCCGGCGTCCACCTGCTCCTGCACGTACGAATGGTCCTTCGTGATCTGCGTGAGGGCGCCGTCGCGAAGCAGGTACACCCGCGAGTCGCCGATCTGCCCGATCATGTAGCCGTGGTCGCACAGCACGAGCACCGACGCCGTCGTCCCCATGCCCTGCTTGTCGACCTCGGCGAGCATCCGCTCGTAGATCGCGCGGTTCGCGTCCTTCAGCGCCTGCTGCACGAGGTCGGCCGCATCGGGCTGCTTGATGCACTGCATCGGCAGCAGCGTCCGCGAGACGATCTGCACCGCCATCTCGCTGGCGACCTCGCCCGCGGCGTGGCCGCCCATCCCGTCGGCGACGACGACGACGCCGCGCGCCGCGTCGGCTTCGGCGAAGAAGTTGTCCTCGTTGCCGGAGCGGACCATGCCCACGTCCGTACGAGCACCGACCTTGATCTGCATTCCGTTCAGTGCCCCGCGAACAGGAGGAGCGAGAGGAGTCCCACGCCCGTGCCGGCCAGCGACACGAGGAGGAGGATCACCGCGGCACAGCCCTTCTTCTTCTCCTCGGGGATCTGCGAGACCGCCTTCGCGGCCGCCTGCGCCGCCGCCCCGCTCCCCTTGCCTGCCGCCGCGGCCGCCTGCTTGCGCAGCGCCTCGACGTTGACGGCCGCGATCGCGCGGGTGCCGCCCCCCTCCGCCACCGGCACCGCGGCCGGACGAAAGGTCATCTTGATGCCGCCGAACCGCAGGTCGGGCGCGCCCTCGACGCGCACCTCGCCCTGCACCCGACGGCCGCCGACGTAGGTGCCGTTCGTCGACTCCTGGTCGACGACCCACCAGCCATCGGCGCGCTTCTGGATCTTCGCGTGCGAGTCCGAGATCGACTCGTCCTTGATCGCGATGTCGTTGTGGTCGCCGCGCCCGATGTTCGTGAGCGCGGAGTGCAACTCGAACTTCATCCCCTTCAGCGGCCCCTCGGCGATCACCTCGAGCGTCGCGAGCGGCGTCTTGGCCGCGGCGGCCGGCGCGGCCGCCGGCTTCGGCGGCGGGGGCGCCGCGGGCGGAGCCGGCGGCGGCGGAGGAGCGGACGGCGTGACCGGCGGGGTCACCGGACGGACCGCGGCCGGTGTGCCCATCATCGTGACCTGCAGCTGCGGCGCGTGCACCGGCGGCGGGGGCGGCGGCGGCGGCGGAGGAGGGGGCGGCGCTGGGGGAGCGGGCGGCTGCGGCGCGGGCGCCGGCGGCTGCGGGATCATCCCCGGGTGCCCCATCATCGTCACTTCGAGCTGCTGCTTCGCGGGCGGCGGCGGGGGCGCCGAAGGCGCCTCCACCACCGGAGCGCTCGGCGGCGGCGCGGCCTTCGCGACATCCGCGTAGAAGCGGAACTCCTCGGCGCCCATCTTGATGATGTCGCCGCGGCCGAGCAGCTGTTCGCCGCTCACCCGCGCGCCGTTCACCCAGACGCCGTTCGTGCTGTGGTCGGTGAGCAGGTAACCGTTCGCGGCCGGTGCGATGCTCGCGTGCTTGCGCGAGATCTCGGTGCTCGCGATGACGACGTCGTTGCCGACCTCGCGCCCGAAGGTCATCCCCGCGTCGGCCACCGAATACTCGCGGCCGTCCACCAGGGAGACCACGCGGCCGCCGGTCGCGGTCGTCGGCTTCTTCGGCGCCGACGGCGCCTTGGTCGCGGCGAGCTTGGCGATCTCCGCCGCGCTCACGAACTGCGTGCTGCCGCCCTTCTGGTCCTCGCCGAGCCGGAGCTCGTGACCCGCGATCTCGACCTTGTCGCCGTGCAGGAGAGGGATCGGCTGGGCGCCGAGCTGCACGCCGTTCACCAGCACGATCGCCGACGGGCCGCCGAGTCTGATCGACACTCCCTGGGGCCCTGCCTGGACCACCGCCCGGGCCTCGGGATCGCCGCCCGGCAACCGGATGCCGGCCCCGTCATAGGCGCCGACCGTGGTCTCGCCGGCCGCGAGCGGGTATTGGGTGTCCTGAAGCTTCAGGTAGGGCATCGAGAGGTGGAAACTACGGGGCGGAGAGGGGGTCCGGCAAGCGTCAGGACGCCGACTTGACTGCCGTCTCGAGTTCCCCCGCTTGCAGCCGAAAGAGTCGAGCGTACAAGCCATTA
This sequence comes from uncultured Gemmatimonas sp., assembly GCA_964537945.1. Taxonomy (GTDB): domain Bacteria; phylum Gemmatimonadota; class Gemmatimonadetes; order Gemmatimonadales; family Gemmatimonadaceae; genus Pseudogemmatithrix. Next base: position 2,147 of record CAZIDS010000195.1, on the reverse strand, counting down.
CGGGCGAGGAGGGCGCGGTGTGTCCCGCGCTCCCGGACCTCGCCGTGGTGCATCACCAGGATCTCCGTGGCGCCCATGATCGTGCTCAGCCGATGCGCCACGGCGATCGTCGTCCGGCCCTGCATCAGCACGGCGAGGCCGCGCTGGATCTCGGCCTCCACTTCCGAGTCGACGGCGCTCGTCGCCTCGTCGAGCAGCAGCAGCGCGGGGTCGGCCGCGATGGCCCGCGCGAACGAGAGCAGCTGCCGCTCCCCGACGCTGACGGTCGCCCCGCGCTCGCCCAGCACGTGCGAATACCCGTCCGGGAGCCGCCGCACCACGCGGTCCGCGCCCACCCGTGCGGCCGCCGCCCGCACCTCGGCGTCCGAGAGCGGCGCACCGAGCCGGATGTTCCCGGCCACGTCGCCCGCGAAGAGGAAGATGTCCTGCTGCACGAAGCCGGCGAGTCGCCGCAGCGCGTCCACCGGCATCTCGCGGATGTCGCGCCCGTCGATCAGGATCCGCCCGCGCTGCGGTTCATAGAAGCGGAGCAGGAGCGAGATCACCGTCGTCTTCCCCGCCCCGGTGTGCCCGACGAGCGCGAGCGTCTCCCCCGGCCCGACCTTGAACGAGACGTCCTTGAGCACCCAGTTCGGCTCGCCGGAGCCGTACGCGAACCAGACCCCGTCGAACTCGACCGTGACGCCGCGGTCGGCGGCCCGGCGCGCCACGAGCTCCGTCACCGCCGCCGTCCCCTCCGCCGCCGGCGTGTCGAGGAGCGTGAAGATCCGCTCCGCGCTCGCCATCGCCTGCTGCAGCGTGTTGTACTTGTCGGAGAGGTCCTGCAGCGGCTGGTAGAAGCGCCGCGCGAGCTGGATGAACGCCGCCACGGTGCCGACCGAGAGCGTCGTCGCCTCCACGCGCGGCGCGGCCGCGATCACGAGGCTCGCCAGCGCGACGCTCGTCAGGATCTCGATGATCGGGAAGTAGAGCGCGTACACGGTCACCGACCTCAGGTGCGCGTCGAGGTGCGCCTTGTCGAGCTGCGCGAAGCGCGACGACTCGTGGTCCTCGCGGCCGAAGAGCTGCACGACGCGCATCCCCGCGAGCCGCTCCTGCAGGAACGCGTTGATCCGCGCGAGCCGCGTGCGGATCTCGCGGTACTCGGTCCGCACGCGCGCGCGGAACCACCGCGACACGTAGAGGATCCCCGGCACCACGAGATACGCCGCGAGCGCCATCCGCCAGTCCACGACGACCATCAGCACGGTGATCGCGAGCAGCGTGAAGAGGTCGCCGAGCCCCGCGACGACGCCCGAGGTGAAGAGCTCGTTCAGCGACTCGACGTCGCTCGTCACGCGCGTCACGAGCCGGCCGACCGGGTTGCGGTCGTAGAACGGGATCGGCAGGCGCTGCAGGTGCGCGAAGAGCTGGCGCCGCAAGTCGTGCATCACGCGCTGGCCCAGGACGCCGGTGAGCAGCGTCTCGGTGTACATCGCCGCCACCTGCGTGACGAGCGCGAGGACGAGGAGCAGCGCCGAGGTCCGCACGAGCCCGCCGTCGTGCGCCGGGATGGCGACGTCGATCACGCGCCGCGTGAGCAGCGGCGGGACGAGCTGCAGCGCCCCTTCGATCATCAGCACCGCCGCCGCGCCGGCGATCAGCCAGCCGTGCGGCCGCGCGTACGCGAAGAGCCGGCGGGCGAGCCGCCCATCGAACGCTTTCCCGAGGGCGTCCTCTTCGTGCTGGGTGCCGGTGGGACTCGTCACGTCCCAATGTCGCCAGCCGGCCGGGGGGGATTCCAGTCCGGCGCTTACATTTATCCCCCGTGCCACCCGTCCTCGACCCGTCCCTCTCAGGCCTTCCCGACGCCCTCGCCGGCGAGTTCGAGCGCGAGCAGCAGGTCGGCCGCGGCGGCATGGGCGTCGTCTTCCGCGCTCGTGACCGGGCCGCCGGGCGCGAGGTGGCCTTGAAGCTCCTCCTCGACCCCCGCTCGAAGGAGGACCAGGAGCGCTTCACCCGCGAGGGGCGGATCGCGGCCGCGCTCGACCACCCGGGGATCGTGCGCATCCACACCGCGGGCGAGGCCGACGGCCTGGCCTTCTTCGCCTGCGAGCTCGTGGAGGGGGCCCGCCCCCTGGGCGGCGCGGGGCGCACGCCGCTCGAGC
>CAZIDS010000194.1:0-6060 GCA_964537945.1 uncultured Gemmatimonas sp. | reverse complement strand
AGCGCCTCGAGCTCGACGCGGATCGGGAAGCGGCCCTGGAGCTCCGGGATCAGGTCGGACGGCTTGGCGATGTGGAACGCGCCCGAGGCGACGAACAGGATGTGGTCCGTCCGCACCGGGCCGTGCTTGGTGTTGACGGTCGACCCGTCGACGATCGGCAGCAGGTCGCGCTGCACGCCCTCGCGCGAGACGTCGGGGCCGCCCATCTCGCTCTTCCCGCCGGCGATCTTGTCGATCTCGTCGAGGAAGATGATGCCGAGCGACTCGACGCGTTCGAGCGCGTCAGCGATCACGTCGTCGAGGTTGATGAGCTTGTCGAACTCCTGGTCGAGCAGGATCCGCCGCGCCTCGCTCACCGGCACCGTGCGTTTCTTGGTCTTCTTCGGGAGGAGCTCGGCCAGCATCTCGGAGAGGTTGTTCATCCCCTCCGGCGCGCCCTGCTGCCCGAGCTGGTCGACCATCGGCGACTGCTGCGCGACCTCGACCTCCACCTCGCGCTGCTCCAGCTGCCCGTCGCGCAGCAGCTGCTTGAGCTTCTCGCGCGTGCGCTTGTGCCGCTCGCGCGCGAGCTCCTGCTCCTGCGTCACCTGCCCCTCGGGCCCGGCGACGAAGACGCGCTGCGGGTCGGCCGGCGCCGCGGCGGCCTTCTCCTCCGGCGGCGGCGGGAGCAGCAGGTCGAGCAGCCGCTCGTCCACGCGGTCGTTCGCGAGGTCCTCCACCTCCGCCTCGCGCTCCGAGCGCATCATGTCGATCGCGCTCTCGACGAGGTCGCGCACCATCCCCTCGACGTCGCGCCCGACGTAGCCCACCTCGGTGAACTTCGATGCCTCGACCTTGATGAACGGCGCGCCGGTCAACTTCGCGAGCCGCCGCGCGATCTCCGTCTTCCCCACGCCCGTGGGGCCGATGAGGATGATGTTGTTCGGCGCGATCTCCTCGCGGATCCCCTCGGGCGCGCGCTGCCGGCGCCAGCGGTTCCGCAGCGCGATCGCCACCGCCTTCTTCGCCTCCGACTGCCCGACGATGTACCGGTCGAGCTCGGCCACGATCTTCCGCGGGGACAGGTCGGCGAGGCGCGCCAGCGCCTGTTCGGTGCGCAGCGACGGCATGCTACTCGACCGGCTCGACGACGGTGATCCGCGTGTTCGTGTAGACGCAGATCTCGCCGGCGATCGTCATCGCCTGCTGCACGATCTCCTTCGCCGAGAGCGGCGTGGCGCGCGCGAGCGCCCGCGCCGCCGCGAGCGCGTACGAGCCGCCCGAGCCGATCGCGAGGATGCCGTCGTCCGGCTCGATGAGCTCGCCGTTCCCGGAGACCGTGAACGCGTTGTCGCGGTCGGCGACGATGAGCAGCGCCTCGAGGCGCCGCAGCGCGCGGTCCGAACGCCATTCCTTCGCGAGCTCCACCGCCGCCCGCGCGAGGTTCCCCGGGTGCCGCTCGAGCTTCTCCTCGAACTTCTCGAAGAGCGTCAGCGCGTCGGCCGCCGCACCCGCGAAGCCGGCCAGCACCTTCCCGCCCTTGAGCGCGCGCACCTTCACCGCGCCCGACTTCATGACGGTGTCGCCCACCGAGACCTGGCCGTCGCCGCCGATGGCGACGCGACCGTCCTTGCGGACGCAGAGGATCGTGGTGGCGTGGAAGGTCGGCAGTGCCATCCCGTAATATAAGGGCGTGGAGAACCCCGGGACCGCCGCCGACCCAGCCGCCGATCCAGCCGCCGAAGCCGCCGCCGCGCGGCGCGCCGCGTGGCTCCTCGGCCTCCTCACCGTCGTCGCGTTCCTGCTCCGCGTGCCCGGCCTCGACGCCGAGGAGCCGTGGTTCGACGAGGTCTTCTCGATCGTCCTCGCGGCGCAGGACCTGCCGGAGCTGGCGCGGCGCGCGGTCGCGGACCAGACGAACCCGCCGGGATTCTATCTCCTCCTCTGGGGGTGGACGCGCCTCTTCGGCGACGGGCTCGTGGCGATGCGGATGCTCCCGGCGCTCTGCGGCACGCTGACCGTGCCCGCGCTCGCCTCCGCGGCGGGCGCCCTCGGCCTCTCGCGCCGCGCGGGCCTTGTCGCGGCGGCCCTCGCCGCCGTGAGCCCGCTCGCGTGGGCGATGAGCAGCGAACTGCGCGCCTACGCGCCGATGCTGCTCGTCACGGTGCTCGTGATCCTCGCGTGTGCGAAGCGCCGGTACTTCGTCGCCGCGCTCGCCGCGGTCGTGCTCGCGATGCTGCACTACTTCGGCGCGCTGGCGCTCGTCGCCATCGCAGCCGGGTTCGCCTGGACCGCGCGGCGCGCGGCCTGGCGCGTCGTCGCGGCATTCGTGCCGTCGGCGCTCGTGATGGCAGCGTGGCTCCGCACGGTGATGGCCGCGGCGGGAGCAGGCGGGGTCGGCGGCAACGCGAGCTGGGTCGCGGTCCCTTCGCTCGGCCAGGTCTTCGAGTTCGCGTCCGCCGTGCTTGGCGCTTTCGGCTCGGGCTTCGGACTGACCGTGGCGGCGGCGATCCTCGCGACGGCGGCAGCGCATGCGGTCCGGATGCTGAGCCGTCCCGCTGCGCGCGGCGACGCGTCGCATCCCGACACGGCGTCCGCCGCGCGCGTCGCGCTCGCCGTGGCGGTGCTGCCGCTGCTCCTCGTCATCACCATCGGCCTCGCCACGGGCCGCGGCCTCTGGGTGCCGCGCTATCTCGTCATCGTGCTGCCCGGCTGGTACCTGCTGGTCGCGCTGATGCTCGACCGCGTCTCCGTGGCACTCCCGCACGACGTCGCGTCCGACGCGAACGCCGTGCGCGGATGGTTCCGGCGCGCGCTGCTGCCGGCCACGCTCGCATGGGCGGCGATCGGCGGGCTGCACTCGGAGTGGACCCGCCCCCGCAAGACCCCGTGGACGACGGTCGCGCGCGAGCTCTCCACGCACGGCTGGGACAGCATCTGCACGAACGAGTCGTACGTCGCGCTCCCGTTCCGCTACGCGGCGCTCACGGCCGGCGTGCCGCTCACCGTGCTCGACCTCGACCAGTGCACGGCGGAGCGGCAGCCTGACGCCATCGTGATCCGTCAGGGGACCGAGCGGTCGCTCGGGATGCTGCGCGAGCGCGGCGCCACGGTGCTCCCGGGCGAGTCGCTGCGGACCCGGCTGCCGGTGACGATCCGCTACGACCTGAGCTGGCCCGCGCCGCCCTGACGCTCAGGCGCGCGGGTGCGCGTTCCGGTGCACCTGCTTGAGGCGCTCGACGCTCGTGTGCGTGTAGATCTGCGTCGTCGAGATGCTCGCGTGGCCGAGCAGTTCCTGCACGGCGCGCAGGTCCGCGCCCGCGTCGAGCAGGTGCGTGGCGAAGGTGTGCCGCAGCGAGTGCGCGCTGAGTCCGGCGCCCTCGTCCACCTCGGAGAGCCGCGCCACCACCGCGTTGTGCACGGTCTTCGCGCTCATCCGCCGCCCGCGCTGCGAGAGGAAGAAGGCCGCGCGCTCCGCCGTGGGCCCCACCTGCGAGACGAGCTGGTCGCGCACGCGCTCGTACTCGCGCAGCGCGCGCTGTGCCGCGCCGCCGACCGGCACGATCCGCTCCTTCCGCCCCTTGCCGCGCACCTTCACCACGCCGCCGAGCAGGTCGAGGTCCGCGCGGTTCACGCCGCGGAGCTCGGAGAGGCGCAGCCCCGCCGAGTAGAACAGCTCGAGGATCGCGAGGTCGCGCACGTCATTGAACCGGCCCTCCTGCGCGCGCGTCGCCGCCGCCGTCAGCAGCGTCTCGACCTGGGCCCGGTCCAGATGCCCCGGCAGGTGGCGGTCGAACTTCGGCGCGCCGACGGCGCGCGCGGGGTTCGTCTCCACGCGGTCGGCGCGATGCAGGAAGCGGTAGAAGCTCCGCACCGCCGAGAGCGCCCGCGCGCTCGATCGCCGCGAGAGGCCACGCTTGGCGAGGTGGGCGAGCCACGCGCGCATCGCGAGCCGGTCCACCTTCTCCCACGCGACGTCGGCCGCGCCGAGGTGCCGCCGCAGGAACTCCTCGAAGCCCGCCAGGTCGCGGCCGTACGCCACGATCGTGTTCGGCGAGACGTCCCGCTCCTTCTCGAGGTGCTCGAGGAACTCGCCGACCGCCCCGCCGGCCTCGGCGACCACCGCCATCAGGTGCCGTGCCGCGGCGTCGCCATCTCGCCGAAGTGCGCCGCGAGCGAGCTCAGGTAGCTGTCGATCGTGCGGTAGGTGCCGCTGAGCTTCATCATCACGCGGAAGAAGGGCGGGTCCACCCATCCTTCCTCGATGATCTGGACGGTGGTGCCGCTCGCGGACTGGTAGACGCGATAGCTCCACTTCCCGCCCCAGGCCATCTCCTCGGGCTTCTCGACGTCGTTCGGGACGATGGTCGTCACGAGCCGCTCCCCGTCCACGACCGAGGTGACCTCGACCGTGATCAGCCCGGTCGCGCCGCCCATGTTCTGCTCCCATGTCTCGCGCCGGCGCCCGAGGATCGGGCGCACCTGCTTCACGTCGCTCCACCAGGTCGGCTGGGCCCCGATCGCGCGGATCACCTTCCAGACCGTGTCCTGTCCCGCGGTGCCGAGCACCACCGTGCTCTTCACCACGTGGTTGCGCGGAAGGCTGCGGCCGTAGAACCAGACGCCCCCGACGAGCAGGATCAGCACGACGAGCAGCTTCTTCACGGGTGGACCTCCAGCGCGGGGGAACGGACGATGCCTGAATCAAGACGCCAGGACTCGAGGTTTCGTAACGCCCGTTCGGCGTAGAGTTCCCGCTTGCGCGCCTTGTCGCGGGGCGGGTCGGGGAGCTCCTCGAGCAGCCCGAAGTTCGCGTTCATCGGCTGGAAGTGCGCCGGGTCCGCCTCGCGCAGGTGGCGGTAGAGGGCGCCCAGCATCGTGGTCGCAGGCGGGAGCACGGGCGCCTCGCCGCGCAGCTGGCGGTCGAGGTTGATCGCGGCCAGCAGCCCCGTGGCGGTGCTCTCGGTGTACCCCTCCACGCCCGTGAGCTGCCCGGCGAACATCGTCATCGGCGCGTCGCGCAGCGCGAGGTGCGGCGCCAGCGCGCGCGGCGCGTTCAGGTACGAGTTGCGGTGGATGCTGCCGAAGCGCAGGAACTCGGCGCGGCCCAGGCCCGGCACCATCCGGAAGACGCTCGTCTGCTCCGGGTAGCGCATCCGCGTCTGGCAGCCGACGAGGTTCCACATCCGGCCCGCGCGGTCCTCCTGGCGCAGCTGCAGCACGGCCCACGGGCGCTTCCCCGTCCGCGGGTCGCGCAAGCCCACCGGCCGCATCGGGCCGTGGCGCAGCGTCTCGGGGCCGCGGCGCGCCATCTCCTCCACCGGCATGCACCCCTCGAAGTACGGGATCTCCTCGAACTCGTGCGAGTGGTAGAGGTCCGCGGCCGTCATCGCGGCGATGAACGCGTCGTACTCCTCGCGCGACATCGGGCAGTTGAGGTACGCGCCCTCGGGCCCGGCCTCGGCCATCGTCTCCTTGTCCCAGCGCGCCGCGCGGAACGCGATCGCCGTGTCGATCGAGTCGGCGGCGATCACGGGCGCGATCGCGTCGTAGAACGCGAGGGAGCGCTCGCCGATCCGCGCCGCGATCGCCGCCGCGAGCGCGTCGCTCGTCAGCGGTCCCGTCGCGACGATCCCCGGCTCCGGGAGCTCGGTGACCTCGTCGCGCACCACTTCGATCCTCGGATGCGCGTGCACGCGCTCGTGGACGGCGGCGCTGAAGAGGTCGCGGTCCACCGCGAGCGCCGTCCCCGCGGGGATGCGCGCGGCGTCCGCGCACTCGAGCACGAGCGAACCGAGCGCGCGCATCTCGGCCTTGAGCAGGCCGTGCGCGTTTGCGGTGTCGGTGCTCTTGAAGGTGTTCGAGCAGACGAGCTCGGCGAGCCGGTCGGTGCGGTGCGCGGGCGTGCCCCGCCCCGGCACGCCGCGCAGCTCGTGCAGCAGCACGCGATGCCCGCGCTCCGCCAACTGAAAGGCGGCCTCGCTCCCGGCGAGGCCGCCTCCGACGACGTGGTCCAGGTGTCCCGCTCCGCCGCTCACGCCGTCGCCGCCTCCGCCTCCGCATCGGCGCCCTCGGGCGCCT
>CAZIDS010000193.1:0-6070 GCA_964537945.1 uncultured Gemmatimonas sp. | reverse complement strand
AGCTGGATCATGCGCTTCCACTCGCAGACCGCCGGCGTGACGCTCACGGCGCAGCAGCCGATGAACAACATCGTGCGCGTCGCCTACCAGGCGATGGCCGCGGTGCTCGGCGGCACCCAGTCGCTGCACACGAACTCGATGGACGAGACCCTCGCGCTCCCGACGGAACATGCGGTCGAGGTCGCGCTGCGCACGCAGCAGGTGCTCGCGTACGAGACCGGCGTGCCGAACGTCGTCGACCCGCTCGGCGGGTCCTACTACATCGAGAAGCTCACCGACGACCTCGAGCGGGAGGCGGAGGAGATCTTCACGCAGATCGAGGAGCAGGGCGGCGTGGTGCCCGGGCTCGAGGCGGGCTGGTTCCAGCGCCGCATCGCCGAGAGCGCGGCGCGGCAGCAGTGGGAGATCGAACAGCACCGCCGCCTCATCGTCGGGGTCAACGCCTTCGAGACCGAGGAGAAGGAGCTGACGATCCCGCTGCTCAAGATCGACGAGCAGGCCGCGGCCGACCAGGCGGCGCAGCTCGCGAGCCTGCGCAAGACGCGCGACGACGCGAAGTGCAAGGCGAACCTCGAGCGGCTGCGCCAGGCGGCGCGGGGCACGGAGAACGTCGTGCCGCACATCCTCGAGTGCGCGCGCAGCTACTGCACGCTCTACGAGATCCGCGCCGCGCTCGAGGACGTGTTCGGGGCGTATCGCGAGCCGGTCTTCTTCTAGGCGGCGTCTCCGATCGAAGGGCCGGGCGGGCGGCGCGAGCATCGCGCCGCCCGCCCTCGCGTTCCCGGGGACGCCGCCGCCGCGGAGGGCGAGCGAGACATCCGCGTGCCCGAGGCGTGAAGCAGGCGTTACACGCGCGTGATGGGGTCACAGCGGTCCGGCGGGATGTTGGGACGTTCGCCTGCGTCCCCTTCATCCGATCCGAGGCCCCTTGTGCCGCGAAACCGTCCGACGCTCGCCCTCGCCCTGCTCGTCCTTGCCGCCTGCGCCGACGCCGGCGCGCCCCTGCTCGCACCGGCTGACGCCACCGCGTCCCTCGGGGACGGGAACCGTCGCGCGCTGCTGGTCTCGTCCGCGGCGGACGCCGGCGCCGGCTCGTTCCGCGCCGCGATCGACGAAGCCAACGCGGACCCCTCGGTCACCGAGATCCGGCTCTCGTCCGGGCTCGGCACCATCGCGAGCGCGAGCCCGCTCGTCTACTCGGGCCCGCAGGCGATCGCCATCGTCGGCGGCGGCGCGGTGGTGGACGCCTCGGCGGCGGGTGGCGACGGGCTGGTCCTGGCGGCGCACTCGGCCGTCTCGGTGCGCGATCTCACGGTCCGCAGCGCGCAGGGGAATGGGATCTCCGTCCTCGTGGACGGCGCGGCGACGGGCATCGTCAACGTCGTGCTCACGAACGTCGAAGTGCAGGGGAACGGTGGACACGGCGTGCTGGTGAACGACCAGGTGGACTACCTCTCGAATCCCGACGCGACGACCAACGGCGGTTCGGACGCGACGCTCCACGTCGAGGTGACGGGGTCGCGCTTCATCGAGAACGGCTTCAGCGCCCTCGACCGCGACGGGCTGCGCCTCAACGAAGGCGGGCTGGGCGACCTCGACGTGCAGCTCAACGACCTGGTCGTGCGCGGGAACGGCGGCGACGGGATCGAGCTCGACGAGCGCAGCGAAGGATCGGCGCTCTTCAAGCTCCGCGGCTCGACGCTGACCGGCAACGGCTCCTTCTCGGCCGAGGACTACGACGACGGCATCGACGTGGACGAGCTCGACGCCGGCGACCTCCGCGGCGCGATCACCAACTCGACGATCAGCGACAACTGGGAGCAGGGCGTGGACCTCAACGAGAACCACGCCGGCCACCTCGTGATCGCGATGACCGACGTCGTCGCCTCGGGGAACGCCGAGGAGGGGATCGAGTTCGAGGAGGACGACGACTTCGCCGGCGGCGGCGACCTCGTCGCGACGCTCGTGCGCACGACCACGAACGGCAACGCGCGGAACGACGGCGATGCCGGTCTCAAGCTCCGCGAGAAGGGAGACGGCAACGTGGACGCGCACATCACCGGCGCGATCTCCAACGGCAACACGGCCGGCGGGATCCTGATCCGCGAGGACGCCGGCGGGAACCTGACGACCACCGTGCGCGACGCGGTCGCGAACCAGAACGCCGGCCACGGCATCCAGTACGACGAGAACGGCAACGGCGTCCTCTCCGGCAAGCTCATCGGCGCGACGGCGAACCAGAACACGTCGGCGGGCGTGCAGGCGGAACAGGCCACGTCGGGCACCGGTTCGCTCGTGATCGCCGGGCTGTCGGCGAGCGGCAACACGAGCGGCGCGGTCGTCGCGAACGCGGCGCAGGTGACGGTGACGATCCTGCCGTAGGCGGACGGAGGATGAAGATCGGAGGATGAAGGCCGGCGCGCGGGCGAAGCTCGCGCGCCATCTTTCATCCTTCATCCTTCACCCTTCATCTCCCGCGTGCCCAACGCAGATTGGTGGCGCACCTACTTCGACGCCGGCTACGTCCGCGAGTACGAGCCGCTCTTCGACCTCGTCGCGGACCGCCGCCAGGTCGCGCGCCTCATCGAACTGCTGCAGCTCCCCGCCGGCGCGCGCATCGCCGACATCCCGTGCGGGCAGGGGAGGCACGCGCACTTGCTCGCCGAGGCGGGCTACGACGTGGACGGGCTCGACCTCTCGCCGCATCTCCTCGCGCTCGCGAAGGCGCGCGGGACGGGGCGCAGGCTCCGCTACCGTCGCGGTGACATGCGGCGGCTTCCCGCGGCGTGGCGCGGCCGGTTCGATGCCGTGCTGAACCTCTTCTCGAGCTTCGGCTTCTTCGCGGACGCCCGCGACGACGCCAAGGTGATCCGCGAGTTCTCGCGCGTGCTCAAGCCCGGCGGCGTGCTCGTCTGGCAGGGCGGCAGCCGCGACGGCGTGATGGCGAAGTTCCTCGCCAGCGACTGGTGGCCCACGAGTGACGGGACCATCATCGCGCAGGACCGCGAGTTCGACCCGCTGTCGGGCTTCCTCACGATCAAGAGCACCTGGCAGGGGAAGCGCCGCACCGAGCGGCGCGAGCACCGGATCCGGCTCTACACGGCGACGCGCCTGGCCGAGCTGATGCTCGACGCCGGCCTCGTCGTGGAGCAGGCGTGGGAATCGTTCGACGAGACGCCGCTCGAGCGGACCTCCAGCGAGATGCTCCTCATCGCGCGGAAGGAACGTTGAGGCAGCCTCGCCTCGTCGAACCTCACGGGAACGCCTCCTTGAGACGAAGCACGTCCAGCCCCCAGCACCAGAGTCCACCGTCGCGTGAAAGTCCGCAGGTGGTGTAGGCCGTCGAAACGAGCTTCGTGAAGCGCTGCGACGTCTCGACGGCGACGAGCCCGTCGTGGCCGGCCCGGTCGCCCACCCCGAGTTCACCATAGCTGTTGTAGCCCCAGCAGTACGCTTCTCCGGAAGCGGTCAGGCCGCACACGTGCCCGAGCGCCGTCGTCAGCGATGCGAGACGGACCAGCGTGAACCCCGACCGAGTGTCGCGGAGGAACAGCGTCGGCCCCCAGCAATACGTCAACCCGCCGGTGGTGACTCCGCAGGTGGAGAGCGGTCCAGGTGCGATGAACGACCACCGATGTCCTCCGCTGACCTCGGTGGGAACCGCCCGGAAGTCCGTCGTGCCGTCGCCGAGTTGGCCCGTGTGGTTGGCGCCCCAGCAGTACGCGATCCCTTCGGGATCGATCCCGCAGGCGTGCCCCCAGCCGAGTCTGAGGGAACGGAACCGGCGCCCGCCGGCGACGGGCCGCGGGACCGGATCGGAGTACCCGACCGAGTCCCGTCCCAGTGCTCCTGCGAGATCGGCGCCCCAGCAGTGCGCTTCGCCCGACGCCGTCAGGCCGCACGCGAACGGCGGGCCAAGGTAGGTCTGCGAAACGACGACCGAGACCAGGGAATCTCCGCCCGTCACTGCGACGGGAGCGTCGGGAGGGAGGGTCCCCGGTACACCGAGTCCGAGTGCATGCGACGAACCCCAGCAATGCGGTCCGCCGGACGTCCGCGTGGCGCAAAGGAAGTCCAGCGAGACGGACGGTGCCCTGAACGTGCCGCTCACCGTGTAGTGGCGCGGAGCGATGGTCGTGTCGTCGCCGAGCCGACCCCAGCAGTGAATGGTCTGCGACGACGTCGTGCCGCAGACGGTCGTCGGGCCAAGCGAGATGTCGGTGAAGGTCTGGGTGGAGAGGAGGTGCACCGGCACCGTGTCCGCGGCCCACGCGCGCGGGTTCACTCCGCAGGACTCGCAGTCCCACGACGGCCCGAATACGGGAGTGCCGTCCCAGCACCCTCCGCTGCTCACGATTGCCAGCAGGGCCATCGCCACGTGCCGTCCCAGGCGCCTGAGTCGCTCCATTCGGCCTCCTTGCCACGCCCACGATGGCCCGGACACGCGGACGGCCCCATACGCAGACTGACGTAGGCGCAACGGGGCGGGTGCCTCCCGACCGGGCCTCCGGACCCCTAGCTTTCAAGCATGTCCCGCCCCATCCGCGTGCTCGTCGCGAAGCCCGGCCTCGACGGCCACGACCGCGGCGCGAAGGTCGTCGCCGCCGCGCTCCGCGACGCCGGCATGGAGGTCATCTACACGGGCCTCCACCAGACTCCCGAGATGATCGCCACCGCCGCCGTGCAGGAGGACGTGGACGTCGTCGGCCTCTCGATCCTCTCCGGCGCGCACATGACGCTCTTCCCCCGCGTGCAGGCGCTCCTCAAGGAGCAGGGACGCGGCGACATCCTCCTCACGGGCGGCGGCATCATCCCGAAGGAGGACATGGAGGCCCTCGAGCAGGCGAAGGTCGGCAAGCTGTTCGGACCCGGCACGCCGACCTCGGCGCTCGTGGATTACATCCGGGAGTGGTTCGCCGCGGCGGACAAGGAAGCCTGACGGTGGCGCGGCCCTCCGGCGAATCGGCGCCGCCGCCAGCCGGCCGGCTCCGCGCCCTCAGTGACGCCTGCAAGGAACTCGAACAGACGCTGCGCCTCGGCGGCGGTCCCGACCGGATCGCCAAGCAGCACGCGCAGGGGAAGCTCACGGCGCGTGAGCGTGTCGCCGCGCTGAAGGATCCCGGCTCCCACTTCCTCGAGTTCGGCCTCCTTGTCGCGCACGACCTGTACGACGGCGACGCGCCGGCCGCGGGCGTCATCACCGGCATCGTGCAGGTGCACGGCCGCGAATGTGTGGTCGTCGCGAACGACGCCACCGTGAAGGCCGGCTCCTGGTGGCCGGAGACGATCCCGAAGATCCTGCGCGCGCAGGAATGCGCGATGCGCTGCCGGATCCCGATCATCTATCTCGTGGACTCCGCGGGTGTGAACCTGCCGTACCAGGGCGGCGTCTTCCCGGGGCAGTACGGCGCGGCGCGCATCTTCTACTACAACTCGCTGATGCGGCGCTACCTGCGGATCCCGCAGATCGCGGCGGTGATGGGACAGTGCGTCGCCGGCGGGGCGTACCTCCCCGCGCTCAGCGACGTGATCCTGATGGTGAAGGGGAGCTCGTTCATGGGGCTCGGCGGGCCGAACCTCGTGAAGGGCGCGACCGGCCAGACCGTGGACGGCGAGACGCTCGGCGGTGCGGCGATGCACACCGAGGTGAGCGGCGTCGCGCACTACGCGATGGACGACGACACGAGCTGCCTGACGAAGGTGCGCGAGCTCGTCTCGCGCCTCGCGCCGCCGCCGCGGCTCGCGCCGCACGACCCTGATGCGCGTCCCGGCGCCGACCCCGCGACGCTCTACGACCAGCTCCCCGCCGACCATCGGATGTCGTACGACGTGCACGCCGTGCTCAAGGCGGTGCTCGACGGCGGCACGCTCGACGAGTTCCAGCCGAACCTCGCCAAGGAGATGCTCTGCGGCGACGCGCGGGTGGAAGGGATCCCGGTGGGCGTGATCGCGAACGCGCGCGGGCTCATCAGGGGCCGCGCCGGCGAAGCGCCGCGCTTCGGCGGGATCATCTACGCCGAGAGCGCCGAGAAGGTCGCGTTCTTCATCGACCGCTGCGACCGGCAGGGCA
>CAZIDS010000192.1:0-6082 GCA_964537945.1 uncultured Gemmatimonas sp. | reverse complement strand
GGGTCGGCGGTGAGCATGCCGTCCACGTCGGTCCAGATCTCGATCGCCTCGGCGTCGATCGCCGCGCCGAAGAGCGAGGCCGAGTAGTCGGAGCCGCCGCGGCCGAGCGTCGTCGTGACGCCTTCGGCGGTCGCGCCGATGTAGCCGCCGAGCACCGGCACCTTCCCGGCGCGGACGAGCGGCATCAGGTGGGCGCGGCAGGCGACCGCGATCTCCTCGGGGCGCGGCTCCGCCTTCCCGAAGTCGTTGGTCGTCGCCATCACCTTGCGCGCATCGACGAAGACCGCCGGCACGCCGATGCGCGCGAGCGCCGCCGCCACGATCGGCGCCGAGAGGCGTTCGCCCATCGCCGCGATGGCATCGTGCGACCGTGGGGTGGCGTCGCCGAGGACCGAGAGCGCCTCGGCGAGGTGCGCCAGTTCGTCGAAGAGCGCACCGGTGTCGCTGACGAGCTCGTCGTCGCCGCCGACGCCGAGGGCATCGATCGCCGTGAAGTGGCGCGCGCGCAGCTCCTCGAGGATCGAGAGCGCGACGATGAGGTTGCCGCCCGCCGCGTGGCCGGCGATCTCGATCAGCCTGTTCGTGGTGCCGGCGAGGGCGGAGGTGACGACGACCGGCGCACGTGCGAGCCGCGCGCGCACGATGTCCGCCGTCCGCGCGATCGCCTCCGCGTCACCGACCGACGTGCCGCCGAACTTGCAGACGATCATCCGCGCCCCGGTGGCGTCCAGCCCAGGCGCCCGGTCGCGGCGAGGAGCTCGGCGTTCAGGATCGAGCCGCCGGCGGCGCCGCGGATCGTGTTGTGCCCCATCGCGACGAGCTTGAGGTCGAAGATGCGGTCCTCGCGCACGCGGCCCACCGTGACCGTCATCCCGCGGCCACGATCGACGTCGCGCCGCGGCTGCGGTCGCGCCTCGTCGTCGGTGACGGCGAGCGGGAGTTCGGGCGCCGAGGGGAGCCCGCGCACCTCGGGCGCACCGCGCCACGCGCGCAGCGCGGCGAGCGCCTGCGCCGCCGATGGTTTCCGCTCGAACCGCGCCGACATCACCACGGTGTGGCCGTGCTCGACCGCGACGCGGTTCGCGTGGGCGCTCACCACGAACGGGGCCTCCGTGAGCGTCGTGCCACTCAGCGCGCCAAGCATCTTCTGCATCTCGCGCTCGAGCTTCGGCTCCTCGTCCCCGATGTACGGGATGACGTTCCCGAGGATGTCGAGCGACGGCACGCCGGGATACCCGGCGCCCGAGACGGCCTGCATCGTCGCGAGGAAGAGCTCGCGCAGCCCGAACGCCTCGTGCAGCGGCGCGAGCGCCATCGCCGCGACGGTCGCCGCACAGTTCGCGTTCGTGACGACGCCGCCCGTCCAGCCGCGACGCTTCTGCGCGTCGAGTAGCGACAGATGCGACGCGTTGACCTCCGGGATCACGAGCGGGACGTCGGGCTCCATCCGGAAGTTCTTCGCGTTGCTCAGCACGAAGCGGCCCGCCGACGCGAAGGCGGGCTCGAGGGTCGCCGCGGCGGTCGCGTCGAGCGCCGAGAAGACGACCGGCGACTTGACGGTGGAGGGATCGCACAGCGTCACCTCCATCTCGCCGACGCCGGCCGGCATCGTCCCCTCGATCCATCTCGTCACGTCCCTGTACTTCTTCCCCGCCGAGCGCTCCGACGCCGCCACCTCGGCGATCCGGAACCACGGATGGCCCTCGAGGAGGCGGACGAAGGTCTGGCCGACGGCGCCGGTGGCGCCGAGGATCGCGACGGGGAGGCGGGAGGACACGTTGACTGCAGCGGTGAGAGGGGAGATGGGCGATGTGAGATGCACCTCATCTCACGTCCGGGGCCGGCGCACTACTGCAGCAGGGTCTTCACGAGCGAGGTGTAGGTGTCCACGCTCGCGCGCAGTTCGGCCTCGTCCACGTACTCGGTGGGCGTGTGCGCGACGTGGATCGAGCCCGGGCCGAAGAGGAGGGGCTTCCCCCAGTTGCCGAGGAGCGGGATGTCGGAGGTGTAGGCCACCGGCGCCGACTTGAATCCGGGGACGGTGTGGAAGTGCTGCGCGGGGATGAAGGATCCGAACTCGAGCTCCGCGCGGCCCTTCGCCCACGCGTCGAGGAGCTGCTTCACGGGGGCGACCTCGCCGACGAGGCGCACCATCATCTCGGCCTCGCATCGCCCCGGCACGATGTTCGCCTCGGTGCCGCCGCGGATGAGGCCGACGTTCGCGGTGGTCGGGCCGAGGACCGCGTCGGTGGGCCAGGCGAGGCTGTCGAGCTGCTGCAGCAGCGCGAGCATCGGCGTGATCGCCGACTGCCCGAGGTGCGGATAGGCCGAGTGCGCCTCGCGGCCCTCGGTGCGCACGATCACCCGCTGCGCGCCCTTGCAGCCCGAGGCGAGGATGCTCTCGGTCGGCTCTCCGTTGATGAGCCACTTGCTCGTGGCCGGGAGCTGGTTCGCGAGCCGCGCGCCATCGGAGCCGCGCTCCTCGCCGACGACGAGGAGCAGGTCCACGCGCTCCTCCCCGCCCTGCACGAGCGCGTCGGCGGCGAGCATCATCGCGGCGGCGATCCCCTTCGCATCGCAGGCACCGCGCCCGTAGAGCCGTCCGTCGGCGCGCCTCGGCGGGACGTACGGCGGCACCGTGTCGAGATGGGTCGAGAGCGTGACGCCGCCGCCCTTCCGCGACGCCCACACGTTCCCGCGGCCCGGCGTGACCTCCTGCACGGTGACGTTCCATCCGCGCGCGACGAGCCAGCGCGAGACGAAGTCGACGGCAGCGCCCTCGTCCTTGGTGGTCGAGGGGATGGCGAGCAGTTCGGCGGCGAGGGCGACGACGTCGGTCATGTCGTCTCAAGATAGTTGACCGCTCGAACGCCCTGCACCGGTGCGCCCCCGTTGCCTCCGCGACCGTCGGCGCCTAACCTTCGGGCACGCGGGAATAGCTCAGTTGGTAGAGCACGACCTTGCCAAGGTCGGGGTCGCGGGTTCGAGTCCCGTTTCCCGCTCTGCGGTCCGGATGGTAGAATCGAGGCGGGCGCGGCCGGGCCGCGCCCGCTTCGTCGTTCCTGCCGGGGTGGCGAAACTGGTCAGACGCGGCGGACTTAAAATCCGCTGGGAGGCAACTCCCATGTGGGTTCGACTCCCACCCCCGGTACTTCGGTACTACGAATGCCCCAACCCCCCGCCCTCACCGCGACCCTGGCCCTCTGGGTCGGCCTTGGCGGCGCCATCGGCTCCCTCCTCCGCCTCGTCACCGGCGACCTGATCCGTCGCCTCGTGCCCGATGCCGGTTTCCCCTGGCCGACGCTGCTGATCAACGTGATCGGGTCGCTCGTGATCGGCGCGTTCCTGCGATGGGCCGATCAGTCGGGCGCAGGACCGGCGCCGCGCGCCTTCGTCGCGATCGGCCTCTGCGGCGGGTTCACTACCTTCTCGACCTTCGCCGTCGAGAACCTCGCCCTGCTGCAGGGCGGACAGCCCGGACGCGCCGCGGCGTACGCGCTCGCGAGCTGCGTGCTCACCGTCGGGGCGGCGTTCGCGGGCTATCGGCTCGCCGGCGGCTGAACCGCACGCGGGCACAAGTCCGCGCGGGGCGCCTCAGGGCTTCACGCCGTGCGCATGCACGGCAAACCACGCGGCGTACGCGAGGAGCCCGCTGAGCGCGGCATCCCCGCCCGCGCCGAGGGCCCTGCCCTCGTCGTCCACCCGCTCCGCGGCGACGCCGTTGTCGAGCGGCGCGCGCCGGAGCCAGCCGAGCACCTCAGACGCGTCGGGTCCGAACAGCCTCGCGATCTGCACGACGAGCCGCTCGCTCGACCCGATCCGCTTCGCCGTGCGGCGGTAGAACGAGTCGTTGCGGTCCACCGCCTCCCAGAGCGGCAGCCAGAGCGCCGACCCGACGGCATCGTCCTCGAGGTCCTTGGCGCCCTTCAGGTCGATGGCGGCGACGTAGGTCGCCTTCGCGTCGCTTCCGGACGCGAAATGGCGGCGCAGCGCGGCCCGCACGGCCTGCGGGTCCTGCACGTCCTTGGCCGCCTCCTCGTCGAGCGTCTTCCCGAGCGCATCGAGCGCGAAGGCGACGACCGCGTTCGCGTGAACCGTGAACGGCTGCGCCGCCGGCCGACCGTCGAGCGTCACCTCGGTGCGGTAGAGCGGATGCGCGCCGTCGCGGCGTGCGATGAACTCGTCGTGCGCGACGTACAGCGTGTCGGCGAGCACCGGCTCCTCGACGATCTGGTCGTCACCCGTCTCGCGGATGTAGCGCTCGGCCGCGACGGCGTACGACGCGACCCCTTCGAGCGTGAAGCCCGGCTCGAAGAGCGTGCCGTCGAGGTAGTGCACGCCGCGCCCGGGTGCGTAGCCGTGGACCTCGCAGGCGCGCAGGATCAGCTCGCGGGCGAGGGTCGGGTCGGCGAGCTGGACCGCGGGAACGGTCCACGCGAGCGCCTCCCAGTCCCGGACCGTGACGCCCCACGCGCACCACGGGGCGCGGCTGCGCACGAGGTAGTAGTGCGCATCGTCGAGCGCGCGCCCCACCGAGTAGAAGTACGCGAAGAGCAGGTTGCGGTTGATCAGCGCGTCGAGCGACTCGTGTCCCGTCCCCTGCTCCACCGCGCGGAGCGATTCGCGCGTGGTCTGCAGGAGCGCGCGCCATCCGCGGCGGCGCATCACCCCGACCGTCGCCTCGGCGCCGTCGCGCTCGGGACCCGCGGCCATGAAGAACGCCACCTCGACGCGCCCACCCGGCTCCAGCGTCAGCGTGCGGCGGATCCCGAAGCTCGGCGCTGCCCCGGTCCCGACCTGCGACTCCGCCTCGCCGTCGCACGCGACCGC
Source organism: uncultured Gemmatimonas sp. (assembly GCA_964537945.1). Lineage (GTDB taxonomy): Bacteria > Gemmatimonadota > Gemmatimonadetes > Gemmatimonadales > Gemmatimonadaceae > Pseudogemmatithrix. The sequence continues at coordinate 1,252 of CAZIDS010000192.1, read as the reverse complement.
GAGCGCGGCGAGCCCGGGCGCCGCCGCGCCGTCGAGCAGCACGACGTCCCGTGACCGCGAGACGCGGTGCGCATCCTCGGCCGGCCGCGGCGTGCGGACGCGCAGCTGCCGGTGGCCGAGCGTCCCTTCCAGCGAGACGGAGAGCGAGCGCGGTGCGTCGCTGCGGCTCTCGAACGCGAGCACATAGACGGCGCCGGCCATGTCCGCGTCGCGGCCGAAGGGCGCGAACACCGTGCCGCGGATGACGACGTCTCCGGCCTGGCTCGTGAACGTGGGCAGCCAGTGGAGCGCGCGCTCCCACGCGATCCCGGCGCGCGCGAACTCGACCGGCGCGCCGTCGATCGCGACGACGGGGCGCGCGAGCGCCGGCCCATCCCCCTCGACGAATCGCTCCGCGCCTGCGAACTCGACAGCCGCTCGTGCCCCGCGATGGAGCAGGCTGACCGCGTGGATCGCGCCGTCGGCCGGGTGAACGCAGGGCAGCGCGAGCCAGTGGTTCCCCGTGACTTGCCACGGGATCGTGGGGAGCGGCGGAAGCGGCGCTTCGGCGGGAGGCAGGGGATTCGATGGCGTCACGTTACCTTGTGCGGTGTACGAGGCTAAACTAGCCGGACGTCAGACGCATCGCGCCCCCTTTCCGACCGCTGATCCCTTCGTGCACGGCCGTCCGCCACGCCTGACCGGGCGCCGCCTCGCGGCGCTCTTCGCCACCTGCTGCCTCACCGCCCTCGCCGGCGCCGCGTTCCCGACGGCGTTGTGCGCGCAGCGCGTGCTGGGCGGCGGCAGCGACGGCGTCACGCTCCCCCGCGGCGCGTTCCGCGTCGGGCTCGGTGCCGAGTCGATGGTGCAGCGCGACCGGTGGAACGACGGGCAGGCCGAGGGGCTCGTCGCGTCGATGGAGGTCGAGACGTTCGGGCTCAGCGCGTTCCCGACGCTGCGCGGGCTCAATCACATGATGCAGGGACTCGGCGTCACGAACTACTTCGGGAATCTCGGCCGCTCGCGGATCGATGCGCGCCAGCGCGCCTTCGTGACGCCGCTGTCGGTGGAGTACGGTGTCGCCGACTGGCTCACCATCGGCGCGCGCGCGACGCTCGTGCGCACCAAGGCGGAAGCCCTGTTCCGACTGGACCCCGCGACGGCCAACCTCGGCGTGAACCCGAACCTCCTCGGCACGGGCGTCGGGGCCGCGAACGAGGCCATCCAGCTCGCCTACGCGCAGGCCGCCATCGATCTCTTTGCGCGCCGCGAC
>CAZIDS010000191.1:4722-6123 GCA_964537945.1 uncultured Gemmatimonas sp. | reverse complement strand
ACCGAGACCGGGATGAGCCTGGGGACGCCGCACTACATGAGCCCCGAGCAGGCCGCGGCCGAGGCCGTGGACGGCCGCAGCGACCTCTACTCGCTCGGCTGCGTCGGCTTCTTCGCGGCGACCGGGCGGCCGCCGTTCGAGGGCGAGAGCGCGCACAAGCTGCTCATGCAGCACCTCACCGTCCCCGCGCCGCCCATCGCGAGCGTGCGCACGGGCTTCCCCGACGGGCTCTCGAAGGTGATCGCACAGGCGCTCGAGAAGGAGCCCGCCGCGCGCTTCGCGTCGGGCGAGGCGATGGCCGACGCGATCGGCGCCCTGCAGATGCGCTCACGCGAGATCGCGCCCCTGCTGCGGCTCTTCCACCAGCAGACCGCGCAGGCGCTCCAGGCGCTGCTGATGCTGTTCATCATCTTCAACCTCTTCTGGCAGCTCTCGCCGCGCGCGCACACCCTGCTCGGCTCGGCGATCGGGCTGATGTTCCTGTCCGTGGCCGGCACGATCGTGAACCAGATGCTCGACCGCGTGCGGTTCGCGGTGCGGCAGGGCTTCACCGCCGCCGACGTGAAGACGGCCTTCTCGGCGATGGCCGACGAGATCGCGCGCGGCCGCGAGCAGCTCCTCGGCGACCCGGTGGAGCGGGCGCGCATCACGCGCCGCAAGCGGATCGCCGGCACGTGCGGGTTCATCGCGGGCGTCGCGATCCCGCTCATCTTCAGGGGGATGAAGGTCGGCGGGCCTCGCGGGCCCGAGATCCAGGCCTCGGGCGGCGTCGCGCTCGTCGTCGCGACCGTCGCGATGGGGATCTCGATCGCGCTCTGGACCGCTCGCCCGATCCGCGTGACGCTCGCCCAGCGCGCGGCGAACCGGATCTGGGACTCGCGGCTCGGCCGCTGGATCTTCGCCCGCGCGGAGCGGAAGTACGGCGACGAACTGAAGAAGAAGGGCAAGGGCTGAGCGCCGCGCGGCGCGCGGCTCTCAGTCCTCGGCCTCGGACCCTCAGCCCTCGACGCTCCGGCAGACGCCTCGCGCCGGGCACTCGCCGCACCGCCGCACCCGCGCCGTGCACACCAGCGCCCCAAGCTCCATCAGCGCCTGGTTGTGGGTCCACGTGTCGCGTCCCGTGCGCGGGAGCGTCGCTTCGGCGATCGCCCAGATCGCCTTCTGGTCGCGCGCGCGCTTCGGGTGCAGCCGCGGCGCGAAGACACGCGTGAGCACGCGCGCGACGTTCGTGTCCACCAGCGCGGCGCGCTGCTCGAACGCGAAGGTCGCGACCGCGCCCGCCGTGTAGGCGCCGATGCCGGGTAGCCGGCGGAGCTTCGCTGGATCCGAGGGCAGGAGCGGGAGCTCGCGCCGTCGCGGATCGGAGGCGCGCGCGGCCTCGCCGGCGGGTGCGTCGGCGGG
>CAZIDS010000191.1:0-4622 GCA_964537945.1 uncultured Gemmatimonas sp. | reverse complement strand
CCGTCGGCGGGTCCGTCGCCCCAGGCGCGCGGCCCCTCGCGCACCACCGCGCGCGAGAGCCGGTGGAGGTTGCGCGCGCGAGCGTAGTAGCCGAGCCCCGCCCACGCCGCGAGCACCTGCGACTCGCGCGCCTTCGCGAGCGCGTCGAGCGACGGGAAGCGGTCGAGGAAGCGGCGCCAGAAGTCGAGCACGCGCGAGACCTGCGTCTGCTGCAGCATCAGCTCGCTGACGAGGATCTCGTACGGATCGCGCGTGCGGCGCCACGGGAGGTCGCGCGCATTGCGACGGTACCAGGCTCGGAGCTTCGTGCCGAAAGCGCGCAGCTCGGCGGCGTCGAGCCGCGGTGCGCGCCTGGCGCCCCGCTTGGCGCCCCGCTTGGCGCCACTTCCGGCGCGCCCGGTCGCGCGCCCCTTCCCGCCAGTGCTCAGTGCGGCTCCCACACGGGAACGGCCGAGAAGAGCCCGCCGTCCACGATCAGCTCGTGCGCCAGCAGCAGGCCGAACGCGATGCTCAGTGCGCCCGCCGCGAACCGGATCCCGGTGTGGAACCGCTCGACGCGCGCGCCCACGTACAGCGCGGGCGCGGCGAGGATGACCGTCACCGCCACCATCCCCAGCACCGTGCCGAGGCCGAAGACGAACAGGTAGGCGAGCGCCGGCATCGTCCCGCGGATCGTCGCCAGCACCAGCAGCGCGACCGCGGCCGAGCCGGCGAGCCCGTGCACGATCCCGACGAGGAAGGGGCGCGCCGGGTCGTGCGAGTGCGGCTCGTCCTTCCGCGCACGGAGGTTCGCGTAGCCGAGGCCGACGAGCATCACCGCGACGCCGAACTCGAGGCCGAGCCCCACGCGCGGGGGGATCACGAGCCGGAACGCGACGATCGCGCCGCCCACCGCGAGCAAGGTCAGCGTGTGTCCCACGCCCCAGAGTGCGCCGACGCCGGCCGCGCGCACGAGCGATCGCTCGCGCGAGACGATCGCCGTCACCGCGACGACGTGGTCGGCGTCGGTGGCGTGGCGGAGCCCGAGCAGGGCGCCGAGCAGGATCGCGGTGAGGGGATCGGGGAGCACGCCCCCAATCTAGCGGCGCATCACTTCCGGTGACGCGCGTCCCACTCGGAGTAGTGGTGCACGAGCATCTGCTTCGCCTCGGCGATCACGGCCTCGCGCATCGACGCGGGCACGTGTGCCGCGAGGTGCATCAGCGCGTGCACCGTCGACACCGAGACCATCGCCGAGACCTGCCGCTGCTGCGGCGTCGCGCGCGGATAGCGCAGCCCGAGGAACTTCACCACGTGCCCGACGAGCGCGCTGTTCAGCGCGTCCTTGATGTGCGGGCAGTTGCGCTGGATCGCGTCCTGGATGGCCGTGAACGAGGGCTGCTGCTGGATGAACGCCATCTGCGCCGAGAGGACGCGCTCGAAGAGCTCCTCGGTCGGGATGTGCGCCATCTCGAGCGGCATCGCCGATTCGTTCACCGCGCTCACGCGCTCGGCGAAGCGATGCCCCACCGCCTCGATCACCGCTTCCTTGTTCGGGAAGAAATGGTAGAGCGACCCGACGCTCGAGTCCGCGCGGTCGGCGATCGCCTGCATCGACGCGCCGTCCACCCCGACCTCCGCGAAGACCGACTCGGCGGCGTCGATGATCTGGTCCACGCGCCGCTGTCCGCGCTCCTGCTGCGGCGCGCGGGCGGCGAGTACGGCGCCGGATTCGGGACTCGGGGTCGGGTTCGGGGGGGTCATCGTTCCTGAATAGTAGAGGCGCCCCCCTAGTATTGACAAGTAGTGGAAACCCTCTAATACTTGTAGGCGTTCTAGAGGATGTCCTCTAGAAACGGGTGCATTCCGCCACGACGTGCACGCGCCACCCAGACCCGCGGGACCTGATGCTTCGCTCCACCGGCGGTCGGCTCCTCATCCTTTCGATGGTCGCGGCATCCGCGGCGCGCGCGCAGTCTCGCGCGCTCGACGAGTACGTCGCGATCGGCCTCAAGCAGAACCTCACGCTCCAACAGGCGGCGCTCTCGGCCGAGCGCTCTGGCGCCGCGGTGCGAGAGGCGCGCGGCAACTTCCTGCCGAACGCGACCCTCAATGCGCGCTATACGAACTTCAGCGGCAGCGGCGTGGACTTCGGGCAGTTCATCAACCCGGTTTTCGCGACGCTCAACCAGCTGACGGGGACGAACCAGTTCCCGACGAACGTGAACGTGCGCCTGCCGCTGAAGCAGGAGACGACGGTGCGGCTCGCGCAGCCGGTCTTCCAGCCGGCGATCCTCGCCGGCTATCGCGCGGCGAGCGCGGCGCGCGACGCGCAGGAGGCGCAGCGCGACGCGGCCGAGGTCGCGGTCGCCGCGGAGATCCGTGCGGCCTATCTCCAGCACGCCAAGGCGCGCCGGCTCTCCGAGCTGCGCGTCGCGACGCGCGCGCTCCTCGAGGAGCAGGTGCGCGTGATGACGCGGCTCGTCGAGGCCGGCCGCGCGACCCCCGACGCACTCTCGCGCGCGCGCGCCGAGCTGAGCGAGGCGATCCAGCTGCAGGCCGAGGCGGCGCAGCTCGCCGACGCGAGCGCGCAGGCCTTCAACCTGATGCTCGCGCGGCCGCTCACCGAGCCGGTCACGGTCGAGGGCGACACGCTCGGCTTCGGGCCGCTGCCCGCGCTCGACGACGCGATCGCCGCCGGCACCCAGACGCGGTCGGAACTCCGCGCGCTCGGTGCGGCCGAGCGCGCGGCGATCGCGCAGCGGCGCGTCGCGCAGGCCAGCTACTTCCCGACGCTCTCGGTCGCGCTCGATTACGGCTTCCAGGGGAACGAGTACCGCTTCACCGCCGACGACGATTTCACGGCACTCACCGTGGTCGCGTCATGGAACCTCTTCGCTGGCGGCCGCAATGCGGCGCGCGCCGAGCAGGCCTCGTACGAGGCGCGTCGCCTCGCGGTGCAGGGGGACGAGGCGAAGCGCGGCGTCGAGCTGCAGGTGCGCCTCGCCTGGCAGGCGGCCGCCGTCGCGCGCGCCGCGATCGCGACCGCGGAGGACCAGCGCACGGCCGCCGCGCGCACGCACGAGCTCGTGAAGCGCCGCGCCGAGGAGGGGCTCGCCTCGCCGCTCGAGCTGAGCCAGGCGCGCACGCAGCTGACGGCCGCCGAGCTGAACGCCGTCTTCACCACCTACGACTACTACCTGCGGCGCGTCGAGCTGGACCGTGCGGCCGCGCTCTATCCGAGGATCACGCCGTGAACCGCGCACCGACCAGCGCCATCCTGCTCCCGCTCGTCCTCGCCGCCGCGTGCGGCGGCCCTGACGCCGCCGCGGCGGACGAGGGGGCGAAGCCGATCCCGGTCCGCGTCGCTGCGCCGGAGTTCCGGCGCGACCTGCCGCCGATCGTCCTCACCGGCACGCTCGGCGCGAAGGAGGAAGTGCCGCTCGCGTTCAAGATCGGCGGCGTCGTGACGCGCGTCGTGGTGGAGGAAGGGGCCGCGGTGCGCGAGGGCGACATCCTCGCCGAGCTCTCGCTCACCGAGATCGACGGCCAGGTGTCGGCCGCGCGCGAGGGGCTCGCGAAGGCGCGCCGCGACCTCGCGCGCGCCGAGAAGCTCTACGCCGACAGCGTCGTCACGCTCGCGCAGCTCGAGGACGCGCGCACGCAGCGCGACGTCGCCGAGGCGCAGGCGGGCGCGGCGGAGTTCAACCGCCAGTACGCGGTGATCCGCGCGCCGGCGAACGGCGTCGTGCTGCGTCGCCACCTCGAGGCGGGCCAGCTCGTCGGGCCGGGCGCGCCGGTGCTGGTGCTGCGCACCGAGCGGAAGGGCCTCGTGCTGCGCGCCGCCGCCGCCGACCGCGATGCTGTGCGCATCCGCGAAGGGGAGCGCGTGTCGCTCTCGTTCGATGCGTACCCGGGCGAGGAGTTCGCCGGCACGGTCGAGCGCGTCGCGGTCGCGGCGACGCCGATGACCGGCACCTACGAGGTGGAGGTCGCCGTGCCGCCGTCGGGCCGGCGCTTCGTCTCCGGCCTGATCGGCGAGGCGAAGCTCCAGCCGAAGGCGGGCGCGAACCTGGCGTTCATCCCGGCCGAGGCGCTGCTCGAGGTGGACGGCGCGAACGCGTCGATCTTCGTGATCGGGGAGGACGGCACGACCGCGAAGCGGCGCGCCGTGCGCGTGGCCTTCCTCGACGGCGCCACCGCGGCGCTGGCCGACCGGCTCGATCCGGCGACGCGGGTCGTCACCGCGGGCGCGACGCGCCTCGCCGACGGCACGAAGGTGACGATCACGGCGGAGCGTGCGCCGTGAGGATCGCCGAGTTCGCGGTCCGCAACCGCCAGTTCACGCTCGTCGCCTTCGTCGCGCTGCTGGCGATGGGACTCTTCTCCATCGCGACGATCCCGCGCGCCGAGGACCCGAGCTTCCCGCTGCCGATCTACCCGATCACCGTGGTCTATCCGGGCGCGAGCCCGACCGACCTCGAACAGCTCGTGGTGGACCCGATCGAGGACCGCATCCGCGCCCTCGAGGACCTCGCGACGCTGAAGACGAGCATCGAGGATGGGCTCGCGGTGATCCTCCCCGAGTTCGACGTCTCGGTGGACGCCGACCGGAAGTACGACGAGGTGGTGCGCGAGCTGAA
>CAZIDS010000190.1:0-6144 GCA_964537945.1 uncultured Gemmatimonas sp. | reverse complement strand
GCTCCCAGAGCCTCTTGGTGTAGAGGAGCGGGGTCTTCACCTCGAGGAAGTCGTCGCGCTGCCGCTCGCGGATGAAGCCCTCGAGCGTGTTCCAGAGCGTGGTGCCCTTCGACGTCCAGAAGGCCGCGCCGGGCGCCTGCGGGAAGAACGCGAACAGGTCGAGCTGCTTGCCCAGCACGCGGTGGTCGCGCTTGCGGGCCTCCTCCATCTGGTGGAGGCGCGCTTCCAGCTCCTCCTTCTTGAAGAAGGCGGTCGCGTAGATGCGCTGCAGCATCTGACGCTTCTCGTCGCCGCGCCAATAGGCGCCCGCGGCCGACAGCAGCTTGAAGTGCTTCAGGTACGACGTGTCCTGCACGTGCGGGCCGCGGCAGAGGTCGGTGAACGGCCCGTCGGTGTAGGTCGAGATGATCTCGGCCGGGTCGGTGAAGTCGTCGAGGCGCTCGAGCTTCAGCGGGTCGTCGGCGAAGACCTTCCGCGCCTCGGCCTGCGACACTTCGGCCCGGACGAACGGGTACTTCTCCGCCACGACCTTGTGCATCTCGGCCTCGAAGGCCTCGAGGTCCTCGGGCGTGAACGGCTTCGAGACCTCGAAGTCGTAGTAGAAGCCATCGTCGATCGCGGGGCCGAAGCCGATCTTCGCGTCGGGGCGCAGGCGGCGCACCGCGGTCGCGAGGATGTGCGCGCCCGAATGCCGCAGCACCGCGAGCGCGCGCGGGTCCTTGTCGGTGATCACCTGGAACGCGCCGCCCTTCCGGATCGGCGTCATCAGGTCCTGCACCTCGCCGTCGACCGAGACCGCGATCGCCGCGAGCAGCAGCCGCGGGCCGATGGTCGCGACCACGTCGCGCGCAGGGGTGCCCGGCGCGACCTCGCGGGTCGCGCCGTCGGGCAGGGTGAGGACGAGAGTGGCGGGCGCGGACGCAGCGCTCATTTCGGGACTTGGTCGAGCAGGACGGGGACCCCGGGACCGCGCAACAGCGCGTAGCCGACGCCGCCGAGCACGAGCACGAAGAAGAGGCTCCAGCCGATCACGAGGCGCGTGCGGAGCGGCGGTTCGGAGCTGACGTTGCTGGGAGGACGCGGCGACATCGTTCCGGGGGCGGAAGTGAGCGCACGACAGGCACTTCGGCTTGCCTCGAAGCGCGCGCGGGGACAGGGTTCTAAAGTAGCGGGAGGCGTTTTCCCCTGCCAAGCGCAGCGCACCCATTCCCCCACGTTCCCCCCGATGCGCGTCATCCGCGTGGACGAAGGCGATCCCGACCACACCTGGATCTGGCTCACGGCCGGCGCCGCCCTGGGCGTGGTCGCCGGCGTCCTGATCGCGCGCCGGATGAAGGGCCGCCGGGCGAGCCTCGAGTCGCTCCTCGACCGCGGGCGGTCGCTCGCGCAGGCGGCGGTGCGCAACGCCGGCCCGATCATGGACGCCGCCCTGTCGATCAAGGACGCCTGGGACGACCGCGCCGGGGAGGACGACGAGGACGAGTCGGAGGACCTCGAGGAGGGCGCCGGGGACGCGCCGCAGGCGGAGGACGAGGAGATCGCCGACGATGGGCTCGACGCGCGTGTCCTCGAGGCCTTCGCGAACGACCCGGTCCTCTCGGCGCGCGCGGTCGAGATCGAGGAGGGACGCGCCGGAGCGATCGTCCTCCACGGGCGCGTGCGCTCGGCGCGCGAGGTGCGGCACGCGGTCACGATCGCGCGCGGCGTCCCGGGCGTGACGCGGGTGCGCGAGCGGCTGACCGTCCGGGGGCCGTCCCGCTAAATTCGCGGGATGAGCGAGACGACCGACCCGCAGGCCACCGAGTTCCCCACCCATTTCGATTTCGCGGCCGCCGAACGCTCGATCGGCGCCGCGTGGGAATCGGCCGGGGTGTTCCGCGCCGAGGCGAAGCGCACGCGCCGCGCCGGCGGCGACCGCGACCCGTTCACGATCCTCATCCCGCCGCCGAACGTCACGGCGGTGCTCCACGTCGGGCACGGGCTGAACAACACCGTGCAGGACGTGCTCATCCGCTGGCGCCGCATGGCGGGCGACGAGGCGCTCTGGCTCCCGGGCACCGACCACGCCGGCATCGCGACGCAGAACGTCGTCGAGAAGCTGCTCGCGAAGGAGGGGAAGACGCGCTTCGACCTCGGGCGCGACGCCTTCGTGAAGCGCACCGAGCAGTTCGTCGAGGAGACGGGCGGGCAGATCCTCAACCAGCTGAAGGCGATCGGCTGCTCGGCCGACTGGTCGCGCACGGCGTACACCTTCTCGCCGGAGCTGTCACGCGCCGTGCGCGAGGCGTTCGTGCGGCTCTGGGAGAAGGACCTCGTCTACCGCGGCCACCGCGTGATCCACTGGTGCCCGCGCTGCCTCACGTCGCTCTCGGACGAGGAGGCGGAGTTCCACGACAGCGAGGGCAAGCTCTTCCACATCCGGTATCCCCTCGCGGGCGACCCGTCGCAGGGCATCACCATCGCGACGACGCGGCCGGAGACGATGCTCGCCGACGTCGCCGTGGCCGTGCACCCGGAGGACGTGCGTTACGCCGCGTTGGTCGGGAAGAAGGTCGTGCTGCCGGTCGTCGGGATCGAGATCCCGGTGATCGCCGACGCGTACGTCGAGAAGGACTTCGGCACCGGCGCGCTGAAGGTCACGCCGGCGCACGATGCGAACGACTTCGAGGTCGGCAAGCGGCACGGGCTCGCGATGCCGGTCGTCATCCTCGCCGACGGGCGCATCGGCGCGCCGAACGCCGAGGACCGCGCGCGCATCCCGCAGGCGCTCGACGGACTCGACCGCTTCGACGCGCGCAGGCGCATCCACACGCTGCTCGAGGAGTCGGGCGCGCTCGTGAAGGTCGAGGCGCACGCGAACGCGATCCGCCGCTGCTACCGCTGCGACACCGTCGTCGAGCCACGCCTGTCGATGCAGTGGTTCGTCCGCATGGAACCGCTCGCCAAGCCGGCGCTCGCCGCGCAGCGCGACGGCACCATCCGCGTCCTGCCCGAGAAGTGGGAGAAGGTCTACGAGAACTGGCTCACCGGCATCCGCGACTGGAACATCTCGCGCCAACTCTGGTGGGGGCACCGCATCCCGGTGTTCACCTGCGAGGATGGGCACGAGCTCGCCTACCGCGAGGACCCGTCGCGCTGCAGCACGTGCGGCAAGCGCATCCTGTCGCAGGACGAGGATGTGTTCGACACCTGGTTCTCGTCCGGCCTCTGGCCCTTCTCGACGCTCGGCTGGCCCGACGAGCAGAGCGAGGACCTGAAGGCCTTCTTCCCGAGCGACGTGCTGATCACCGCCCCCGAGATCCTGTTCTTCTGGGTCGCGCGGATGATCATGACGAGCTACGCCTTCCTCGGCCGCGCGCCCTTCCACACGGTCTACCTCCACGGGACCGTGCGCGACATGCAGCACCGCAAGATGTCCAAGTCGCTCGGCAACGGCATTGACCCGCTCGACGTCGTCGAGCGCTTCGGCGCCGACGCGCTGCGCTGGACCGTGATCCAGGGGATGGGGCTCGGCGTGGACGTGATGCTCGACCCGAACGACCTCGACAAGTCGTTCGCGCCGGGACGCAACTTCGCGACGAAGCTCTGGAACATCGGCCGCTTCCTGCTGTTGCAGGTGGGGGATGACCCTGTCACGCCGCTCGCCCGGGTGAACGCCACCTCGCTCACCCTCGCCGACCGCTGGATCCTGGGCCGGCTCGACGCCGCGATCGCGGAATGCGACGCGGCGCTCGGCCCGTCGCGTCCCGCCGCCGGCCAGTGGCCCGAAGCGGAGCGGCAGGCCGGCCTGCGGCTCGACGCGTACGCCGAGGCGGCGCGCCGTTTCATGTGGAATGAGCTCGCCGACTGGTATGTCGAAGCGGTGAAGGGCCGGCTCACGCAGCCCGGCGCGGACCGCGAGGTTGCACGCGCGGTGCTCGTGCACCTCTTCGATCGCGGCCTGCGGCTGCTCCACCCGATCATGCCGTTCGTGACCGAGGCGCTGTGGCAGCGGCTCCCCGGCGCGGTGAAGGGATCGTTCCTCGCGACCGCGGCGTGGCCGCAGCGCGCGGGCGCGCCGGCGGGCAGCGAGTTCGAGATCGTGCGCGAGGCGATCGACGCGATCCGCGGGCTCCGCTCCGAGTACGGCGTGCAGCCGGGCAACGCGATCCGCGCATTCGTCGCGGCCGGCGCCGCGGGCGACGTGCTCACGCAGAACGCGGCGCTCGTGCAGCGGCTGGCGCGCTGCGAGATCGTCGCCGGCAGCGCGCCGGCGGGCGCGGCGGCGCACGCCGTGCTCCCGAGCGGACTCGAGCTCGTCCTGCCGCTGGCCGGCATGGTCGACGTCGCGAAGGAGCGCGCGCGACTGCAGGGAGAGCTCGACGGGCTCGTGAAGCAGCTCGAGGGCCTGCGCGGCCGTCTCGCGAACGAGAAGTTCACCGCGAAGGCTCCGCCCGCCGTCGTCGAGGCCGAGCGCGCGAAGGAGCGCGAGTGGAGCGCACGCGCCGACCAGCTGCGCTCGAAGGTCGCGGAGCTCGCCGGGTGAGGCGTGCGGCCGCGTGGGCCGTGGCCGCGTCGATCGCCGCGGCCTGCGCGCAGCCGGGCATCCCGCCCGGCGGCCCGCCGGACAAGGAGGCGCCGGTCCTCGCCGCGACGAGCCCCGACACGAACGCGCTGAACGTGCGCGCGCGCTCGGTGGTGCTGCGCTTCGACGAGGTCGTGGATGAGCGCTCGACGCCGGCGGGCGGCGGCGCGCGCGTGAGCGTCGGCTCGCTCGGCGGCAACAGCGCCTCGACCATCGGCTCGCTCGTCCTGCTCTCCCCCGGCGACGGCCGCGAGCGCGTCACCTGGCGCCGCACCGCGATCGAGATCGAGCCGCGCGGCGGGTTCCGCGCGAACACGACCTATCGCCTCACGCTCCTGCCCGGGCTGCGCGACCTGCGCGGCAACGTGCTGCGCGAACAGATCGACGTCGTCTTCTCCACCGGCGCTGCGCGCACCACCGGAACGGTGCAGGGCGCGATCTTCGACTGGGTCGCGGGCCGGCCGGCCGCGCTCGCTCGCGTGGAACTCTTCGCGCCGAACGACACGATGCTGCGCTGGCACGCGCGCGCCGACTCCGCCGGCCGCTTCACCGTGCGGGACCTCGCGCCCGGCCGCTATCGCGTCCGTGGCTGGAACGATGCCGACGGCGACCGTGAGGTGGACCCGCGCGAGGCCTTCGACTCGCTCACCGTCGCGGTGGACACCGCCGCGAGCGTCGAGCTGTACGCGTTCGTGCACGACACGCTCGGCCCGCGGATCGAGCAGCTCGAGGCGCTCGACTCGCTCGCCGTACGCGTGCGCTTCGACCGCGGCGTCGCGACCGACTGGACGCCCGGCACCGGGACCGTGGTGCTGATGCGCGCCGATTCGTCCACGGTGCCGGTGACGGACATGATCCCCTTCGCCGTCTACGACTCGCTGCGGAAGGCCGCGCGCGCCGCCGCCGACAGTGCGCGCGGCGACACGACGCAGGCGGCCGACACCACCGCGACGCCCGTGCCAGGCGTGCGCACGCCGCCCCGCATCTCGATCATCCGCGAGGGCGCCGACGCGCGCGACACGGTGCCGCGCCGGCCGCCGCCGACGATGTCGCGGCCGCAGCCGATCCAGCAGTGGGTGATCCGCCCCGGCACGCCACTGGCGCCGGGCGATTACCGCGCGAAGTTCGAGGGCGTGCGCGGGCTCACCGGCGCTGCGACGAAGTCGGAGCGCGAGTTCCGGCTGCGTCCCCCGGCGCCGCCCGCCGACACGACGAAGCCTGCCGCCGCGCCCCCCACGCGCCCACCCGCCACACCGACCGGTCGTCCATGAGCCAGTCGCGCCGCGCGCTCCCCTCCGTCAGCTCGATCATCGAGCGGCCCGGGCTGAAGCCGCTGATCAAGGAGCTCCCGCGCGCCCTGGTGACCGAGGCCGTGCGCGCGCGCATCGCGCAGGCACGCCACGGCACGGCGTCGATCCCGCCCGACGACGGCGCCTGGGCCGCCGCGATCCAGTCGCACGTCGCGGCGCGCACGCGCTCGTCGCTGCGCCGCGTCATCAACGCCACCGGCGTCATCCTGCACACGAACCTGGGCCGCGCGCCCCTCGCGCGCGCCGCGCTCGACGCGATCCTCGAGGTCG
>CAZIDS010000189.1:0-6144 GCA_964537945.1 uncultured Gemmatimonas sp. | reverse complement strand
CCGGGGATGATCCCCTGGTCGATCGCCTGCTTGAGCCCGTGGTCGGCGTAGCCGGCGCCCTCGGTGCCGAGGTCACGCGCGGTGGTGAAGCCGGCCTCGAGGGTCGCGCGCGCGTGATTGACGGCGCGCGCCGTACGCAGGCTGAGCGGCTCCTTCAGCACCTGGTCGTTCCAGCTCGTCTCGTCGTAGGGATGGAGGAAGAGGTGCGTGTGCCCCTCGATCATCCCGGGGATGAGCGTCATCCCGCGGAGCTCGCGGGTGCGCGCGCCTTCAGGCACGCGCACTTGCGAACGCGGCCCGACGGCGGCGATGCGCGCGCCGCGCACCAGCACGACCCAGCCCGTGCGTGCAGAGTCCTCGGTGCCGGTGAACACCCGGTCGGGGACGAGGAGCGTGACCTCCTCCGGCGCGGACGGCCGCTGCTGCGCCGTGAGCGGGGAGACGACGGCGAGCGCGAGGAGCGCGCAGAGCGGACGCAGGGACCTCACTTGACCTCCGGGACGTCGGTGACCCCGCCCGACACGATGAAGGCGAGCACATCGGAGCTCGGCGCGTCGAGCGGCGTCACGCGCGACGACGGCACGACGAGCAGCTGCCCCGCGAAGTTGTACGACTGCGGGCAGTAGACCGCCACATCCCCCGCCTGCCTCAGGCGGGCGAGCGACGACTGCGTGATGAAGCCGAACGCGCGCACCGCCCTGTCCTCGCTCATCGCGACGAGCACCGGCGCATCGAAGCGGCGCTTCTCGCCGACGAAGGCGTTCAGCAGGTCCTTCGTGGAGGAGTAGAGCAGCCGCACGAAGGGCAGGCGGTCGAGCAGCTCGTCCATCCACCGCTCGACGCGCGACCACAGGAAGGAGCTCCCGAGCCACCCGATCGCGGTGATGCCGGCGATCGTGATCACGAAGCCGGCGCCGGGGATCGAGAGCCCGAGCCAGCCGTCGATCCGCGTCAGCACGAACCAGCAGACGGCGATGGTCACGACGAGCGGCACCGTGAGCACCAGGCCGCGCAGGAAGAACGTCAGCAGGCGGGTCATGCGATGGTCACCGGCGGCACAGCGGGGGCGGGGGAGCGTGCGTAGGATTCCAGCCGTCCTGCGCAACATAACCGCCCCCATCACCCCGAAGGACATGCGCGCCCTCCGCTCGCTCCTCCTCCTCGCCGTCGCCGTGCCGCTCGCGCTCCGCGCCCAGGCGCCGGCGAAGCTCCCGCTCACGCAGGACACCTACGACCTCTGGCGGACGATCCTGCAGCCCGCGCTCTCGGCGGACGGCAAGTGGGCCGTGTACACGCTGACGCCGACCGTCGGCGACGGCGAGCTCGTCGTGCGCGCCACCGGCGGTGCGACGGAGTACCGCGCGCCGCGCGGCTGGACGGGCCGTCCGCTGCAGAGCGTGACGGGCCAGCCCTTCTCGGCGCAGGCGGCGCAGGTGACCGGCGACTCGCGCTTCGTCCTCTTCCTGCAGTATCCGACGAAGGCCGCGTCCGACTCGGCCGCACGCAACCGGCGCGGCCGCGCCGCGGAGCAGCCGCGCAACCGGATGGGAATCCTCTCCCTCGCCGACGGCCGCGTGACGAGCATCGAGCGCGTGCGCGGCTTCTCGGTCGCGCGCGACGGCGGCCGCTTCGTGGCGTACCAGGTGGACGCGGACACGACTGGCGGCGCCGGCGGCGCCGCCGGCGCGGCCGGGCGCGGGGCAGGGGCGCGCGGAGGTGCGGCGGGCGGCGATTCGACCGCCTCGAGCGCTCGCCGCAAGGACAGCGGTACGCCACTCGTCCTGCGCGAACTCGCGACCGGCACCGAGGTGCGCATCGAGCACGTCTCCAACTACGCGATCGACCGCGGCGAGAAATTCCTCGCGTACTCGACCGTCGGCGCCGACTCGCTCAACATCGACGGCGTCCACGTCCGCGACCTCGCCACCGGCACCGTCACGCCGCTCAAGGTCGCGACGGGCAACTACCGCAGCCTCGCGTTCGACGAGCAGGGCACGCAGCTCGCGTTCGTCACCGACGCGGACGAGTGGAAGGCCGAACAGCCGCGGATGACGCTCTATCACGCGTCGCTGACCGGGACGCGGCAGAAGCCGGGCGTGCAGCCGGCGATGGTCGCCGTCGCCGCGAACGCGCCCGGCGAGGGCTTCAAGATCGCCGACCGCGGCGCGGTCGAGTTCGTGCGCGGCGGCGGCGTGCTGCGCGTCGGCGTGGCGCGCGTGCAGCCCGACTCGATCCCCGCCGACTCGCTCGCCGACAAGGCGATCGTCGACCTCTGGCACTGGCGCGATGCGCGCCCGCAGCCGATGCAGAAACTGCAGGCGGCGCAGGACCGCAACCGCTCCTTCCCCGCCGTCTTCCACGTGGCGACACGGCAGTGGCGCCGCCTCGGCGGCGATTCGCTGCCGCAGGTGACGCTCTCCGACGACGGCCGCGTCGCGATCGCGACGACCGGCGTCCCGTACGAGATGGACGCCATCGCTGGCGACGACGCGAACGACGTCCACCTGATCAACACCGTCACCGGCGCCGACCGCCAGGTCGCGACGCGCATCCCCGGCAACGGCCAGCTGTCGCCGGGCGCGCGCTTCGTCGTCTGGTGGGAGAAGAAGGCGTGGCGCGCGTACGAGGCCGCCACGGGCCGCACGCGCGACCTCACCGGCGGCATCGCCGGCGTGCGCTTCGACCAGGAGACGCACGACACGCCGGACGAGCCGAACCCGTGGGGCGTCGCCGGCTGGACGAAGGACGACGCGCGCGTGCTCATCTACGACCGCTACGACGTCTGGGAGATCGACCCGCTCGGCGCGGTCGCACCGAAGAACCTCACGGACGGAGCCGGCCGCCGCGACCAGCTGATCTTCCGCGTCGCCGACCTCGATCCCGAGGAGCGCGCGATCGACCCCGCGCAGCCGCTGCTGCTGCGCGCCTTCGACGACGTGACGAAGTACGCCGGCTTCTATCGCGACCGCGTCGGCGGCACGTCGGCACCGGAGCGCATCCTGATGGCGCCGAAGTCGTGGCCCGTCCTGCAGAAGGCGCGGAAGAGCGACCAGCTGCTCGTCTCCCGCGCGGACTACCGCGAGTTCCCCGATCTGTGGACCGGCGCCTCGTTCGACGCGCTGCAGCGCATCACCGACGCGATGCCCGAGCAGGCGCGGTACCGCTGGGGCGACGTCGAGCTCGTGAAGTGGATGAACCTCGACGGCGTCGAGATGGAGGGGCTGCTCTACAAGCCCGAGGGCTTCGACCCGACCCGGAAGTACCCGATGATCACCTACTTCTACGAGCAGCTCTCGGACGGGCTCTACAACTACAACCGTCCGGCGGGCCGCAACGTCATCAACCCGGTGGTCTACACGAGCCTCGGCTACCTCGTGTTCATGCCGAACATCCATTACACGCCGGGCCAGCCGGGGCCGAGCGCGGTGAAGTCGATCGTGCCGGGCGTGCAGGCGCTGATCGCGCGCGGCATCGCCGACCCGAAGCGGCTGGGGATCAGCGGGCAGTCGTGGGGCGGCTACCAGACCGCCTACGTCATCACGCAGACGAACCTCTTCTCGGCCGCGGTGCCGAACGCGACCGTCGTCAACATGACGTCGGCGTACGGCGGGATCCGGTGGGAGTCGGGCGTGGAGCGCGCGATCGTGAACTACGAGAACGGGCAGAGCCGCATCGGCGGCTCGATCTGGGAGACGCCCGAGCTCTACCTCGAGAACTCGCCGCTGTTCCATCTCGACCGCGTGACGACCCCCGTGCTGTTCATGGCGAATGACGCGGACGGCGCGGTGCCCTGGTACCAGGGCATCGAGTTCTTCGTCGCGATGCGGCGGCTCGGCAAGGAGGCCTACATGCTCAACTACAACGGCGACGCGCACAATCCGCGGAAGTACGCGAACCAGAAGGACGTCGACCGGCGCATGCAGGAGTTCTTCGCGCACCACCTCCTTGGCGCACCGGCGCCCGACTGGATGGTGCACGGGATCCCGTTCCTCGACCGTGGCCGGGACCAGCTCGCGCCGCGCGTGCAGCCGTAGCGGATCCGCAGGAACCGAAGGGGGCCCCGGTGATCGCCGAGGCCCCCTTCGCGCTTCCGTGGACGCGACGCGTTCAGCGCGTCCCGAACTCCTTCGGCGGCACCGTCTTCAGGTACTTGTAGATCGCGACGATCTCGGTGTCGGTCATGAGCTTCGTCGCATTGATGGGCATGAACTCGTTGATCGCGACACCGCTCGGGCGCATGCCCGTGCGCATCGCGTTGATGAAGTCCTGCTGCGAGTAGTGCCCGATGCCGGTCGGGGTGAGGTTCGCCGGCTTGGGCCAGTCGGGCGGTCCGCCCGGGATCGCACCGCCGCCGTAGCCCTGACCGTGACAGCCCGCGCAGCCGCCGTCGGCGAGGTAGCGGCCGTACTCGACCGTCGTGTCCACCGGCACCGCCGCGACGACCTCGGTGGTGTGCGTCACCTTCTCGTGCGGGAAGAGCGGGAAGATGCCGGCGGCGTAGAGCATCCGCGGCAGGAGCTTGATCACGTTCCCCGGCGGCTCGCGGTCCACCGGCGGCTGGGCGCGCAGGTAGGCGACGATCGTCCCGAGGTCCTCGTCGGAGAGGAGCTGGTACTCGTTCGACGGCATCACCATCAGCCGCTGCCCGTTGTGGCGCACGCCGTGCCGGATCGCGCCCTCGAGGTGCGCGTCGTCGTAGTTCGCGAGCACGCCGCCCTTGCCGGTCGTGAGGTTCGGCGCCCAGATGAAGCCCATCATCGGGTCGTTGATGAGCGTATCGCCGCCGAAGTCGGCGCCATGGCAGTCGGCGCACTTCGCGATGGCGCGCACGACGTGCTCGCCGCGGGCGACGCTCGCGCTGTCGGTCGGCGCCTTGAAGCCGTGCGCCGGGTCGGCGACGGTCTTCGTGAGCTGGCTGCCGGCCCAGGCATAGACGCTGCCGACGCCGGCGCAGACCAGGAGCACGATGACGCCGAGGGTGATGCCGATCCACTTGAGGATGCGCATCGCGTGGTACTCCGTACGAGGGTGATCGCGGCGCGGATGACGCGCCGCGCGCTGCCGGTCGCTGCCGACCGGGGGACTACGCTAGGGCGCCCCGGTGGTTTCGGCCAGACGCGCGCGACGGCGGCGCATACCGTTAATCGGCGGTTGCCCCTACTATTCTGCGCATGACCGTCACCCCGACTCCCGAGGCGAACGCCGCCGCGCCGGCTTCGCCTGCTTCGCCGGCTTCGCCTGCGTCGCCGGCCGCGCCCGCGGCCAATGGTGCGCTCACCGCGACGGGGACGCACGCCGCCCCGGCGAAGGAGGCGCACGCGCCCGCGCCGTGGACCATCGAGCGCGCGAAGGCGCTCTACAACGTCGAGGGGTGGGGCGACGGGTTCTTCGATGTGAACGCGGCGGGCCGCGTCGTCGTCCGCCCGGACAAGGACAAGGCGGACGAGGTGCTCGACCTGTTCGAGCTCGCGCACGACCTCGAGGCGCAGGGCGTCGGCCTCCCGGTGCTGCTCCGCTTCTCGGAGATCCTGAAGGCGCGGATCGAGATGCTGCACGCGCGCTTCGCGGCGGCGATCACCGAGTTCCAGTACGAGGGCGCGTACACGACCGTCTACCCGATCAAGGTCAACCAGCAGCGCCACGTGATCGAGGAGATCGTCGAGTTCGGCGAGAAGACGGGCGTCGGCCTCGAGTGCGGCTCCAAGCCCGAGCTGCAGGCGGTGCTCGCGATGAGCGACCGCACCGACCACCTGATCATCTGCAACGGCTACAAGGACGAGGAGTTCATGCGCCTCGCCCTGATGGGCCAGAAGCTCGGCCACACCGTGCTCATCGTCGTCGAGCAGGTGAGCGAGCTCGACGTGCTGCTGCGCGTCGCGCGCGAGATGGGCGTGACGCCGACGATCGGCGTCCGCATCAAGCTCTCCAGCGAGGGCTCGGGCCGCTGGGCGCAGTCGGGAGGCGAGAAGTCCAAGTTCGGTCTCACCTCGGCCCAGCTCATGCAGGTCGTCGAGCGGCTCCGCTCCGAGGGGATGCTCGACATCATCAAGCTCATCCACTTCCACCTCGGCTCGCAGATCACCGACATCCGCTTCATCAAGCGCGGGCTGCAGGAGGTGAGCCGCTTCTACGTCGAGCTCCGCC
>CAZIDS010000188.1:0-6183 GCA_964537945.1 uncultured Gemmatimonas sp. | reverse complement strand
CGCGATGCAGACCACGTTCGGCGTGATCATGCTCGCGCTCGTGCCCGACCCGGCGACCAAGCGGCTGGTGCCGAAGGTGATGGGGATGCGCGAGGTGCTCCAGCACTACATCGCGCACCGCCACGAGGTCATCGTCCGCCGGACGCAGTTCGACCTCGACAAGGCGAAGGACCGCGAGCACATCCTCGAGGGCCTGAAGATCTGCGTCGACAACATCGACGAGGTGATCAAGGTCATCCGCGCGGCCGAGGACACGCCGCAGGCGAGCGAGCAGCTGCAGCGCCGCTTCAAGCTCAGCGAGCGGCAGGCCGAGGCGGTGCTGAACATGCGCCTCGCCAAGCTCACCGGCCTCGAGATCGAGAAGCTCGAGGAGGAGCTGGCCGAGGTCCGCGGGCAGATCAAGGAGCTCGAGGCGCTGCTCGCCTCGAAGCCGAAGCGGATGAAGGTGATGAAGGAGGAGCTCGCGACGCTCGTCGGCACCTACGGCGATGAGCGGCGCACCGAGATCGTGAGCGACGAGGGCGAGTTCTCGATCGAGGACCTCATCGCGAACGAGGAGATGGTCGTCACCATCTCGCACGCCGGCTACATCAAGCGCACCTCGATCTCGACCTACCGCAAGCAGCGCCGCGGCGGCGTCGGGACCAAGGGGACCGAGCTCCGGACGGATGATTTCGTCGAGCACCTCTTCGTCGCCAAGACGCACGACTACCTGCTCGTCTTCACGCAGGACGGGCGCTGCTTCTGGCTCAAGGTGCACGAGATCCCCGAGGGCGGCCGCGCCAGCAAGGGCAAGCCGATCGTGAACCTGATCAACGTCACGCCCGACACCACGGTGCAGGCGATCGTGCCGGTGAAGGAGTTCACCGACAACGAGTTCCTGATGTTCTGCACGCGCCTCGGCACGGTGAAGAAGACCGCGCTCAGCGAGTACTCGAACGTCCGCTCGACTGGCATCAAGGGCATCAAGCTCGACGAGGGTGACGAGCTGATCGACGTGCAGATCACGAGCGGCACGAATGACGTGGTGCTCGTCACCAAGCACGGCCTCTCGATCCGCTTCCACGAACAGGAAGCCCGCCCGATGGGCCGCGACACCACCGGCGTGAAGGGCATCACGCTCGGCGCCGGCGACAAGGTCGTCGGGATGGTCGTCGTGAAGCGCGACGCGTCGCTGCTCGTCGTCGCCGAGCTCGCGCTCGGCAAGCTGACGAACATCGAGGAGTACCGCGTGCAGGGCCGCGGCGGGAAGGGCATCCTCACCGTGAAGCGGACCGAGAAGACCGGCGACGTCGTCGGGCTGCTCGAGGTGCTCGCCGAGGACGGGCTGATGCTGATCACGCGCGGCGGGCAGTCGCTGCGCTGCGCGGTGAAGGACATCCGCGAGACCGGGCGCGTCGCGCAGGGCGTTCGGCTCAAGAACCTCGAGCTCGGCGACGTCGTCGCGGCAATCGCGCGCGTGGTGTCGGACGACAAGGACGACGTCGAGGGCGCCGAGGTCGGAGGCGAGGACGCTGGGCCCGACGGGCAGATGGAGCTCTCGGCGGAGTAGGCACCGCCAAGGGCGCGCGCCGCAGTAGACGAAGGGGCCGAGCTCGCGCTCGGCCCCTTCGCGCGTCCACGGCGATTGTGTGGCGAATGTGTGAAGCCGCCGTTCCGCGTCCGGCGCGCCCGGGGGCATCGCACCTTGCCTGCTTCGATCCCGAGGAGGGTCCGGTGGAGAGACGGCAGTTCGTCCGGAGCATCGCCAGCGCGTGCGCGACGACGGGTCTGATGCCTGAGGGCGGGACGCATCGGCCGCGGCCGGTGCTCAGCGGGGCGACATCGGAATGGCGCGACGAGTTCCCCGCGCTCAGCCAGCGCCTGAACGGCCAGCCCCTCACGTACCTCGACACGGCCGCCACTTCGCTCCGTCCGCGCGCGGTCCTCGACGCCCTGCGCCGCTTCGATGCGTTCGACAACGCGAACCCGGGCGCGACGCTGCACACGCTGGCGCGCGGCGCCGCCGCGGCGATGGACGACGCACGGCGCACCGCCGCCGGCTTCATCGGCGCGACCGACCCGCTCGAGATCGTCCTCACGCGCGGCACGACCGACGGCATCAACCTCGTCGCCGCCACCTGGGGGCCGGCGAACCTCGCGCCGGGAGACGAGATCCTCGTCGGCATCGGCGAGCACGCATCGAACCTCCTGCCGTGGCGCGCGCTGGCCGCGCGCACCGGCGCCCGCGTCACCTGGTTCGGGCTCGATGACGCAGGCCATCCCGACGAACGCGATCTCCGCGCGAAGCTCGGCCCTCGCACGCGCATCGTCGCGATGAGCCACGTGAGCAACGTGCTCGGACTCGTGAATCCCGTCGAGCGGCTCTGTGCGCTCG
This sequence comes from uncultured Gemmatimonas sp., assembly GCA_964537945.1. GTDB lineage: Bacteria > Gemmatimonadota > Gemmatimonadetes > Gemmatimonadales > Gemmatimonadaceae > Pseudogemmatithrix. Next base: position 3,806 of record CAZIDS010000188.1, on the reverse strand, counting down.
CGCGCGCGCCGGGCCGCATCGTGGTGGTGGATGCCGCGCAGTCGGCGCCGCACATCCCGGTGGATGTGGCCGCGATCGGCTGCGACTTCCTTGCGCTCTCGAGTCACAAGCTCTGCGGACCGATGGGCGCGGGCGTGCTCTGGGGCCGGCGCGCGCTGCTGGACGCGATGCCGCCCTACCAGTTCGGCTCGAACATGGCGCACGAGGTGGGTCTCGACGGCGAACAGCTCTCCGAGGGCGCGCTCAAGTTCGGGGCCGGCACGCCGAACGCCTCGGGCGCGGTCGGGCTCGCGGCGGCGATGCGGTTCCTGCGCGGTGTCGGCTTCGATGCGATCCGCGCGCACCAGGTGGCGCTCAACCGGCACCTGCTCGAGCGGCTGCGGGCGATCCCCGCTGTGCGCCTGCTCGGCGCCGCCGACGCCGAAGCCCGAGTCGGCGTCTTCGCGTTCGTCGCCGAGGGGAAGGCGCCGGCCGAGATCGTGCGCGCGCTCGACGCGGAGGGCATCGCGATCCGCGCCGGGGACCTCGCGGCGCTGCCGCTGCTCGAGCGCTTCGGCTGTCGTGCGGCCGCGCGGGCGTCGTGCTATCTCTACACGTCCGTCGAGGATGTCGACCGCTTCGCCGATGCGCTCGCGCGCAATGTCGGGGCCGGCTGAGGCCTCGCGGCGAGGTTCCGTCCCGGAGCGTCCGCATGAAGTGGATCACGCGCGAACGGCCGAAGATCGATCGCGTCGCCTGTCCGTGGCTGGTCGCGCGCTTCATCGACCGGGCCCCGCAGTTCCTCTTCGTCCCTCCAGCCGAGGTACTCGCGCGCGCCGAAGCGCTCGGCGCGATCCCGTTCGACGTCGAAGGCGCCGAACTCGGGCATCGCGGCGACCGATGCTCGTTCGACGCGTTCCTCGAGCGCTACCGGCTCGAAACGCCGGCGCTGCGCGACCTGGCCGTGATCGTGCGCGGCGCCGACACGGCGCGTCTCGACCTCGCGCCGCAGTCGGCGGGCCTGCTGGCCGTCTCGCTCGGCCTCTCGCGCCTCTGCCTCGACGACGACCAGCGGATGCTCAAGGAGGGGTTCGTCGTCTACGACGCGCTGTTCGAATGGCTGCAGCACGCGCGCACCGAGGTGCACGGCTGGGATCCGATGCGGGCGACGGATCCCGGGGAGCCGGCGTGGGACCGGCTGCGATCCCACGCGGTGGAACTGCACCTCTCGGCGCGGCGGGCGCTCGTGGACGGCGCGCCGATCGACGTCAATCCGAAGGAGTTCGCGCTGCTGGTCGCGCTCGTCGCGCGCGAGGGGCGGGTGCTGAGCCGCAGTTTCCTGCTGCAGCATGTGTGGGCGTATCAGTCGGACGTGACGTCACGCACGGTGGACTGGCACGTCGCGTCGCTGCGACGAGTGCTCGGAGCGGCGGCGGCGCCGCTCGTGACGGTCCGCGGCGCGGGCTATCGCTGGGGGGAAGGGACTGCGTGATGGTCGCGAGCGGCGCGGACCTCCACTTCCGCGTCGAGGGCGCACCCGAGCAACTTGCCGCGCGTGAATCGACTCCGGACCGCGTGCATCCTGCCATCGCTGATCGCCGGCGCGTGCGCCGCCGGGCCGGGGATCCCGATCCCGCCGGCCGAACCGCTTGGTGCGCTGATCGCCGAGCACGCGCAGCCATTCACCGGCCCGGTCCGCCTCGCCGAGCTGCGCGACGGTCGGGTGCTCGTGCACGACACGCGCGAGTCGCGGCTGGTGCTCGTCGACTTCGCGGCCGGGGCCGAATCGCCGGTGGCGTCGCGCGGCGACGGGCCGCTCGAGTACAAGAGCGGCTATCGTCTCGTGCGCGCCGCCGGCGATTCGGTCTGGATGTTCGACATCATGCGCGGCCGAGTGTTGGTCTTCTCTCCCGACGCGACGCCGGTCCGCAGCTTCGACGTCACCGGCGACGGCGGCTCCGCCGGGCGCATCACCGCGCCCTGGCTCGAGGGCGTGACGCCGGATGGATGGGTCGGACGCGCGCGCGGCTTCATGCCGGCCACCGGCACCGGACCGCGGCCGAGTTCGTTCTCCGACTCGATCGCGGTGGTGCGCGTGAGCCGGGACGGTGCACGCCACGACACCGTGACGATGCTCGCGACGCAGCGGGCGCGGAGCGCGAGCACGCTCGGTGGGCGTCAGGTGCTCTCGTCGTTCGATCCGATCGACGCCGTGGCCGTCTTCGGCGACGGGCGCGTCCTCGTGGTCCGCGGTGCGACGTACACGCCGGAGATCCACGAGCGCGAGGGCCCGGTAGCCAGCGCTGAACCGGTCGTGCACCAGCGCGTCGAGCTGACGGACGCGCAGGTCGCGCAGATGGTCGACTCGATGCAGCGCATGATGACGGCGATGATGGGACCGCTGCTCGCGCAGATGCCCGGCCGCCCCGCGGTGCCGGCACCCGAATACGTGGCGCCCGACCCGCGCCCCGCGAGCTGGCCCGTGATCCTCGACGAATCGATCCTCGTCGACGGGCGCGATCGCGCGTGGGTGTCGGTGCGCGATTCAGGGCTCACGACGCAGGGGCCGCGCTTCGACCTGCTCGATCGCGACGGCCACTTCCTGCGGGCCGTCCGGCTGCCGCCGGCGCATCTCCTCATCGGCTTCGGTCGCGATGTCGTGTATGTCGCGCGCCGCGATGGCGATGACCTGCTCTGGCTGGGCCGCTACCCGCTCCCTCACTGACCCGCTGACACCTTTCGCTCCATCGTCAGCGTATGGTGGACAGAATGGCCGGAGGATCGACCCCGGCCTGCACCGACGTCCCTCCGCCGGAGAGATGGATGCGACGCGACGATACGCCGGAGACCCGGGTCGAGGAGCGCTTCCGCGAAGCGATGCTGCGCGACGCGCTCGGCGGGCACGCCGTGGCCGCGCGAGTCGGCGCGGAACTCGACGCGCGCGGGACCGCGCCTGCGTCCGGCTTCCGGCGCCTGCTCCGATCGGCCTCGGGGCGATGGGCGCTTCGCATCGCGGCCGGGGTCGCGTTCCTCGTGGTCGCCGCGTGGTACGGCCTGATCAGCGCGAATCGTGTCGCCACCGACCTCACGCCTCCCGTCGGCCGGACCGTTATCACGCCGACCGCGACGGCGCGGGTGGAGGCGGTGCTGCGGATCCAGCGCGCCGGCGAGGCCTTCGCCGCCGAGATGGCGCGCATCAAGGCGGAGGGCGATCGCTTGTCGCCGGTCGAGCGCGCGACGCGGGAGGCTGCGGCGCGGGAGCGCCTGAAGCAGGAGATCCGCGACGCCACGCGCGACACGAAGGGCGTGCCCGCCGACCCGTTGGACGCGCTTGGTCGGATCTCTCGATGAACCCCATTCCCGGAGTCGCAATGCCGATGCTGCGCCGCCTGACCGTCGCCACCGCCGTCCTGTTGCTCGCAGCGCCGCAGCGCGCGTCGGCGCAGGCACCCGCCGAGCGCGCCGCGGTCGAACGGGCCGGGCTCGACTACCTCGAGGGCTTCTACGAAGGCGACACCGCCAAGCTCGTCCGCGCCCTCCGTCCCGACCTCGACAAGCGCGGCTTCGAGCGGAACCGCGACACCGGCGCCTACACCGACGACCGGATGACCTACGCGCAGGCGATCGCCTATGCGAAGTCGGTGAAGGCTCGGAACCGGCCGCCCAATCCCGCCTGGCCGAAGAAGGTCGAGGTGCTCGATGTGCTCGACCAGACCGCGGTCGCGAAGGTGACGGCGTGGTGGGGGACCGACTACGTCATGCTCGCCAAGTTCGAGGGGCGGTGGATGATCACGCAGGTGCTCTGGCAGACGCCGGTGCCGGCGCCG
>CAZIDS010000187.1:0-6221 GCA_964537945.1 uncultured Gemmatimonas sp. | reverse complement strand
GCATCGTCCGGCGCGGACTTCCGCTTGCGTGCCGCGGCCACGGCTACGCGGTCGCCTTCGCCGCGCGCCGCCGCGTCGCGAACTCGACGACCTCCGCCGTCGGCCGCGTGTTGATCACGTCGTCGGCGGTGAGCCAGGCCTTCCGCGCCATGCCGATGCCGAGCGTCATGTTGTCGAGCCCGTCGACGGAGTGCGCATCGGGGCCGATCTCGATCCGCGTGCCGTGCCGGCGCGCCGACCGCGCGAGGCGCCAGTCGAGGTCGAGGCGGTGCGGGTCGGCGTTGAGCTCGACCGCGACGCCGAGCGCCCCGGCCTTGGCGAGCACCGCCTCCATGTCGATCGCGTAGGGCTCGCGCGTGAGCAGCAGCCGCCCCGTCGGGTGCCCGAGGATCGCCATGTGCGGGTCGTCCATCGCCCGAAGCACGCGCTCCGTCATCTGCTCGCTGTTCATCCCCATGCGCGAGTGGATGCTGGCGATCACGTAGTCGAACCGGTCGAGCACGTCGACCGGGTAGTCGATCCGGCCGTCGGGGAGGATGTCGGCCTCGACCCCCTTCAGCACGCGGAAGTCGGAGAAGCTGGCGTTGATCGCGTCGATCTCGTCGTGCTGGCGCTGCAGCGACTCGACGGTCAGGCCGCCCGAGTAGAACGCGCTCTGCGAGTGGTCGCTGATGCCGAGGTAGCTCCAGCCGCGGAGCCGGGCCGCGGCCGCGAGCTCGGCGATCGTCGCGGCGCCGTCGGAGTACTGCGAATGGCAGTGCAGGGCGCCGCGGATGTCGGCGAGCTCGATGAGCCGCGGCACCGCGCCCTCGGCCAGCTCGCCCATCCCCTCGCGCAGTTCGGGCGCGAGCCACGGGAGCCCGATCGCCGCGTAGAGCGCGGGCTCGTCCATCAGCTCGACCGTGGCGCCGTCGGCGCGGCGCAGGTGCTGCGCGTCGAGCAGCAGCCCGCGCATCGCGGCGCGCGCGGTCACCTCGCGCACGTGCGCCTCCGAGCCGGTCGCGCGGAACCAGGTCACCACGAACTGGTCGGCGGGGACGCAGCGCAGGACGAGGCGCATCCCGTCGTCGTAGCGGATGGCGACCTCGCGCGAGCCGCTGCCGCCGGAATCGCGCACGCCGGGCGCGCGCGCGAGCGCGGCGGCGATCGCCTCGGCCTCGCGCGCGCGGGCGGCGACGATCTCGATCTCGCGCACCGTCTCGCAGTGGCGGCGGACCGCGCCCGCGATCTCGGCGCGCACCACGCCCGGTTGGCGGCGCACTGCCGCGAGGAGCCGCTCGGCCTCGGCGCGGCCGTGCGGGTAGAGCACCTGCGCGCCGCTCTCCTTGAGCCAGGCGATGCCGCGCAGCACCTGTTCGGCCGTGCGCGCGCCGAATCGCGGCAGCTTGGCGAGCCGGCCGTCCCGTGCCGCCTCCTCGAGCTCCTGCAGCGTGTCGATGCCGAGTCCCTCGTGGATGCGGCGGATGCGCGAGGGACCGAGGCCCGGGACGCGCATCATCTCGAAGAGCCCCTCGGGCGTGGACTCGCGGAGCCGGTCGAGGAGCGTGGACTCGCCCTCGTCCTTCAGCTCGGTGAGGACCTCGAGCACCTCCGGCGCGAAGCGCCGCTTGTCGCGGCGGAGCAGCTCGGTCAGTTGCTGTGCGTCGGAGGCCGCGAGCGCTCGCGCAGCGTCGGCGAACGGCGCGGGGACGGCCGGGTCCTCGCCCTGCAGCTCGAGCAGGGCGACGATCTCATGGAGGAGGTGGGCGGCCGACTTCGAGTCCATCGGCGCAATATACGGGAACGGCAGATGGTCGATGGGAGATGTGAGATGGGGGAGGTGCCCCGTGCATCTCACATCTCACGTCTCACCTCTGCCCTGGTCAGGTCTCGACGCCGGCGTGCTTCCCGAGGTCGGCGATGAGCCCGTGCAGCTGCTGCTCGGTGAGGTCGATCTCCTGCGCGGCGCCGTCGACGTCGAGCAGGCCCGCGCGCATCGACACCGCGACCTGGTTGAGGTAGCGGATCTTCGCGAGGATCTCCTCGGTATGCTTGCGGAGCCCGGCGTAGCGGCGCTTCTCGGCGAGGGCGCGCTTGTAGCGCTTGATCAGCTCCGGCTCGGTGAGCCGCTTCGCCTGCCCGATCACTTCCTCGCGCGTGCGGCCGGGGAAGGCGCCGCGGTCCGGGATCCCCAGGTCGTCCCACGCCTCGTCGGCGAACCAGAGCCGCCCGACGTACTCGATCCCGTCCCACACGATCCGCACCGAGACCGCGAACCGCCGGCCCTGATGCTCGATGACGCCGACGTGCGGCTGGACGATCTCGTCGTGCTGGGACATTCAGTCGCGGACCAGGGACTCGGTGTCGTGGAGGAACTCGCGGACAGCCCTGAACAGCGCCTCGGGTTGCTCCACATACGGTACATGTCCACACGCATCCAGCCAACAGGCGTGGGCCGACAGGGCCTCCGCCGCCGCCTGCGCGGAGGCGAGCGGGATGGGGTCCTGCCTTCCGTGGACGACCATCGAGGGGATGCGAAGGTCACGGAGCGCGGGCAGCAGGTCGAAGTCGCCCAGCGACTCCCAGACCGACTGCTGCACGCGCCCGGTGACGCGGAAGGGCGTGAGGTCGCGCGCCCTCGCCGGGTCGGCGAAGTAGCCGGCGACGCTCAGCTCGAACGTCCGCTGCTTGAACGCCGCCGGGTCGGACTCCCGCAGGCCACTGGCCGCGAGTTGCTCGCGAAGGGCGGTCACCGCGGGTCCGGCTTGCCGCGCAGCGAACTCGGCCTCGAACCGGTCCCGGAACGACCGCGTGACGGGTGCGGGGTCCAGCAGGACCATCCGGGCCGGCACCGGCCCGGCGCGGCCGGCCTGGGCCTCGATCGCGTAGAGCATCGCCAGCAGCGCGCCCCACGAGTAGCCGACGAGCGTGAGCGGTCCCCGCTCGAGTTCGGCGAGGAGCGCCGTGAGGTCCTCGACGTGCGTGCGCCAGCCGATCGGCGCGCGGTCGTCGGTCTTCGAGCGGCCGCCGCCGCGCTGGTCGTAGAAGAGGCAGTCCCGCTCCGCGGCGAGCTCGAGCATCTGCGGCAGCAGGTAGTCGTGATGCGCGCCGGGCCCGCCGTGCAGCACGACCGCGCGGCTCACGGGCGCGCGCGGGCGGTACCGGCACCAGTAGAGCGGGACCGGCGTGGTCGCGGACAAGCCGTCGGACTGGGGCGCGGGGATGGGCGGCACGGTCAGGTGAGGAAGTCGCGCGCGATGCGCGCCGTGTTGACGTGGACCCGCACGGTGTCGTCGATGTCGCGGCCGTAGCCGCCGGCGATCGCGATCACGACCGGCACACCGACCGCGCGCGCGGCCTCGAGCACGAGCGCGTCGCGGCGCATCAGGCCGTCGAACGTCAGCTTCAGCCGGCCGAGGGTGTCGCCCTCGTGCGGGTCGGCACCGGCGAGATAGAAGACGAGGTCGGCTCGCGCCTCGGCGAGCACGCCGGGGAGCGAGGCGGCGAGGCGCTCGAGGTATTCGGTGTCCCCGGTGCCGTCCTCGAGCTCGACGTCGAGCCGGCCCGCGACCTTCCGGAACGGATAGTTGCGCCGGCCGTGCATCGAGAAGGTGAAGCACTCGTCGTCGCCGGCGAGGATCGCGTGCGTGCCGTTCCCCTGGTGGACGTCGAGGTCTACCACCGCCGCGCGCCCGACGAGGCCGCGCACGCGCAGCGCGCGCAGCGCGATGGCGACGTCGTTGAGCACGCAGAAGCCCTCGCCGTGCGACGCGAAGGCGTGGTGCGTGCCGCCGGCGAGGTTCATCGCGATGCCGTCGCGCAGGGCGTGCTCCGCGGCCTCGAGCGTGCCCCCGCTCGCCCGGAACGACCGTTCGACGAGCCCTTCGCTCCAGGGGAACCCGAGGGCACGTTGCTCGGCGGACGGCATGGTACCGCGCACCAGCCGGTCCACGTAGGCGGCGTCGTGGACGCGGCGCACGTCGTCGAGCGGCGCGCGGGCGGGGTCATGGAGCCGCTCGGGCGCGACGATCCCCTCGGCGAGCACGGCGTCGCGCAGCAGGCCGTACTTGGCGATCGGGAAACGGTGCCCATCCGGCAGCGCGATCGCGTACCGTGCGCTCGACCAGGCATGCAGGGGCAGGACGGACTCCGGGTGCAGGGCGGACGCCGATGCGACGCGCGGCGTTCCGGGCGTATGTTATCGGGACCGCGCGGGGGATACCAGCAGAGATGACCGACGGCGACGCCGCTCCGACGAACGCAGTGCTCGACCGCTTCGCGGCCCTGGTCGCGCTGGTGGCCGAGCGGCCGTCGGACGCCATGGTGCAGCGCGACGCGGCGCGCGCAGTGACCGAGGCCGCGAAGGCGACGCCGCTCACGCTCGCCCTCGTCGACGGCGCGCTGCAGGCGGACGGCGCACCGGCGGAGTCGCCGCTCATCGCGGCGCGCTTCAAGGCTTACGGCATCGAGGAGCTCGGCATCACCGCGAAGGCGTCGCAGGCCGACCTGCTCGACCTCGCGCGCCTGCTCGCCGCCGCGCCTGGCGACGGGGACCCGGTGGCCCGCTTCGCGGCGCGTGCGGCGGTGCTCGACCCGAAGGCGCTCCCGCGCCGGCTGCGCCAGCGTACCGAAACGGTCGAGAGCCCCGCCCCGTCCCCCGCGCCGCCGGGCGCGCCCGCGCCACGGAAGTCGACGCCGGCGATCGGGGCGTCGTCGGTCCCGACGCCGGCCACGCCCGCGACCCCCGATGCCGCGGCGACCCCACGCAAGCGCGTCTCGAAGCCGAGTGACGAGGAGAGTCCGTCGGCCTCCCCGCCGCCGGAGCCCCGCGACGCGCCAGTGCGCCTCGTGCGCGCACTCGAGATCCCCAAGCCGTCCGACCCGCAGCTCGCTGCCGCGATCGATGCCGTCGAGGTCGCCGCGGTCGCGAAGGAGCTCACCGCGGCGCTCGACCAGTTCGTGACCTACTGCGACATCGCGTTCCGCCAGGGGCGCCACGACGCGCTGGTCGAGGGCGTCGCGGCGGTCGTCGCGGTGGAGTACGCGCAGCTGGAGCGTGACGGCGCCGACGAGCGGCGGCAGGCGTTCAATCACGCGATCCGCCGCCTCGCGCGCCCGGTGCTGCTGCGCCAGCTCGCGACGCTGCGCCACACCCGCGCCGGCACGGCGATCGACGCGGAGCGCCTGCAGCAGGCGCTCTACCGATTCGGCGTGGATGCCGCCGAGGCGATGCTCGACGAGGCCACGGCCGCGGCGACGGCGGAGGCGCGCGCGACGTGCATCGACTCGCTGCGGGGCCTCCCGCGCGCGATCGAGGCGCTCGCGGTCATGATCAGGGACCAGAACGAGCTCACGGTCCGCAACGCCGTCGCGACGCTCGGAGCCATCGGTGGCGCGCCGGCGGAACGGTTGCTCGACAAGCTGCTCGAGCACCCCGAGTGGCGCGTGCGGCGCGACGTCGCGGCGTCGCTGGGGCGTCTCGGGTCCGACGGCTCGTTCGAGTCGCTCGCGTTCCTCCTCGGGGACGGCAGCGCCGCGGTCCGCGTGCGCGCGGTCTCGGCGCTGGCGCTGCGCAAGGACGCGCGGCTGCTCGGCCTGCTCGATCCCGTGCTGAAGGGCGAGGCGGACCGCGAGGTGCTCTTCGCCGCGGTGGATGCGCTCGGCCGGCTCGGCACGGCCGAGGCGGTGCAGGCCTTGATCGCGATCGCGCAGGGGCAGGGGACGAACCCGCAGCGCGACGCGGCGCCGCTGCGCATCCAGGCGTGCATCGCGCTGGTGGCGATCCGCTCGCCGCAGGCGATGGCGGCGGTGCAGGTGCTGCGGGACGACAAGGACCGCGAGGTGCGCCAGGCGTCGATGCGGCTCGTCGCGCACGCGCGCCGCCGCCCGACCACCTCGACGATCGCCGCCGTCAGCGAGCCGTGAAGTCGGTCTGCCGCGTCACGGCGCGGCAGGTCCCCGCGATCAGCGTCGCCGCGTGGTCGAGGTCGACGAGGCTGACGACCTCGTTCGGCGAGTGCATGTAGCGGTTCGGCACCGACAGCAGCGCCGTCGCGACGCCGTGGCGCGCGAGATGGATCGCGTCGGCGTCGGTGCTCGTCTCGCGGCCCGCCGCGTGCAGCGTGTACGGGATCCGCAGCGACTCGGCGGTGTCGCGCACGATGCGGAAGGCGACCGGCGACACGACCGAGCCGCGCACGAGCACCGGGCCGGAGCCGAGCTTCGAGTCGCCGAGCTCCTTC
>CAZIDS010000186.1:0-6278 GCA_964537945.1 uncultured Gemmatimonas sp. | reverse complement strand
CGGAGCGTACTGGTCACGCGCTGGTACATCCCACCGATCGCCTGGAGCTGGCCGGCCATCTGCGCGAACTCGCCGGCCGACTTCGCGAAGTCGGCGGCGAGCGACGCGCATTCCTCGTCGCCGGGCTTGGCGATGCCCCGGCCGGCGGGAAGGCCCTTGCAGGCGGCGTAGAGGCGCGTGCGCTCCATCGTGTCGTACTTGCCCGTGTCGCCGGGCAGGGTCGGGATCATCGACCAGCCGTGGACGTCGTCCACGTAGCCGTTCCGGTCGTCATCGACGCCGTTGCCGGCGACCTCGCGTTCGTTCCTCCAGAGGACGGGGCGGAGCTGCGGGTGCATCGTGTCGATGCCGCCGTCGATGACCGCGACGACGACGCGGCGCGTCGGCCGCCGGTCGGCGAGCAGCTCGCGCAGCGCGCGGTCGACGCCGGTGCCGTAGACGCTGTCCTTCTCGTAGTCGAGCCGGTGCCACGCCGCGGGCGCCTCGGTCGGACCGGAGGGGGCCTTCGCACCGGCGTCGCCGGTCGTGTTGGCGGCGCCCTTGCCCTGTTCCTTCGGCTCGGCCTTCGCCGGCGCGGCGGTTGCGGTCGCCGCCGCGGGCGCGGGCGCCGGCCGGGAGGCAGGAGGCGTCGGCGCGCAGCCGGCGGCGAGGGCGAGAAGGGCGAGCGGGAGGGCGCGGCGGAGCTGAAGAGGCACTGGGGGCGTGGGTTGGGGGGACGCGCGGGTCCACGTGATACCCTCGAAGTTCGCCCCGCAGTGACCGGGCCGGGAGGGGTGCGGCGGCTTGCCGCGGCGGTGCGCGGGTGGGACACTTCCCGCGTGACGGCGCCCACCGAGTATGAGACCCTGACCCGCGAGTGGGACGCGCAACGCGTCTGGTCGCGCCCGGACCCGGCGCTGGCGGCCGCCGGCATCGAAGGCGAGTTCGTCGTCGCGCGGGTGCGCGTGCTCGCGATGCTGCTGCTGCTGATCGCGCCGACGTGGAACGTGCTGCACTACCCCGGCGTGCCGATGCACCTCGCGGGATTCTCGATCACGCTCGCGGCGGCGATCGTGTCGTTCCTGATCTGGCGGCTGCTGCGGCGCGGCCGCTGGCGGCCCTGGGTGGGGTTCGCGTCGAGCGCGTTCGACGTGACGATGATCAGCCTCGCGCTGCTCGCGTTCCTCATCGTCGCCTCGCCGCTGGTCGCGCTGAACTCGAAGGTGACCTTCGAGATGTACTTCCTCGCGATCGTCGCGACGGCGCTGCGCTACGACGCGCGCATCTGCATCGTGATCGGCGCGCTCGCGATCGCGGAGTACGCGGGGCTCTGGGCGTTCAGCGCGGCCCGGTACGACCTCAGCGACCCGCTGTTCGTCCCCGAGGCGGGGCCCTACCTGCCGGTGGACCTCTGGACGCGGCTCCTGCTGATGGGGATCGCGATGCTGCTCGCGATCACCGTGGTGCGGCGTGCGCAGCGGCTCCTGTACCTTGCGGCGCGCGACCGGCTCACGGGGCTGTTCAACCGCGGGCACTTCGACCGCGCGCTCGTCGCGGCGATGGACCAGGCGGCGCGCGACGGGCAGCCGTTCTCGCTCGCGATCCTCGACGTGGACCACTTCAAGCGGATCAACGACGTCCACGGCCACCCGGCCGGCGACCGCGTGCTGCAGGCGGTGGCGACGCAGCTGCATCGCTCGATGCGCCGGACGGACCTCGTCGCGCGGTACGGCGGCGAGGAGTTCGTCATCCTGATGCCGTCCACGGCTCGGCCGAACGCGCTCGCGCGGATCGAGCTGCTCCGCGCGTCGGTCGCGTCGTCGTCGGTCGAGCTGCCGGGCGGGACGGCGCTGACGGTGGACTTCTCCGCCGGCGTCGCGGGGCTGCCGCTCGACGGCAGCGCGGTGACGGGCAAGATGCTGCTCGCGATCGCCGACCGACGGCTGCTCGAGGCGAAGCGGCAGGGACGGGGCCGCTGCCTCGGCGACGACGTCGGCGCCGACCGCCGCGGACTAGGGCGCGGGGTCGGGCGTCCGCGCCTGCAGCGCGCCGCTCGGGCAGCGCGCCACCTGCGCCGCGATCTCCTCCGGCGTGCCGGCGTGCACGTCGATCCAGCGCTTGCGCTTCACGTCGAACACCTGCGGCAGTCCGCGGACGCACTTGCCCGAGTGGATGCAGAGCGCCGGGTCGAAGGTGACGACGATGCCGGGCCCTTCGTAGACCTGCAGGCGTCCGGCGCTCATCAGAAGGGCTCGAAGCAGTCGTAGTTGCGCTGCGACGTGATGCGCCCGTCGCGCAGCGTGAGGAAGACGGCGAAGCGCGCCCGCATCACGTCGCCTGCGGCGAGCGAGCCGATCTTCATCCGCATCGTCGCCGACCACTGCACCTCGGCGGCGACGGTGTCCCCCGACTCGACCGCACAGAGCACCTCGTAGCGTTGCCGCTCGACGACGGCGCGGCCCTTGCGGCTCGCGTCCATCAAGGCCGCGAGGTCGCGCCGCGCGCCCTCGGGCACGAGGCGATTCGGGAACTCCTCCTGGATGATCTCCGGCGCGAAGAACTCGCGCATGACCTCCTCGGAGGCGTTCGCCTCGATCGCGCGGAAGTAGCTCCGGACGATCTCGAGGGGCGTCGCGCCGGTCACGGGACGTAGGCGATGCAATCGATCTCGACGCGGAGTCCCTCGCCGGGAAGGGCAGCGGCCTGGATCGTCGTGCGCGCCGGCCGGTGCGCGCCGAAGACCCGCTCGTAAACGCGGTTCATCTCGCCGAACTCCTTCATGTCGAGCAGGAAGACGCCGCAGCGGAGCACGTGCGAGAGGTCGGTGCCCGCGGCCTTGAGGATCTCCTCGACGTTCCGCAGGCACTGCTCCGTCTGCGTGGCGGCGTCGGGACCCCTGAGCTTGCCGGTGGCCGGGTCGGTCGCGCCCTGGCCGGAGACGAAGACGAGACGCTCGAAGCCCATGCCCGGGGAGTACGGGCCGACGGGCTTCGGGAGGTTGGGACTCTGGATGGGCTTGTGCATGACGAGAAGCTACGCTGGCGCGAAGCCCGACGGGACAGGGGTGGTCGCACGCGAGTCGCGCGCCTAGCGTTCGGGATGCTCCTGGACGAAGGCTACCACGACCTGCCGGCGGGAAAGCTCGCCGCGGTCGTGACGTACCTCGAGATGCGCTCGCGCGCGGCGAACCGACCCGAGCGCGTCGATGCGCCGTGGGTGCTCCGCCGGAAGGAGCGGCCGGCGCTCGACTGGTATCGCGCGCTCTACCGGCGCGTCGGCGAGGAGTGGCTCTGGATGTCGCGGCTGGCGATGCCCGACGCCGAGCTCGAAGGGATCCTCGGCTCGCCCGACGTCGAGGTCTACGCGGTGGAGCGTGATGGCCGCGCCGAGGGCCTGCTCGAACTCGATTTCCGGATCGCGCGCGAGGCGGAGATCACGTTCTTCGGGCTCGCGTCCGCGATCGTCGGCAGCGGCGCGGGGCGGTGGCTGATGAACCGCGCGATCGCGGCGGCGTGGATGCGGCCGATCGAGCGGCTCTGGCTGCACACCTGTTCGCTCGATTCCCCCGACGCGCTGCCGTTCTACATCCGCTCGGGGTTCGTGCCCTACGACCGCAAGGTCGAGGTGTTCGACGACCCGCGGCTCAACGGCGTGCTGCCGCGCGACGCGGCGCCGCGCATCCCGCTCGTCGATCGCGCGCGCTGAGACGCGCTGACGCGCGCGATGCTCGTCCGGTTCAGCCCGGCGGGGCGATGCGCCGGCAGAGCGCGCCCGCGGGCCGCCCGTTGTCCTGGTACCAGTCGAGGAAGTTGCCCATCAGGTTGCCTTCCTCGGTGCCGTCGGGGCGTGCGATGGTCCAGTCGATGACGTCCGAGACCGGCAGCACGATCGGCTGGCCGTCGCGGTAGCCGCGCACGGTGTTGATGGTCGACGCGACCCACCCGTCGAGTGAATCGCCGCGGAAGGCCTTCAGCCGGATGAACGCCTGCTCGAACCCGCCGACGCTGTCGACGAGGCGCACCGTCACGAAGAAGGTGTGGCGCGCGGGGAGTCCCGCCTCGAAGCGCGCGCGCGCGTCGGGGAACGTGCGCTGCGCCTCCACGCGGCAGGGTTCGAACATCGCGATCCACGCGGAGCGGTCGGTGAAGCTCACCGGACGGTCGGGCGGGCCATAGGGCTGCTTGTCCTTCGTGGGGATCGTGCCCGCGGCCTGGGCGCCGGCGGAGTCGGAGCGTGCGGGCGCGGCGAGCGCGAGGAGGGCGGCGGCGAGGGGAAGGCGGAGGCGCTTGAGCATCTCGATGGGGGGCCAAGTGATCAGCAGCAGGCGAAGGCCAGGAGGAAGCGCTTGCCGCGCGCGTACCAGAGCAGGATCTCGGTGGTCTCGTAGCCGTAGCTGACCGTCAGCGTGCGCGGGCGTTCGTTCGCGAGCGCCGCGAGTTCGGCCCGCACCGCGACGGTGTCGGCGATCGTGCGTTGGAGCGCGATCGCGACGCACGGCGTCACGTCCTCCTCGCAGTCCACCCGGTCCGGCGCGTGCGAGAAGTCCACCGAGCCGGAGAGCATCCCCTCTGTGAACGGCGCGGCCACCGCACCGCTGAGCGTCCGGAGGAGCGCCTCGCGGAGATACTCGTCGCGCTTCGCAGGCGACTCGAGCACTTCGGGCGGCGGATCTATGAGTTCGTAGTCGCTGTTCCATTCGGCGATCGCGATCGTGTCGCCCGAGATGACGGCGAGGAGGCCGATGGTGAGCGAGTCGCTGCGCGTGCCCGTCGCGCGCAGGACGAGCGTATCGGCGCTCGACGCGCCGCGGATCGAGATGCCTCGCACGGCCTCGAGCCAGACGTTCCCGCTCGCCGGGACCATCGCGACCGGTGCCGCGTCGCCCGCGGCCTTCGCGGGAACCGAGACGCTCTCGGGCGCGGAGGCCGACCGTGCGCCGGACACCGGCGGTTCCGGATCGTCCGACTTGCGTTCGACGACGCAGGCGGCGGTCGCGAGGGCGAGCAGGAGGAGCGGGCGCATGGACGAAGGGCGGGGGAGACGCGGCGACCGGATGATACCCCGCGGGAGCGGTGGTCGCACCAGCACGCGGGCCGGACCGAATACGCCGTCGAAGCGATGAACCACCAGCGTCTGCGGCGCCTCAGGCAACCTGAGAGCCGGAACGAGGCGGCCGCGTCAGGAGTTCGTAATGACGCGCGCGCTACGGCGCCGCGACCAGCCGCGCGGTCAGCTGCACCGTGGACACATGGCACTGCCCCTGCGCGACGACGACGTCCGGCTTCGTCCACGTCACGTAGCCGGCGCGGCGCACGGTCACGTCGTACACGCCGGCGCGTTCCGCCGATGCCGGCGTCGAGATCGACATCTCGTTCAGCCCAGGCGCGGCGGCCGGCACGACCATCGAGTCGATGAAGGCGTCGTGCTGGATCACCAGCGTGGCACCCGACGCGACGTACGAGCCGGAGACGGAGTCGCGGATCTGGACCGCGATCGACGGGCGCGCCTCCGTCGTGCAGACCGTCGGCGGATCGCCGGTGTCTTGGCAGGCTGCGGTCATCAAGATCGCGGCCGCGATGGCGAGGGCGGGCAAGGCGCGCATCGAGTCTCCGTGGAGTCGGTCCGTCCGTGATACCCGAGGGGACCGACCGCGGTCACCGGGCCGTCAGGGCTGCCCGTTGAAGGTGTCGCAGCGCGCCGGCTCCCCGCCGTCGAAGCCGACGCGGAACCAGCGGGAGCGCTGCGCGCTCGTGCCGTGCGTGAACTTCTCGGGATGGATCTCGCCGGTCGCCTGCTGCTGCAGCCGGTCGTCGCCGACGGCCGCCGCCGCGCCGAGGCCCTCGTCGAGGTCGCCCGCCTCGAGGTCGCCGCGCTGCGAGACCGCGCGCGCCCAGAACTGGGGCCTGAACGGTTACGGCCGCCAGACCACGCCGCAGCTGGCCCGTCTGGACGTCGTCAACTACAAGGACGTGAGCGCGTGCGGTTCGAACACCGAAGTCTCGGTGCCTTGCATGTTCTCCTCCACCGGCCGTCGGCGCTACGACCAGCAGCGCATCAGCAATTCCGATTCGCTTCTGCACGTGCTGGAGAGGGCGGCGGTCCGGACGCTGTGGCGCGACAACCAGACGGGATGCAAAGGGGTCTGCGAAGGGCTGCCGTTCCAGTCCTATCGGAAGCCGCCGAAGGATCCGATGTGCAATGGCGAAGCGTGCCGCGACGCCGTGATGTTGCAGGGCTTGCACGATGCCATCGACGACAACCCGGGAGACGTGGTGGTCGTTCTACATCAAATCGGCAAC
>CAZIDS010000185.1:0-6288 GCA_964537945.1 uncultured Gemmatimonas sp. | reverse complement strand
TCGAGGGCTTCACGCACCTGATCCCGTTCGCCGCCGGCCACGAGATCATCCGCCAGCGCCGCCGCGACCTCACGCTCGTGCGCATGACGCCCGACCTCATCTACGACCAGATGATCGGGATGGGCTGCGCGAAGGCGCTCGTCTTCTCGTGGGGCGGCAATCCCGGCGTCGGCTCCCTGCACCGGCTGCGCGACGCCGTCGAGAAGCAGTGGCCCGGACCGCTCGCCCTCGACGAGCACGCGCACGCGGGGATGGCGGTGCGCTACACCGCGGGGGCTGCGGGGCTGCCGTTCGGCATCCTGCGCGGCTACGCCGGCACCGACCTGCCGGCGGCGAACCCGGAGCGGATCCGGCGCGTCACCTGCCCCTTCACCGGCGAGGAGCTCACCGCGCTCCCCGCGCTCAATCCCGACCTGACGATCCTGCACGCGCAGGAGGCGGACCGCGACGGCAACGTGCTGCTGCGCGGGATCGTCGGCGCGAGCCGTGAGGCCGCGATGGCGGCGCGCGCGATCGTCGTCACGGTCGAGCGCGTGGTGGACACGCTCGACGCACCGATGAACGCGTTCGTCATCCCCGGGTGGCAGGTCGCGGCCGTCTCCGTCGTGCCGGGCGGCGCGTACCCGTCGTACGCGCTCGGCCATTACGCGCGCGACAACGCCTTCTACCAGGGATGGGACGCGATCGCGCGCACACGCGAGTCCTTCACCGCGTGGATGGAGCGGCACGTCCTCGGCACCGCGACGCACGCCGAGTTCCTGCACCGCGTGGGGGCGCTCGCGTGAGCGCATCACGCCCGTACACCAGCGACGAGATGATGACCGTCGCCGCCGCGCGCCGGCTGCGCGACGGCGCCGTCTGCTTCGTCGGCATCGGCCTGCCGAGCGCGGCCTGCAACCTCGCGCGGCTCACCCACGCGCCGAACCTCGTCCTCATCTACGAGAGCGGCACCGTCGGCACGCGGCCCAACGTGCTGCCGCTGTCGATCGGCGACGGCGAGCTGGCCGAGACGGCGCGCAGCGTGATCCCGCTGCCGGAGATCTTCACGCACTACCTGCAGCGCGGCCGCGTGGATGTCGGCTTCCTCGGCGCCGCGCAGGTGGACCGCTTCGGCGCGCTCAACAGCACCGTGATCGGGCCGTACGGCGCGCCGGTGGTGCGCCTGCCCGGCGCCGGCGGCGCGCCCGAGATCGCGGCGCAGGCGAAGCAGGTCTTCGTCGTGATGAAGCAGTCGGCGAAGAGCTTCGTCGCGCGGCTGGATTTCACGACGAGCCGCGGCCGTCCGGCGGCGCTGATCACCGACCGTTGCGTGATGGAGCCCGAGGACGGGAGCGGCGAGCTCGTGGTCCGCGCGCTCCACGAGGGAGAGACGCTCGCCGAGGCGCAGGCCGAGTGCGGGTGGCCGCTGCGCGCGGCCGTGAAGGTGGACGCGGTCGCCCCGCCGACCGCGCACGAGCTCGAGGTGCTGCGCGACCTGCACGCCCGCACGAAGGCGGCGCACGCCGCGCGCGTGCGCCTCATCCAGCCCCAGGCGCGCTGAATGGACGAGGTCCCGGCCTGGATCACCGTGCTGGTGCAGCTCCTCGCGATCGGCGTGATCGCGGCGCTCGTGCTCGGCTCGGAATGGCTGCGGAAGCGGCGGCCGCATTCGTTCGTCTCGCGGCTGCTGACTGCGCACCCGACCGACCGGCGGAACGGCGTCTTCAAGACCGCGAACAAGCGCGACAAGCTCGGGAACGCCGCCGCCGGACTGACGATGCTCGTCGTCTGCCTGATCATCTCGGTGACCTCGTTCCTGGTCGCGACGCGACTGACGCCGCTCTCGCGAGCCCAGTTCGGCGCCCAGATCGTCGGGGGCATCGCCGCCTTCCTCGCATTCCTCCTGGCGCTCGGCACCGCACTGGAAGGACTCAAGGTCCTCCTGCACCGGCCGGCGCGGCGATCGGGCGAGCTGCACTTCCTGCGGCTCGAGCTGGCCGAGGAGCTGGAGATCTACGTCAGGGACGCCGCCGCCGGCGCGCGCTGGCCGGACTACGGCACCATCCGCTACGTGGACCCTGCGATCGAGGAAGTGCGGACCGTCATCGAGGCGCGCTTCCCGTTCGGCTCGCGGCCGGAGCGCGAGGACGAGCTCGAGCAGCTTCGTCGCTGGGCGAAGGTGCTGCGCGAGGCCGCCAGCGGCGCGTGAGGCCTCCGCGTCTGGTGCGGCCTCCGGGGGCGCGCCACCTTTCCCCGCGCCTCAGCCCGGACCTCCCGATGAAGTCGCCGCACATCCGCACGCCGCTCCCCGGCCCGAAGGCGCAAGCGCTCATCGCGCGCGACGCCGCGGTCGTCTCCCCCTCGTATCCCCGCGACTATCCGTTCGCGATGTCGCACGGGAAGGGCGCCGAAGCCTGGGACGTGGACGGCAACCGCTTCCTCGACTTCGCCGCCGGCATCGCCGTCTGCTCCACCGGCCACTCGCATCCCGAGGTCGTGAAGGCGATCACGGACGCGGCACAGGGCTTCCTCCACATCTCGAGCGACTACTGGCACGAGCGGCAGGTGCGGCTCGCCGAGCGGATCGCCGAACTCAAGCCGATGGGCGACGAACCCGTGCTGAGCTTCATGTGCCAGTCGGGGACCGAGAGCGTCGAGGGCGCGCTCAAGCTCGCGCGCTACGTGACCGGCCGGCAGCGCTTCATCGGCTTCCTCGGCGGCTTCCACGGCCGCACGATGGGATCGCTCGCGTTCACGAGCAGCAAGTACACGCAGCAGGCCGGTTTCTTCCCGGTGATGCCCGGCGTGACGCACGTGCCCTATCCGAACGACTACCGGCCGATCTTCGCCGGCGCCGACCAGGGCGCGGCGACGCTGAACTACATCGAGCACGTGCTCTTCGCGAGCAACGTGCCGGCGAAGGAGGTCGCAGGGATCCTGATCGAGCCGATGCAGGGCGAGGGCGGCTACCTCGTGCCGCCGGCCGGCTTCCTGAAGGGGCTGCGCGAGCTCTGCGACCGCCACGGCATCCTGCTGATCTTCGACGAGGTGCAGACGGGCGTCGGCCGCAGCGGGAAGATGTTCGCCGCGCATCACGAAGGCGTCGTGCCCGACATCATGACGCTCGCCAAGGGCCTCGGGAGCGGGATGCCGATCGGCCTCGTCGTCGCGAAGAAGGCGCACATGGAGAGATGGAAGCGCGGCGCGCACGGCAACACCTACGGCGGCAACCCCGTCTGCTGCGCCGCGGCGATCGCCACGCTCGACCTGGTCGAGCGCGAGTACGCCGCCAACGCGGCCTCCGTCGGCGGCTACTTCATGGATCAGCTCCGCGCCTGGCAGGCGAAGGAGCCGCGGATCGGGCAGGTGCGCGGGCGCGGGCTCTTCATCGGATGCGAGTTCATCGAGCCGGCGACCAAGGCGCCGGCGAAGCAGCTCTGCGACGACCTCGTCACGCGGTCCTATCACAACGGGCTGCTGCTGCTCCAGTGCGGGCAGAGCACCGTGCGATTCATGCCGCCGCTGCTGGTCACGAAGGCGCAGGTGGACGAGGCGATGACGATCCTGCGCGCGAGCCTCGACGAGCTCACCGCCGGGATGCCGGCGTGACGAACCCGGACAGCCTGAACAAGCCGGCCGGCCTCACGACGGCCGAGTACCGCGCCCGCAAGCGTTTCGGGTTCTACACGACCACGGCGCTGGTCATCGGCAACATCATCGGCGCGGCTATCTTCATGCAGCCGGCCTCGTTGGCACCGTACGGCTGGAACGCGGTGACGGCGTGGATGGTGGTGCTCGCGGGCTCGCTCTGCCTGGCGTGGGTCTTCGCGATGCTCGCGAAGCATCATCCCGACGCCGGCGGCGCGCACGGCTACATGCAGATGGGCGTCGGCGAGCGCACCGCCTTCCTCGGCAGCTGGGGCTACCTGGTCTCGGTGTGGGTGGCGAACGCGGCGATCACCATCACCGGCGTGTCGTATCTCACGCGGCTCGTCCCCGCCCTGACGACGATCCCGTTCGGCGAGCCCGGCGCGGCGCTCCTCACCATCGTGCTCCTCACGTGGGCGAACGCGCGCGCGATGGGCGGGAACGTGCAGGTCGTCTCGACGGTCGTGAAGGTCCTCCCCTTCGCCGCGGTCATCGCGCTCGCCGCGTACACGCTCCTGCGCGACGGCACCGCCGCGCTGGCGCCGGTGGATGCGGTGCCGATCACCGCGGCGACGACGGTGAGCGCGCTCGGCATCACCTTCTACGCGATGCTCGGCCTCGAGAGCGCGGCGATGCCGGCCGACGCGGTCGAGGACGCCGAGCACGTCGTGCCGCGCGCCACGATGGTCGGGACCACGTTGAGTGGGCTCATCACGATCGTGTCATCGTGTGCCGTCGCGCTGATGCTGCCGGTCGAGGTCGTGGTGAACTCGAAGGCGCCCGTCGCCGACTTCATCGGCGGCTACTGGGGGAACTGGGCGTCGCTCTTCGTCGCCTTCTGCGGCGTCGTCAGCTGCTTCGGCTGCCTCAACGGCTGGCTGCTGATCGGCGGGGAGCTCCCGGCGGCGATGTGCCAGCGCGGCTCGCTCCCGCCGTGGTTCGGCGAGCTCAACTCGGCGGGGGTGCCGGCCCGCGCGCTCGTCCTCGGCTCGACCATCTCCGGCATCTTCACGCTCCTCGCATCGAGCCGCGCCGGCGTCGCGGCCTTCAACTTCGCCGCGCTCATCGCGACCGCGACGAACCTCGTGCTCTACCTGCTCTGCGCGATCACCGCGCTGCGGTTCGTCGCCGACGGGCGGCTGCCGCGGCGCGCGAGCATCCTCGTCGCCGGCGCCGGCGCGGTCATCTTCGCGCTCTACGCCTTCTACGGCAGCGGCTGGGAGGCGCTCGCGTGGGGCGCCGGCCTGATCGCGGCCGGATGGCCGCTGTACCTCGTCTCGCAGCGCCTCGCGCGGCGCGCAGCCGCCGCCGTCGTGTCAGGCGTCATCGCGGCGCTCCTGCTCGGCGGCGCGGCCGTGCTCGCGCTGCGCGACGCCGGCGCGCAGGCGCCCGCGGCGCGTCAGGTGCCGCGCCAGACCGAGGGCGACGCCTACACGCGCTACGAGCTCCTCGCGCCGGGCACGGGCAAGTTCCGGATCGTCTACGAGGTGACCGCGACGACGCCTGGCGCGACGCACTACTACAACCCGATCCGCCCGGGCAGCGTCGCGAGCGACGAGTCGGTGACCGACCGCGCCACTGGACGTGCGCTGCCGTTCCGCGAGGTCGGCGGCGCCGTGGCCCGCACCAACGGCCTCCCCGGCGCCGACACCTCCGGCCGCTACATCGAGGTGACGCTCGCGCGCCCCGTGCCGGCCGAGGGCGAGGCGCGCGTCCTCATCGACAAGACGTACTACGATACCGCGAGCTACAAGGTGCGCGGGGACACGATCGTCTTCACGCGGTCGCTCGGCATCAAGCGCAACGCCGTCTTCCTGCCGGCCGGCTACGAGCTGGCCGAATCGAACTTCCCGGCACAGGTGCTGCAGGAGCCTGACGGGCGCATCGGCGTGAGCTTCTGGAACAGCACGCCTTCGGCAGCGCCGCTCACGCTGCGCGCGGTGCCGCGCCGCGGCACGATGAAGGCCGCCTCGAGCGTCGCGCAGCGGCTCGGCGAGCGCGCCCGGCAGGACCGCGAGATCACCTACTTCCTGCAGCAGCCCGAGACCGGCGCCTTCGACCTCTTCCACGACTACACGGAGACGATGGCCGGCAAGGACGTCTACCTGAACGTCGTGCGGCCGGGCAGCACGGTCGCGAACCCGCACGGGCGCGTGCTCGACACCGGCGACACGCTGCGCTGGGAGATCCTGCGCGGCGAGGAGATCCGCCGCGCGGGCTTCGCGGCGCCCGGCGCCGACGTGCGGAACACGGAGATCGTCGTCTTCCGCTTCCCGCCGGTCCCCGACCGCGGCTCGACGCGCATCCGGATGTACGAGACCTACACCGACACCGCGCGCTACAAGCTCGTGGATGGTGAGCTGGTGTGGGACCGCAGCTTCGGCCGGCCCATCAACACCGTGGTGCTGCCGGCGGGCTGGGTGCTGACCAACTCGTCGATCCCGGCGACGGTGCGCACGCGCGCTGACGGGCGCGTGGAGCTCGAGTTCATCAATCCGCGGCCGGACGAGATCCAGGTGCTGATCACCGCGCGGCGGCGATAGCCCCGCCGGGCCTCAGGCCCGCAGGATCTTCTCCATCGGTCGGCCCTTCGCGAGCTCGTCCACCAGCTTGTCGAGCCAGCGGATCTTCTGCATCAGCGGATCCGGCACGTCCTCGACG
>CAZIDS010000184.1:0-6326 GCA_964537945.1 uncultured Gemmatimonas sp. | reverse complement strand
GGCCGAGCACGTCCTCGATCCGCGCCTGGTCCACGATCCACGCGCCCTGCTCCCCCTCGGCCTTCCGCTTCGCGCGCTTGCGCATGAGCGACGCGATCTGGCGCTCGAAGGAACGCAGCCCGGCCTCGCGCGCGTAGCGGTTCGCGACGAGCGAGAGCGCCTCGTCGGTGAACTGCAGGTCGTGGTCGGCGATGCCGTGCTCGTCGAAGAGCCGTGGCAGCAGGTAGCGCCACGCGATCTCGACCTTCTCCTCGACCGTGTAGCCCGCGATGCGGATCACCTCGAGGCGGTCGCGCAGCGCGTGCGGGATGTCGAAGAGGTTGTTCGCGGTGCAGATGAACAGCACCGACGACAGGTCGAACGGCAGGTTCAGGTAATGATCGGTGAAGGCCGCGTTCTGCGTCGGGTCGAGCACCTCGAGCATCGCCGCGGTCGGGTCGCCGCTTGGCCCGCCGGCCGTCATCTTGTCGATCTCGTCGATCATGAGGACGGGATCGTTCACCTGCACGCGGCGCATCGCCTGGAGCAGGAGCCCCGGCAGCGAGCCGACGTAGGTGCGGCGGTGGCCGCGGATCTCGGCCTCGTCGCGCACGCCGCCGACGGAGATGCGGTAGAACGCGCGCCCGATGCTGGCCGCGATCGCCTCGCCGAGCGAGGTCTTGCCGGTGCCCGGCGGCCCGACGAAGCAGAGGATCGGCCCGTGCGGGTCGCGCCCGCGGTCGCCGCGCAGCTGGCGCACCGCGAGGTACTCCAGGATGCGCTCCTTCGCCTCGTGCAGCCCGTAGTGCCGGCCGTCGAGCGCCGCCTCCACCTTCTCGAGCGTGATCTTCTCGTCTCCCGAGCGCTTCCGCCACGGCAGCGTGAGCACCCACTCGAGGTAGTTGCGGAGCACCTGGTGCTCGCTCGACGCCGACGAGAGCGCGCGCAGCCGGTCGATCTCGCGCCGCGCCTCGGCGGCGACGTGCTCGGGAAGCTCCGCTTCCTCCACGCGCCGCAGCAGCTCGACCGTCTCGCCCTCGCCCAGGTCGGCCTCGCCGAGCTCCGACTTGATCGCCTGCAGCTGCTGGCGGAGGAAGAACTCGCGGTGGTGGCGGTCGATGCGCCGCTCGGTCTCCTGCCGCACCTCCTCGTTCACCTTCGCCTTCGCGGCCTCGCGCTCCCACCGGTCGGCGATGAACTCCAGTCGTGCGAGGAGGTCGAGTCGCTGGACGACCTCGTCCTTCTCGGCCGCGCGCATCGAACCGCGCGCGGCGGCGAGATCGGCGAAGCGGGAGGGGCGCGCGACCTCGCGGCGGAGCAGCGCGGGGAGTTCGGCGGGGAAGGAGGTGTCGAGCTCGACGCGCGCGTCGGCGGCGAGCGCGATGCGGTGCATCAGCGGCTTGGCGGCCGCGGTGTCGCGCAGCGATTCCTCGACCGGCTCCACCCGCGCGAACGCGTAGCCCGCGATGGCGTCGCGCGTCGCCGAGACGGCGCGCGCGCGGACGAGGCCGGCGAGCGTGACCTGCGCCATCCCGCCCTCGCGCTTGCCGCGTTCGGAGAGCCGAGCGACGACGCCGATACGGCCCTCGGCGCGCAGCGGCGCGCCGTCGCGGTCCTCGGGGTCGAGCACGCAGATGACGAGGGCGCCTTCCTCCGGGTGCGCGGCGAGCAGCGCGAGGTTCTCGGCACTCGCCACCTGCACGGCGATCCGCCCGCCCGGGAAGACGATCGTGCTCCGGAGCGCGAGGAGCGGGAGGTCGGCGGGGAGCGACGGCGCGGCGGGTTCGTTCACGGACCGTAATGTAGGGCGGGTGCTCGCTTTCGCGCACCGGTGATGTTACACGAACGATACGCGAGCGATGCCGGGACGCGTCTAGGTTCGTGACATCCGGCGCGCAGCGAACGGCCCGCGACGGAGCCCTCCACGAACCCTCGATCGCCGAGTCTCCGATGACGATCCCGCGATTCCTGCGTCCGCTCCTCGTCCCGATCGCCTTCACCACGCTCCCGCTGGCGGCGCAGCAGCCCGCCGACTCCGCGCGTCCGGCGCCGCCCACGCCATGGTACCAGCGCCTCACCCTGCGCGGCTATGCGCAGATCCGGTACAACCGGCTGCTCGAGACCAACTCGAGTCTCACCTGCGCGCAGTGCGACCGTTCCATCGGGAACCGCGGCGGCTTCTTCCTCCGGCGCGGGCGGCTCGTCATCAGCGGCCAGGTGCATCCTCGCGTCGCCATCTACGTGCAGCCCGACTACGGCACGGACGCCGCTGGCGGCCTTCACTATCTCCAGATCCGCGACGCGTACTTCGACCTCTCGCTGGACGAGGCGCGGGAGCACCGGCTGCGGATCGGGCAGAGCAAGATCCCGTTCGGGTTCGAGAACCTGCAGTCGTCCTCCAACCGGCTGCCGCTCGACCGCGCCGATGGCCTGAACAGCGCCCTCCCCAACGAGCGGGACATCGGCGTCATGTACTACTGGTCGCCGAAGGTCGCCGCGACGCGTTTCCGCATCCTCACTGACAGCGGCCTCAAGGGCACCGGTGACTACGGGGTGCTCGGCGTCGGCATGTACAACGGCCAGACGGCCAACCGTCCCGAGGCGAACAACTCGCTCCATGCCGTCGCCCGCCTGACCTATCCGTTCCGCCTCGCCAACGGCCAGTTCGTCGAGGCATCGGTGCAGGCGTATCGCGGACGCGTAGTGGTCCCGACGGTCGCCGCGGCCGTGACCGCGGACGCCGAGTACCTCGACGAGCGGCAGGCCGTCTCCTTCGCCTGGTACGCGCAGCCGTTCGGTGTCGTCGCCGAGTACAACATCGGCAGCGGCCCGCAGTACGACCCGGCCACGAACTCCATCGCGTCGCGAGACCTGACGGGCGGGTTCGTGCAGGTGATGCACCGGCTGCGGCGCGGCGGCCAGGTGATCACGCCCTTCGCGAGGCTGCAGCAGTACCAGGGCGGCAAGAAGCTCGAGCAGGACGCCCGACACTACGAGGTGCACGAGCTCGAGGCCGGGATCGAATGGCTCCCGTACAGCGCCTTCGAGCTGACCGTGTCGTACGCCAGCTCGAATCGCCTCTACGAGGATCTGGCCACAGAAGGGAACCGGCAGAAGGGCTCGTTCCTGCGGATCCAGGCGCAGTTCAACTACTGAGGGGCGGGAGCCCCGGGGGCGGCGCCCCCGGGATCAGGTCAACCGGGAGACTTGGCCGCGCGCATCTAAGCCGTTATCATACAAGGCTCTATGTTCGCGGAACTCTCGGAGAAACTGGAAGCCACGTTCGCGAAGCTTCGCGGACGTGGCGTGCTCACTGAAGCCGACATCAAGGAGGGGCTGCGCGAAGTCCGCCGCGTCCTCCTCGAAGCCGACGTCAGCTTCCAGCTCACCCGCGAGTTCCTCGAACGCGTTGAGAAGCGCGCCGTCGGCATCGCGCAGCTCCGGTCCGTCTCGCCCGCCCAGCAGCTGGTCAAGGTCGTCTACGACGAGCTGACCATCATGCTCGGCGAGCGGCGCGAGCCGCTGCGGATGTCCACCCTCCCGCCGACCGTCATCATGATGGTCGGGCTCCAGGGCTCGGGTAAGACGACGACGGCGGCGAAGCTCGCGCGAAAGCTGAAGGGCGAAGGGAAGGCCACGCGGCTGATCGCAGCGGACGTGTATCGTCCCGCGGCGATCGACCAACTGGAGACCCTCGGCCGCGACTTGCAGGTGCCGGTCTACGCCGACCGCACGACGACCGACGTCGTGCGCATCGCGCGGTCCGGGATCGAGCAGGGCAAGAAGGAGCGGGACCGCGTGGTCATCCTCGACACCGCGGGCCGGCTGCAGATCGACGAGACGATGATGGACGAGCTGCGCCGCGTGAAGGAGGCGGTGCAGCCCGACGAGATCCTGCTCGTGGCCGACGGCATGACCGGCCAGGATGCGGTGCGGATCGCGCAGGGGTTCAACGACGCCCTCGCCGTCACCGGCGTGGTGCTGACGAAGATGGACGGTGATGCGCGCGGCGGCGCCGCGCTCAGCATCTACGGGGTCACGAAGAAGCCGATCAAGTACATCGG
This sequence comes from uncultured Gemmatimonas sp., assembly GCA_964537945.1. Lineage (GTDB taxonomy): Bacteria > Gemmatimonadota > Gemmatimonadetes > Gemmatimonadales > Gemmatimonadaceae > Pseudogemmatithrix. The sequence goes on along the minus strand of CAZIDS010000184.1, from coordinate 2,283 downwards.
CGTGGGCGAGAAGACCGACGCGCTCGAGGAGTTCCACCCGGACCGCATGGCCGGCCGGATCCTCCAGCAGGGCGACGTCCTCACGCTGGTCGAGAAGGCGCAGGAGACGTTCGACGCCGACGAAGCGAAGCGGCTCGAGAAGAAGGTACGGAAGGAAGGGATGGACCTGCAGGACTTCCTCGCCGCGATGAAGCAGATGGAGAAGCTCGGCAGCGTCCAGAACATCCTGAAGATGCTCCCGGGCGTGAACAGCAAGATGATGGCGCAGGTCAACAAGGTGGACCCGAAGCGGATGCGGCACCTCGAGGCGATCGTGCTCTCGATGACGGCCGAGGAGCGGCGGGAGCCCGCCATCCTCAACGGCTCGCGCCGCGCGCGCGTCGCCAAGGGGAGCGGGCGGCCGGTGAGCGAGGTCAACCGCCTGCTCGAGCAGTTCCGCGAGATGCAGAAGATGATGAAGAAGGCCGCGGCCGGCGGCGGGATGCGTCGGCCGTTCTAGGGAACGCAGGACCCGAGTGCGCACCGGAGATGCCGGCCGCGCGATGAGCTCGGCGCACGACCCACCACGCTCCACCAGAGGATCCACCGATGGCCGTTCGTATCCGCCTCCGCCGCCAGGGCCGCAAGAAGGCCCCGACCTACCGCATCGTCGTCGCCGACGGCCGCTCGCCCCGCGACGGCAAGTTCATCGAGATCCTCGGGCAGTACATGCCGCGGGCCGGTGAGCAGGCCGTCCAGCTCGACGCCGCGCGCGCCAACTACTGGCTCGACAACGGCGCCCAGCCGTCCGACACCGTGCGCTCCCTCCTCCGCAAGGCGGGCGTGCTCAAGGCCCGGCACGAGACGCGCCTCGCCGCGAAGCTCGCCACGAAGGCCGTGCCGGTGAAGGAGTAGGGCGTGACCCTCCCCGACTGCGCGTCCGTCGCGCGGGTGCGCCGTCCCCACGGCGTGCGGGGAGAGCTGGCAGTGGAAGCGCTGACCGACGAGCCGGACGCGATCCTCGCGCCCGGCTCGCGTGTCTTCCAGGGCACCGCGGACGGCGAGCTCTGGCTCGACCCCCGCTCGCGCCAGCCGCGCGAGCTCCACGTGACCGGCCTCCGCCCCGTGAAGGACGGCTGGCTTCTCACGCTGCAGGAGATCGCCGACCGCACCGAGGCCGAGCGCTGGAACGGCCGGCACCTCCTCGTCCCGGTCGACGAGCTCAGCGAGCCGGATGAGGGAGAGGTGTTCGCGCACGAGCTGGTCGGGATGACGCTCGTGGGCGCCACCCGAGGCGACACGATCGGCGAGGTGATCGCCTACTACGAGCTCCCGCAGGGACTGCTCGTGGAGTTCCGGACGCCCGCCGGCGCCGTGCACGCGCTGCCCTTCGTGGACGAGTTCGTGCACGAGGTCGATCGCGACGGCCGTCGCCTGACGGTGACGCTCCCGGACGGGCTCCTCGAGTAGGCGCTAGGTTCCTCCCGTGCTCCGCATCAACATCGTCTCGATCTTCCCCGACTTCTTCACCGGGCCGCTCGGGCTCTCCATCCCCAAGCGGGCGGCCGAAGCGGGGCTCGTGACGTACAACTGCGTGGACCTGCGGTCCTTCGCGACCGACAAGCACAAGACGGTCGACGACGCGCCCTTCGGCGGCGGGCCCGGGATGGTGATGAAGCCGCAGCCCTTCTTCGATGCCGTCGAGTCGATCGGCGCCACGCGGCCGATCGTCCTGCTCTCGCCGCGCGGGAAGGTCTTCTCGCACGCCGACGCGGAGCGCTTCGCCGGCGGTGAGGAGCTCACGCTCCTCTGCGGCCACTACAAGGACGTGGACCAGCGCGTCGCCGACCACCTCGCGACCGAGGAGCTCTCGCTCGGCGACTTCGTCCTCTCGGGCGGGGAGCCGGCGGCGCTCGCGGTCGTGGACGCGGTGGTCCGGCTCCTGCCCGGCGCGATGAGCGACATCGAGTCCGCGCGGACCGATTCCTTCTTCGACCGGGGCCTCTCGGCGCCCAGCTACACCCGGCCGGCCGAGTACCGGGGGCACAAGGTCCCCGACGTGCTGCTGTCCGGGAACCACGCGGCGATCGACCGGTGGCGGCGGGAGGAGGGCGAGCGCCTGACGCAGGCCCGGAACGACCGCGCGCAGGCCGACGGCGAGGGGTAGCGCGGGCGGCCTCCCGGGCCCACCCGCCCGGTTGCGCAAGGTCCCGAGCCTGAATAGCTTACAAGGCTCAACACGACCCTTTCTGCCGGGCCCTCCCGGGCCCGGAGCCGCATCTGCATCCGTTCACCGAGACCCAG
>CAZIDS010000183.1:0-6333 GCA_964537945.1 uncultured Gemmatimonas sp. | reverse complement strand
CTCTTCGCCGACGAGCCCACCGGCAACCTCGACGGCGCCACCGGCGCGCGCATCGTCGAGCTGCTCGACCAGCTCAACCGCGAGTCGGGCGCGACGGTCGTCATCGTCACGCACGACCTTACGCTGGCCGAGCACGCACAGCGCGTGATCCGGCTGAAGGACGGCGCGGTGGTCGAGGACCGGGCGTCGGCCGCCGCGGACCGCTGATGCCGCGCGCACCCTTCCGCACGCTCCTCGCGCTCGCGTGGCGGGAGAGCCGCACCGCGCGCCGGCGGCTCTTGCTCTACATGAGCTCGATCTCGCTCGGCGTCGCGGCGCTCGTCGCGATCGACTCCTTCGCGTCGAACGTCACCGCGAGCGTGGCCGAGCAGTCGCGCGCGCTCCTCGGCGGCGACATCAACCTGCGCGCGCGGAACGGCTTCACGCCCGCGCTCGACTCGCTGCTCGACTCGCTCTCGGCCGCGGGCGTACCCTCGGCGAAGGTGGTGAGCTTCGCGTCGATGGCGCAGGCGTACCCGTCGGAGGGGACGCGCCTCGCGCAGGTGCGCGCCGTGTCGCAGGGCTACCCGTGGTACGGCGACGTGATCACCGAGCCCGCGGGCCGCTGGAAGGAGCTGCAGGACGGCGCCTATGCCTACGTCGACCCGTCGCTGCTCGTGGCGCTCGACGCCGAAGTGGGCGACACGCTCGCGATCGGCTACGCGCGCTTCGAGATCCGCGCCGCCCTCACGAACGTGCCCGGCGACCCGGGCATCGCGGCGACGATCGGCCCGCGCGTGTTCATCCCTGACCGGTACCTGGCCGAGACGCAGCTGCTCGGGCTCGGCGCACGCGCCGAGTACGAGGCGGTGCTCAAGCTGCCGAGCGACGTGAAGAGCCCGCTGTGGGTCGCGCCGCTGCGGCCGCGCTTCGAGGCCGCCGGCGTGCGGGTCCAGACCGTGGTCGAGAACGAGATGGACATCACCGACGCGATCACGACGCTGGCGCGCTTCCTCGGCGTCGTCGGACTGATCGCGCTGCTGCTCGGCGGCATCGGCGTCGCGAGCGGCGTGAACGCGTTCGTGCAGCGGAAGATCGACACGGTGGCGGTGCTCCGCTGCCTCGGCGCGTCGAGCGCGCAGGTGCTGACGATCTACCTCGTCCAGGCCGCCGCGCTGGGCCTGCTCGGCGCGGCCTTCGGCGCGCTGCTCGGCGTGGGCATCCAGTTCCTGATGCCGCAGCTGCTCGGCGACTTCCTGCCGGTGGACGTGTCGGTGACGCTGGTGCCGCGCGCGCTCGGGCTCGGGCTCGCGATCGGCGTGTGGGTCGCGGTGGTGTTCGCGCTGCGGCCGCTGCTGGTGCTGCGCCGCATCTCGCCGCTGCAGGCGATCCGCCGCGACGACGCGGCGCTCGCGGCCTCGCGGCGGCGCGACAGCGCGACCTGGGTGGTGAACCTCGCGCTGCTGGCGAGCGTGCTGATGCTGGCGATCGACCGCGCCGAGACGACGCAGCAGGGGCTCGGCTTCTCGATCGGGATCCTCGTGAGCATCGGCGCGCTCTACCTCAGCGCGGCGACCCTCTCGCGGCTCGCGCGGCGGCTCGTCTCTGGCCGCTGGCCGTATGTCGTCCGGCAGGGGGTCGCGAACCTCTACCGGCCGAACAGCCAGACACGCTCGGTGGTGCTCGCGCTCGGGTTCGGCTCCTTCCTCGTCACGACGATCGTGCTCGTGCAGGCGAACCTGCTCTCGGACTTCGACCTCACGGCGGCGAACTCGCGCGGCAACCTCGTCTTCTTCGACGTGCAGGAGGACCAGGCGCCGGGGCTCGACTCGCTCGTGCGGCGGCAGCGCCAGGAGATCGTCTCGCTCACGCCGATCGTGACGATGCGGATCGCGGCGATCAACGGGAAGACACCGGAGCAGTGGGCGGCGGCGCACGCGATCCCGGCGCGGCACTGGGCGCTGCGGCGCGAGTACCGCTCGACCTACCGCGACAGCGTCGTGCACTCGGAGAAGGTCGTCGCCGGGACCTTCTTCAAGGCCGCGGCGCCGGGCGACACGCTCTTCGAGTACTCGATGGAGCAGGACGTCGCCGCCGACCTGCGCCTCGCGATCGGCGACACGGTGACGTGGGACGTGCAGGGCGTCCGCGTGCCGGCGCGTCTCACGAGCACGCGCGAGGTGGACTGGGGCCGGTTCGAGCCGAACTTCTTCGCGGTGTTCCAGACGGCGGCGATCGCGCCCGCGCCGAAGACGTTCGTGCTCGTCAGCGCGGTCGCGGCCGACACGTCGGTCGCCCGGCTGCAGCGCGAGGCCGTGCGCCGCTATCCGAACGTCTCGAGCATCGACCTCTCGCTCGTGCGGCGCACGATCGACCAGATCGTCGACAAGGTGACGCTCACGGTGCGCTTCCTCGCGCTCTTCTCGCTCGCGATGGGCATCCCGGTGCTCTTCAGCGCGGTCGCCGCGACGCGGCGCGACCGGCTCCGCGAGGGCGTCCTGCTCAAGACGCTCGGTGCGACGCGGGCGCAGATCGGGCGCATCCTCCTCGCCGAGTACGCGCTGCTCGGGCTGCTCGGGAGCCTGAGCGGGATGCTGCTCGCGTTCGGCGGCTCGTGGGCGCTGATCACGTTCGTGTTCGACGGGTCGTTCGAGTGGCCGCTGCTGCCGGCGCTCGCGATCGCCGCGACGATGACGGCGCTGGCGGTGACGATCGGCCTGCTCACCGGCCGCGACGTGTTCCGCGAGACCCCGATGGCGGCGCTCCGCGAGGCGTAGCGGCCGCCGCGGAGCTAGTGGATGCGGAGGAGCCCCATCCGCAGCAGGTCGGGCGCCGGCGCGCCGCGATAGCCACGCACCTCGAGCACCTGCGACGCGAAGCCGGATCCGACGGTCAGCTCCACCATCGCGAAGCCGCCCGGCACGACGTTCGCGAACTCGACGCTGAAGGGCCCCGCCTCGAGCGCGAGCGGGCGCAGCGGGAAGGCGCGCACGAACGGGCCCGGCTGCGGCGTGATGCAGCTCCCGGCGACCTCGCAGAGCCCGAGGAAGTTCGAGCGCAGGTCCCAGCCGGTGAAGCGCAGCCGAGGCGACGCCGGCACGGTCTCCGGATGGTCCTCGGCCGCGAGCGCGAGCGCCCACTCGGGGAGCATCTGGTCCCAGGTGCGCGCCGTGCGTCCCTCGAGGTTGCCGATGCCCGACTGGCCGCTCGTCGTGAGCGCCCCGAAGAAGATCGCCTCGCTCGGCGCGTCGACGTCCGCGAGCCAGCGCGTGAGCGACCAGCCGCTGCCGTAGAACGTGAAGTCGCCGGGCGCGCCGGGTCCGAGGGGCGAGAGTGCGCCGGGCGCGTCGAGGAAGGCCCAGAGCGCGTCGAGGTGCGGCAGGATCACGCGCGGCGCGTCCGCGCACGCGGGGAAGGCCGGGTCGCCCGAGCGCAGTTCGCACGCGAGCTGCGCCGAGAACTCGACATTGCCTCCGCGCACGGTGCCGTAGGCCGCGCGGCCATAGAGCTCCTCGGCGATGCGCGCGGTGGATTCCTCGAGCCAGGTCTCCTCGAGCGGCTGGCCGCGCACGATCCGCTCGCCGAAGGAGGCGACGTGCTTCAGTTCGTGCACCACCGTGGCGCGCAGGTCGCGCCGCCACGCGCCGCGCGTGCCGGGGCCCATCCCCGGCGCGGCCGACGTGGGCGCCTGCGCGTAGAGGTACTCGCCCACGTTGCTCGACGGGAACTGCGCGCGCGGGAAGAAGTCGCAGTTCACGACGGTCGCGAGGATCGCGCCGCCGAGCTTTTGGTTCATCCGCGGCGTGAAGACGACCATCACGCGCCCGTTGTCGTCGAGCCGCGAGTCCATCACGAGCGGGTTCCCGAACGCGGTCACGACGGGCCAGCCGCGCGCCTCGAGCTCGTTGCCGAGCGCGACGAGATCGGGGTCCATCTGCCGCGCGAGCGTGGGCGCGCCGTCGAGGACGGTGCTCGTATCCTCCAGCACGGCGATGTGGTCGGTCACGTGCACCACGCGCGCCGCGAACGGCGTGAAGTTCGCGCAGAAGTTCGGTTGCTCGAGCCTCGGCAGGCGCAGGTTCACGATCGTCCCGGCGACCGGGGCGGTGACCGCCGCGCCGGACGGTGCGCGCAGTGCGGGGACCGCCGCGCGCGCTTGCGCCGCGATGCGGCGCTGGTCCTCGAGCAGCGCGAGGTGCGCCGCGAGCCGGCGCCGGGTCGCGCGGCCCTCGAAGAGGTCGCCCGCGCGCTCCTGCTGCCGCGCCTGCGCCGTGCGCGCCGCGGCATCGTTGCGGCGCGCGGCGGCCTCGAGGCCGGCGCTGACTGGCGCGGCCACCGTCGCCTGCCCGCGCAGGTTGAAGCTCATCGTGTTCGCGCCGGCGCCGAGCACGCGGTCGGCGTTCGGGAAGGCGACGAGATAGGTGCCCGGCTGCACCTCGTTGCAGCGCGAGTCGGCGGCGGTCGTGAGGATCGCCGATTGCCCGATGCCGAGCGGGCGCGCCGTGGCGGTGGCGAGCCGCACGTCGGCGATGCCGATCCCGTCCGCCGTCGATACCTGCAGCGCGACGGTGCGCTCGACCTCGCACGTGAAGGCGGACGCGGGCGGCAGGTCGAGGGAGAGCTGGGTCGCCGTGGCCGCGGTCACGGTCACCGGCACGCCATCGATGACGACGCTGTTCAGCGCCGGCGCGGCGCCGAAGCGGACCCCCGAGACGAAGAACGGCCGCCCGGGAACGGCGACCGTCGGCGCGACCGAGTTGACGACCGGCCCGTTGGGGCTGACCGGCGGCGCGACGATCACGACGGTCGTCGCGACGAGTCCATCGCCGCGCACGGTGACGCGGCTGGTGCCGGTGGCGGCCGGCACGACGAGCCCGGCGGCGTCCACCGACGCGATCCGCGCGGCCGACGACTCCCACACCAGCGCCGGCTCGGTGATGCTGATGCCGAGTTCGTCGCGCGCGTCGGCGACGAGGCGGAACGGCGCCCCGGGCAGGGGCATCCGCAGCGTGTCGCGGTTCAGCCGCAGCTGCGCGACCGGCGGGTTCACGAGGTCGAGCCGCAGCTCGACGCTCACGCTGCCCGAGGTCGCGCGCGCGATGCCGACGCCCGGCGCGAGCGCGAGCATCAGGCCGTCGGGCAGCACGTCGAGAGTATTGGGGGTCAGCGACCGCCACGTCACGCGACGTCCCTCGACCGGCCGGCCGTGCTCGTCCACGGCGACGGCCTCGGCGCGCATCACGAAGCCGGGCCGCAGCTGCGTCGTCGGCGCGGTGACCTCGATGTCGCGCACGAGCCCGCCCCCGTCCGGATCGCACGCCGGGAGGGCGACGGCGACCAGCGCGAGGAGGACCCACCGGATGCGTCCCGGACGTGCGGTGGGAGACGGGCGCATACGACGAATCTTACCCCGGCCGGCCGGGGTTGGCGACACGGAGCGACACGCGCGTACATTCCGCCCCGTGACGCATCCGCGCGACACCACCCCCGGGGACGACGATGCGCCGCTCGGCGAGCGGATGCGCGCCTGGGCGACCGGCCGCAGCTGGTGGTGGCGCGTCCCGCTCTTCGCGTGGCTCGCGCTCGCGGTGCTGCGGCCACTGCGCGAGCAGGGCGAGAGCACCCTCTGGAGCGGGATCATCTTCGGCTCGCACGAGTTCGGCCACCTCTTCTGGGGCTTCGCCGGCGAGTGGATGGGCGTCGCCGGCGGATCGCTGACCCAGCTGCTCGTGCCGCTGGGGGCGATGGCGCTCGTCTGGCGCGGCAAGGACTGGTTCGGCGTCGCGGTCTGCGGCCTCTTCCTCGCGACGAGCCTCGCCGAGCTGTCTTGGTACATCGCCGACGCGCGCAACGAGATGCTCGACCTCGTGAGCTTCTCGCCCGACGGCGCGATCCACGACTGGAACTACCTGCTCGGCTCGATGGGCCTGCTGCAGCAGGACATCGCGATCTCGCGGCTCGTGCGTTTCGTCGCCTGGTGCATCCTCCTCGGCAGCACCGCACTCACGCTGCGGCTCTGCTGGTGGATGCACACGCTCAGGCCGGCGAAGTCCTGAGCAGCGCCTCGAGCGCGCGCGCGGCGCGCTCGAGCTCGTCCTCGGTGTTGTAGTAGTGCGGCGAGACGCGCAGCAGCGTCGCCGCCCGCTTGCGGTCGAGGTCGATGAGCGCATCCTCGCGCGACTGCGCGCTCGTGTTGATCCCCTGTGCACGCAGCGCGAGGACGACGTCGCGCGCGACCCGGCCGTCGATGGTGTAGGTGGTGATCGCCGAGAGCCGCGCGCCGTGGTCGAGCCCGCGCACGCCGGGGATCGCGGTGAACCGCTCGCGGGCGAAGGCCGCGAGCGCGTGCGACCG
>CAZIDS010000182.1:0-6356 GCA_964537945.1 uncultured Gemmatimonas sp. | reverse complement strand
CGCAGCTCGGCGAGCTCGGCGAGAAGGTCGGCGACGCCTTCCTCGAGCGCTTCGGGCGTGACCAGGAGCGGTTCGCCGACCTCGGCGGCTACGAGTACCACGCGCGTGTCGACGCCGTGCTGCAGGGCCTCGGCTTCGACGCCGAAGAATCGAAGACTCGGCTCGTCTCCTCGCTCTCCGGCGGCGAGCGCGGCCGCGTCGGGCTCGCCGCCCAGCTCATCGCGCCCGCCGACCTGCTGCTCCTCGACGAGCCGACGAACCACCTCGACCTCGACACCACCACCTGGCTGCAGGAGTGGCTCGGCGAGGCCGACGAGACCGTCATCGTCGTCTCGCACGACCGCGCCTTCATGGACGCGATCTGCACGCATATCCTCCACATCGAGGGGCGGTCGAGCGAGTGGTACAAGGGCAATTACAGCGCCTTCGTGCCGCAGCGCGCCGAACGGCGGCTCACGCGCGAGCGCGAGCGCGAGCGGCAGATCGCGTTCGTGAAGTAGGAGGAGGAGTACATCCGGCGGAACATCGCCGGCGTGAACTCCTTCCAGGCGAAGGGGAAGCGGAAGCGCCTCGAACGGCTCCCGCGCCTCGCGCCGCCGCCGGGCGATCCGGCGGCGATGAGCCTGCGCTTCGAGATGAACGAGCGCGGCGGCGACCAGGTGATCGCGGTGAAGGACCTCAGCGTCGAGGTGCCGGGCCGCACGCTCGTCGAGCGCTTCAGCGCGGTGCTGCGCCGCAACGACTTCGTCGCGCTCTGCGGCCCGAACGGCGCCGGGAAATCGACGTTCATCCGCACCGTGCTCGGTGACCTCGCGGCCGCCGGCGGCGAGGCCAAGGTCGGCAGCTCCATCACCCCGGCCTGGTTCCGCCAGGACCTCGCCGACCTCCCGCTGCGGAAGTCGATGTTCGACGCGATCCTCGACGAGCGGCCACTGTGGACCCGAGGCGCGGTGCAGAACCACCTCGGGGCATTCGGCTTCACCGGTGAGGAGGTCTTCCGCGAGATCGGCTCGCTCTCCGGAGGCGAACGCGCGCGGATGGCGATGGCGCGCATCTGCCTCTCGCACGCGAACCTCCTCGTGCTCGACGAGCCGACCAACCACCTCGACGTCGAGAACATCGAGGCGCTCGAGGACGCGCTCGAGGAGTACGAGGGCACCGTGCTGCTGGTGAGCCACGACCGCGCCTTCCTGCGCGAGGTCGCGACGCGCGTGTGGGCCTTCGAGGGCACGCAGCTCGTGGACTACGACGGCCCGTTCGTCGACTGGGAGGCGGACAGGGCCTCACGCGCCGCGAAGGGCGCGAAAGCCGGCGCGGCGGCCGCCGAGCAGAAGAAGGCGCAGGAGAAGGAGCGCGCGAAGAAGAACGCCGCCGCGCAGGAGGAGGACCACGCGGCGAAGCGATCGAGGAAGAAGGCGGCCGACGAGGCCGAGGCGCTCGTCGCGCGCTGCGAGGCGCGCATCTCCGAGCTCGAGGCGCAGCTGGAGGACGAGTCGCTCTACGACGGCTCGCCCGAGAAGGCCAAGCAGGCTGCGCGCCTGGACCAGGAGCTCACGAAGGCGCGCAAGGCGCTCGACGACGCGATGGCCGCGTGGGCGGACGCGACGGCCTAGTAGCCGATCGCCAGTCCGTCCTTCCGCGGATCGCTCGCGCCCGCGTAGCCGCGCGGCAGCCGCAGGATCGCCTGGGCCCCGCCGAACGCGATCGGCGGCTGGTCGACCAGCACGTGGCCCATCGCCGCGAGCTGCGCGCGCACGGCGTCGCGCACCGGCGCCTCGAGCGCGACGCGCAGCCCGTCGAGGTGCCGGAAGCGCGCCGCGTCGATCGACTGCTGCAGGTCCATCCCGAAGACGAGGTGGTTCAGCAGGAACTGCACGTGCCCCTGCGCCTGCACGCCGCCGCCCATCAGCCCGAAGCTCAGGTAGGGCTCCTCGCGCCCGTCCACCGTGCGCGTCACGAACGCGGGGATCAGCGTGTGGAACGGCCGCTTCCCCGGCGCGACGGTGTTCGGCAGCCCCTCGGTGAGCGTGAACCCTGCGCCGCGGTTGTGCAGCACGAATCCCGTGCCCGGCACGACGACGCCCGAGCCGAAGTAGTCGTAGACCGAGTTGATGAACGAGACCATGTTCCCCTCCGCGTCGGCGACGGTGAGGTAGACGGTCTCGCTGCGCGTCCGTGCGGGCCCCGGTTCCACGCGCGCCTGCGCGCGCGCCGCGTCGAGGTGGCTCCGCCGCTCGGCGATGAACTCGTCGGTCAGCATCGCCTCCGCCGGCATCACGAGATGGTCGGGGTCGCCGACGAAGCGGTCGAGGTCGGCGTAGGCGAGCTTCTTCGCCTCGATGAGGTGATGCAGGTACGCCGCCGAGTTGTGCCCCATCGCATTGAGGTCGTATGGCTCGAGGATGCGCAGCATCTCGAGCGCGGCGATCCCTTGGTTGTTCGGCGGCAGCTCCCAGACGCGGTAGCCCTTGAACGGCGCCGAGATCGGCGTGACCCACGTCGGCCGGTTGCGCGTCAGGTCGTCGAGCGTGAGGAACCCGCCGAGCGCGCCGAGCCGGGCGATGATGCGCTGGCCGACCGAGCCGCCATAGAAGACGGCGACGCCACTGTCCGCCACCGCCTGCATCGTGCGCGCGAGATCGGCGTTGCGGAACCACTCGCCCGCGGCCGGCGCGCGGCCGCCCGGCAGGTAGGTCGCCGCCGCGGCCGAGTCGCGCCTCAGGAACTCCGTCTGGTTCGCCCACTGCGCGGCGATGATCGGCGTGACCGGGAAGCCGTCGCGCGCGTAGCCGATCGCCGGCGCGAGCGCCTGCGCGAGCGAGCGCTTGCCGTAGGTGCGGACGAGCAGGTCCCAGCCGGCGAGCGCACCGGGCACGGTGACCGACATCGCGCCCTGCTGCGAACCGGGGCGGAAGCCGCGCGCGCGCGCCGTCTCGAGCGTCATCAGCGACCCCGCGCGCCCGCTGGCGTTGATCGCGACGAGCTTCCGCTCGCGTGCGAGCCAGACGATCGCGAACATGTCGCCGCCGATGCCGGTCATGTGCGGCTCGGTCACGCCGAGCACCGCGGCCGCGGCGACGGCGGCGTCCACCGCATTGCCGCCCGTGCGCATCACCTCGAGCGCGGTCGCGCTCGCGAGCGGCTGGCTCGTCGCGGCCATCGCGTGCGGCGCGTACACGACCGAGCGCGCCGCGAGCGTGGTGGGGCGCTGCGCGGATGCGCGCGAGGCCGGCGCGATCAGCAGGAGCGTGAGCAGGGCGATCGCGGGACGGCGCATGGCGTTCCTGTCGGTGGGGGCGGAGGCCCCGGCGCTCAGGCGCCGGGCCGGACCTTCCGGTACTCGGTCAGCGCCTGCTTGAGCGCGAGCCGCGCCGACATCTCCAATTCGTACTCGACGCTGATCTCGTTGAGCTGCTCCGCCCCGTGCTTGCGGAGCTTCGTGACGATCGCGTCACTCTGCGCGTGGCGGCGGCAGTACTCGCGGCTCGCCATCCAGAGCGCGTTGGCCGCCTTCCACATCTCCTCGCCCTCCTTGCCGCGGCCGTCCTTCCCCGTCGTCTCGTAGCGCGTCGTCGCCGCCGTGAGGATGCGGTCGCTCAGCTCGACCATCTCGGCCACGCCCTCGAGCTCGAGGTCGTCGAGCCCGTGCCCGAGCACCTTCTGCAGGCGCTGGTGCTGGTGGCAGCTCTCCTCGGCCGCGCGGTAGAGCGCATCGGCCGCATCCTGCACGGGCGTGACGGAGGGCTTCGACTGGCGGGGCGGGGTCTTGGTCGGCATCGGACGCGGGTCGGGAGTGGTGGTGGAACCTCACCCGGCTCCCGACCGCTGCGCAAGCCGGGGCGCCCCCGGGCGCTAATGGATCTCGCCGGCCCGGATGATCATCGGCCAGGACACCGGACGGCGCGGCGCGTCCCCCCACGCCGCGGCGAGTTCGCGCTCGAAGGCGAGGATCGGCTCCTCCCCGCGCGCCGCGACCAGCCGCTGCGTCGCCGACCAGGAGCGCAGGAAACCGCGGTACTGCTCGAGCGTCCAGTGCTCCTGCATCTCGAACGGCGGTGCGGCGAGCTCGTCGATCGGCAGCGCGATCGAGCGGTACTCGTCGTGGATGAAGTGATGCTCCGGCGGCCAATAGTGGCCGAGCGTGACGTCGTGGTGGTGCCGCACGAGCAGGTCGACATCGGAGCTCACGCGGCTGTGCACGTAGGCGAAGGCCGCGAGCACACCCCTCGGCTGCAGCACGCGCTTCGCCTCCTTGCAGAAGGCGGCGGCGTCGAACCAGTGCAGCGCCTGGCCCACCGTCACGAGCTGCGCCGCGCCGCCGGCGATGCCGCTCTCGTACTGCGCCACGTGGTAGGCGATCCGCGCGTGCTGCTCGGCGTTCGCGATCTGTTCCCCGCTCGCATCCGTCGCGACGACGCGCGCGAACCGCGTCACGAGGCCGGTCGCGACCTGCCCGTTCCCTGTCCCCGCGTCCCACGCCAGCGTCGTGTCGGGCGAGACGACCGCGAGCCAGTGGAAGAGCGCGAGCGGATAGCGCGGCCGGAAGGCCGCGTAGGTCGCCGCGTGCGCCGAGAAGTGGTCCTTGAACGCGCGCGTCGAGCGCTCGTTCACGGCAGGTCCTCGGCGACGAACGCGAGGCGGTCGCCGCGCGGGCTCAGCGCCAGCCGCGAGATCCCCTTGATGCCGAGCTCGGCGAAGTCGACCAGCACGTCCCACCGTTCGCCGTTGCGGATGAGCAACCGCGTGCCGCTCGCCGTGACGAGCCGGCCGCTCGGCGTCCAGAGATGGTAGCCGTCGCGCGAGAGCGCCGGCGCGATGCGGCGGATGGCGTTCGTCCGCGTGTCCACCTCGCTGATCCAGCTCGTGTCGCGGCCCGCCTGCACGAAGCTGAAGGCCGCCCGGTCGGGCACGCGCGCGAGCGCCCGGCCGATGTCGCGCGCCACCGTGTCTGCCCGCTCGGTGAGCGGGTCGGCGATGACGAGCGCATTCGGCTGCCCGAGCACGAACGTCGCGAGACGCCCGTCGGCGAGCCAGAGGTGGTAGCCGACCGGCTTGAGCGCCGTGAGCACGAGGGCGGGATGCGTCCCGTCGTCGTCGAAGCGCCAGAGCCGCTGCGTCGAGTCCAGCTCCACGCGGATCGTCGAGAACTGCCGCTTCCCCGGCACTGGCGTCGCCGAGTACTCGCTCTCGGCCGTCTCGGTGACCGGTTCGGCGGGCCCGCCGACGGCGGGCACGCGCCAGATGTCGGGGGCCGCGCCGGGCGCGGGCATGCGCGTGAAGAGGATCGCCGAGCCGTCCCGCGTGAATGCCGGCTGGTTGTCGTAGCCGGCACGGCGCGTCACGTTCGCCGGCCGCCCGACGCTCACCTTGCCCGCGACGTCGCTGAAGGTCGCGACGAAGATGTCGGTGCCGCCCTGCGCGGCGAGGAGCTGGGGTGCCGCGAACAGTGCGGCGGCGAGGAGTCTGCGCATCATCGTGCCTCCAGGAGTGTCCCACGGCATTCGCCGAACCCGATCCGCACCGCGCCCGGCGCCTCGCACCAGCCGCGCAGGATCACCTCGTCGCCGTCGGCGAGGAAGCTGCGCGTCTCGCCGGTGGGGAGCGTCACCGGCTCGCTGCCGCGCTTGGCCAGCTCGAGCAGGCAGCCGCGCATCGACCGCTCCGGCCCCGACACCGTGCCGCTCGCGAGCAGGTCGCCCGCGCGCAGGTTGCAGCCGTTGCTGGCGTGATGCGTGAGCATCTGCGCCATCGTCCAGTACATCCGCCCGAAGTCGCCGTGACTGAGCCGCTCGGCGCCCAGCCCGCGCTCGCGCATCTGCGCGGTGCGCAGCCACACCTCGAGCGTGATCGCGACGCCGCCGCGCGATTCGTTCGCCGCGTCGGCGAGGTACGGCAGCGGCGCCGGGTCGCCGGCGTCGCGCACACGCGCCGGCACACGGAACGGCGCCAGCGCGTCGAGCGTCACGACCCACGGCGACACCGTCGTCGCGAAGTTCTTCGCGAGGAAGGGCCCGAGCGGCTGGTACTCCCACGCCTGGATGTCGCGCGCCGACCAGTCGTTCACCAGCACGAGGCCGGCCAGGTGCCGCTCCGCGTCCGCCAGCGCGATCGGCTCGCCGAGGGCGTTCCCGCCGGCGACGAAGGCGCCGACCTCGAGCTCGTAGTCCATCCGCGCGCTCGGGCCGAACGATGGCGGCCCCTCGGGCTTCGCCGAGGCCTGCCCGGACGGCCGGCGCACCGCCGTGCCGCTCGGCACCAGCGACGACGCGCGGCCGTGATAGCCGATCGGGACGTGCTTGTAAATGCAACCATTATCATGTGCTATAATTATAATACTAATATTTTGAACATCACGT
>CAZIDS010000181.1:0-6370 GCA_964537945.1 uncultured Gemmatimonas sp. | reverse complement strand
CGGCCTCGCCGTCGGCCGCTTCGATCACCGCGCAGCCGGCGTCCTCGAGCGCGTCACGCAGCGCGCGGCGCTCCTCGCGGCCATCGTGCACGACGAGCACGCGCGGCGCGTCCGCCGGAAGCGCTCGCGTCGGGCGTGCCGCGAGGACGGGGGGCCGAGCTGCGGCGGGGACCGCGGGAGGGGCCGCGGCGAGGGCCGCAGCGCTCGAGGCCGGACTCGGAGCCGCGACGGCCGCGAGCCCTGACGGCGCGCTCGCTCTCCCGAGCATCCGCGCGACCACCGCGTCCACGTCAGTCTGCTCCGCACCCATCTCGGCCACTGGCGCGGGGACGTTGTCGAGCAGTTCGGGGAGCGCGGTCAGCCCATCGATCACGCGACGCAGCCCGCCCTCCCACATCGTCACCATGCCGGCCTTCAGCGCGAGGTCACGCATCTCGATCCGGTCGGCGCGGCGCGCGATCGCGCTCCGCATCTCGTCCGAGACCACGAGCACCTCGGCGACGACCATCCGGCCCCGGTAGCCGGTCCCGCGGCAGGCTTCGCAGCCCACCGCCTTGCGGAGCTTGTCGGTCTTGCGGCCCATCAGCATCAGCTGCTGCGGGGCCGGGAGTTCGGTGAGCGCGACCGGCTTCGCGCAGCTCTCGCAGAGCCGGCGCACGAGCCGCTGCGCGATCACGCCCTTCAGCGCGCCCGAGAGCGCGCCCATGTCCACGCCGATGTCGCTGAGCCGCCCGATCGCCGACGGCGCGTCGATCGTGTGGAGCGTCGACAGCACGAGATGGCCCGTCAGGCCGGCCTTGATCGCGATGCCCGCGGTCTCCGAGTCGCGGATCTCGCCGACGAGGATCACGTCCGGGTCCTGGCGCACGATCGACCGCAGCGCCGACGCGAACGAGAGGCCCGAGCGCTCGTTCACCTGCACCTGGTTGATGCCGTCGAGGTGGTACTCGATCGGGTCCTCGACGGTGACGATGTTCGTCTCCGGCGAGCGCGAGTGCTCGATGGCGGCGTAGAGCGTCGTCGTCTTGCCCGAGCCGGTGGGGCCGGTGACGAGGACCATCCCCTCGTTCTGGCCGAGCAGCTGGTCGACGCGATGGCCCTCGCCGGGGAGGAAGCCGAGGGAGCCGAGGCCGTGCGTCGCGTGCTTCGCGTCGAGCAGGCGGACGACCGCCTTCTCATAGCGGTCGCCGAGAGGGAGGGTCGAGACACGGAGGTCCACGTTGCGGCCGTCGAACCTCGTGCTGGCGCGCCCGTCCTGCGGGCGACGGCGGTCGGCGATGTCGAGGCCGGCGAGGATCTTGAGCCGGCTCATCACGAGTGGCGCGACGTCGGCGCCCACGCGCGCGACGTCGTGCAGCACGCCGTCCACGCGGAAGCGCACGAGGAGGTCGTCGTCCTTCGGCTCGAAGTGCACGTCACTTGCGCGCTGGTCGAGCGCGTCGGCGATGAAGCGGTCGAGCGCCTCGACGACCGTGCCGCGCGACGGCGCAGTGCGCGGGCCCGAGGGCCCTTCCTTCACGACCCATTCCAGGCGATGGATCGCGACGACGGAGCCGGTGACGCGTGCGCCGTAGACGCGGTCGTGAGCGGCGCGCATCGCCGCCGGGGGGGCGACGGTGATGCGCACGGGCCGGCCGCACGCGAACGAGAGGTCGCGCTCCAGGTGCGGCGCGAGCGGGTTCGCGGTCGCGACCTCGAGCAGCGTGCCGTCCTCGCGGACCGGCACCACCGAGTAGCGCCGCGCGAAGGTGAGCGAGAGCAGGTCCGCCTGCGCACGGGAGACGACGGTCAGGTCGGCTTCGCTGCAGCCGCTGAGCGCACGCGCGACCGCGAGCAGTTCCTGCGCGGTCGCCCCCGCGGCCTCGAGCGATTCCCATGCCGTCGCGGCGGGGCGGAGCGCTTCGACCGCCGCGTGCCCCTGTTCGCGCATGGCATCAAGCAGCCAGCGGTCCGGCCAAGGCACTCGTGCCTCGCGGACGGCCTTCGCGGCCTTGTGCGGCATCTACGACTCTCTGGAAGATTTGCAGAGAGTATCGGTGTCCGCGCAGTGCACTTGAACGGTGCCAAGAACAGCAACAGCCGGTCAGGGAATAGCTGACGCCGCCGCGGTGAATGCTTTCCGCACGCGGTCCTGGGCCCGCGCGATCGATTCCGTCGTCGCGGCGCTCGGTCCGCCCAGCTCGACTTCCGTGAAGTGGCCGAGCGCATCGACGTACCAGCTCGACCAGGTCGCGAGGATGTCGAGCTCGGCGGCGCGCGGCTTGCCCGCGCGCACCTCGGCCAGGCTCAGGCGGCCCTCCGTCGTCGCACGCCCCTCGGCCGCCGCCACGATCTCGTCGATCAGCCGCCGCGTGAGCGCGCCATCGGCCGTGGTCATCGCGAGCGCCGTGACGAGCGCCGTGATGCCGACGTTGCGCAGTTCGTCGGGCGAGACCATGTCGATGCGGTCGCCATCCGTATGATAGAACTCGTCAGTGAAGTGCCAGAGCAGGAGCCCGGGCTTCTTCGCCTTGAGGAAGGGCGTGTGGTCGCTGCCGCCCTCGAACGGGTTCGTGCGCACCACCCAGCCGTTGGTCGCGGCCTGCTCGAGGGCGCGGCCGAGCACGAGGTCATTGAAGTAGTGCGGCGTGAGCTCGGCCTTCGTGATCGGGCTGCCGCCCCATTCCGTATGCTTCTCGTCGCCGCGCGTCCAGATCGCCGACGGGTCCGGCATCTTCTCGATGAGGAAGGTGCCGCCGGTCTTCCGCGTGTCCTCGCCGACCATGTCGAGCGAGAGCCCCCAGCGGATGCCGCGCGCCCGCACGGAGTCCTGCGTGATGTAGCGGTCGGTGCTGCGGATCTCGAGACCCCAGAGGAACGTGATCGTGCGGGCCGGCGCGACGCGCCGCTCGCGCACCAGTGCCGCGGCGACGCGCGCCATCTCCACCTGCGCGCCGACGCCTGACGCGTTGTCGTTCGCGCCGGGCTCCTGCACGTGCGCACTGAACACGAAGCGCTCGGCCGGGAATCGGCTGCCGCGCACCTCGGCGACGACGGCCTGTTCGACCGCGTTCGGCGTCCACTTCACGTCGGTGACGACCTTGAGCCGCAGCGGTGTGCCCGCCTGCGCGGCCCGCGCCATCGCGGCGCGGAGCCGCTCGTTCGCGGCGTACGAGAGCTGGATGCCCCAGCCGCGGCCGGCGCTGTCACGCGGCACCGAGCCGAACTGGATCGAGTGCACGTGCTTCGACGGCTGCAGATACGCCGGGAGGGCGAAGCCGAGCACCCCGACCGCGCCGCGCTTCTGCACGGCCTCGGCGAAGACGCGGCCCGCGCCGGCCGCGGCGAGGACGATCTTCCCGCGCACGTCCACCTTGTCGAGCTCGGCGGCGGTGCCGCGCCCGACGTCGACGACCTCCGCGGTCACGCCGCCCGCGGGCGTCGCGTTCGAGCCGCTGTTGAGCATGTTCCGGTTGGTCGCGAAGGCGAGCAGCGGCGCCGCCTCGCCGACGAGCTCGACGCGGGCGTCGAGCGGCTCCCACGCCGGCTGCTGCATCGGGTAGCGCTCGACTCGGTAGGTGAGGAGGTCGGTCCCTGCGGCGCGGTCCTCGCGGACGTAGCCGGCCGCCTCGAGCCGCTCGACGATGTGCGCGATCGAGGCGTCGAAGCCGCGGTTGCCCGGCCAGCGCACGAACTGGTCGAGGAACGCGACCGTCCGGAAGGCCGAATCGCCGACGTAGCGGTCGGCGACGAGCTTGTGGAGCGGCGCGGTGGGCGACGCGGACTGGGCGGCGGCCGCCGCAGCGGGCACGGCGAGAGGGGCGAGCAGGGCGAGGACGCGGAGGATTCGCATATGGCGAATCTACGCGCCGGGCGCGGCGATGTTGCGCAGGCGATGTTGCGCACCGGACGCGGAGCGGCTATTCCTTCCGCACAGCCGCCAGGGGTACTCCGCGAACGCGGGGTTGAGAAAGTCCCTTGGAACCTGACCCGGTCAACACCGGCGTAGGGAGTGCGGCGAGTGTCGTTGCCGCGCGCCTGGGCCACGCCACCCGCTCGCCGGGTGTGCGTGGCCTTCGTCGTTCTGGCCCCGCGCGCTCGTCGAGGACCGTCACTCCGGACACCTTCTCCTCGCGAGGCATCCGGTCATGAAGTCCGCCGTCGTACTTGCAGCCTTGTCCTTGCTGCCCTCAGCCTCGCTGCAGGCCCAGGTCGCGCGTCCGGACTCGGCCCGCCGCGACACGCTCGAGGCCGTCGTCGTGCGCGCCACGCGCGCCGGCACCGCAGCGCCCACCTCGCGCACGACGCTCGATCGCACCGAGATCGAGCGCCGCAACGCCGGACAGGACGCGCCGCTGGCGCTCACCACCCTCACCGGCGTCACCACCGCATCCGATGCCGGCGGCTACTCGGGCTACAGCTCGCTGCGCCTGCGGGGAATCGACCAGACGCGGCTCTCGATCTCGGTCGACGGCGTCCCGCTGAACGATCCCGAGGACCAGGTCCTCTACTTCTCGAACGTCCCCGACTTCATGAACTCGATGCAGTCGGTGACGGTGCAGCGCGGCGTCGGCGCGAGCGCCTTCGGCACGGCGCCGTTCGCGGGCTCGCTCAACTTCGAGTCGGTGCCGATCGCGACCGCGCGCGAGGCGAACGAGCTGCAACTGACGCTCGGCGACTGGGGAACGAAGCGCGCGAGCCTCGAGCGCACCACGGGCCTCCATCGCGGCTTCGCCGGCTACGGCCGCGTCTCGGCGCAGGAGACCAGCGGCTATCGCATGCACTCGGGCAACCGCGCCCATTCCGGCTTCCTCAGCGCCGGCTGGTTCGGCGCGCGCGACGCGGTGAAGTTCACCGGCTTCGCCGGCCGCTCGCGGATGCAGCTCGCCTACTACGCGGCGAGCGAGGACGAGATCGCGCTCAACCGGCGCACCAACCCCATGTCCGGGGCCGAGCGCGACGACTTCCACCAGGAGATGGCGAGCCTGCAGTGGACGCGCTCGCTCACCGAGCGGGCGCGGCTCACCACTACCGTCTACAGGAACGGCGCCGGCGGCGCGTACGCCGTCAACGTCGCGCCCGAGCTGTGGAACTTCGGGCTGCACCACAACTGGGTCGGCGTGCTCTCGACGCTCACGTGGGAGCGACCGGGACTCGCGATCGCGACCGGCGCCCACGTGAGCACGTACCGCCGCGACCATTCGCTCAAGTACGACGCCGCCGACCCGGGCTACGTCTACTTCAACTCGGGCCGGAAGCAGGAGCAGAGCGCGTTCGGCAAGGTCACGCTCACGCGCGGTCCCGTCGACTGGCAGGCCGACCTCCAGCTCCGCCGCGCCGCCTTCCAGTACGAGCCCACAGCGGGGACGCCGATCGGCGAGCCCGCGATCGACTGGCTCTTCGTGAACCCGAAGCTCGGCGTGACGTGGCGCGCGACGCCGATCGTCGAGCTCTTCGCCTCGGCGGGTCAATCGTCGCGCGAGCCCGCGCGCACGGACCTCTTCGCCGGCGCCGACGACCTCGACAGCGCGACGGCCGCGGAGGTGCTGCCGATGGATCGCGTGCGGCCGGAACGGCTCCTCGACATCGAGGCGGGGGCGCGGCTGACCCGCGCCCGCGGCACCTTCACCGTCAACCTCTTCGCGATGCGCTTCCGCGACGAGATCGCGCCGATCGGGCAGGTCGCGATCACCGGCAGCCCGCTCCGCAAGAACGTCCCACGCTCCAGCCGCATCGGCATCGAGGCCGAGGGCGCGATGCGGGTGAACTACAAGTGGTCGGTGAGCGGGAACGCGATGGTGATGCGGGCGCGGATCGCGGAGTATCAGGATGAGGCGAACGCGATCACCTATCGTGACGTGCCGCCGCTGCTCTCGCCCGGGCTCGTCGTGAACGGGCAGCTTACCCGGCACCAGGGCGACGGCGAGGTCGTGCTCGGCCTCCGTCACGTGGGGCGGTCGTACCTCGCGAACGACGGCAACAAGGACCTCACGATCCCGGACTTCACGATGGTGGACCTCGGCGTCGGCATCCCGTTCCTTGGCACGATGATCCGCGTGCAGGTGCAGAACCTGCTCGACACCAAGGCCTCGGCTGGCGGCTACACCGACGGCACGACGCGTTATCTCTTCCCGATCGCGACCCGGACCCTGCTCGCCACCGCGATCATCGGGTTCTAGCTTCTTGGCATGGCGAAGTCCCCCCGCTCCCTCTCCGACGAGATCAAGCAGGTCCGCCCCTGGTCGGGGCCGGCCGAGGAGGCGCTCGTCTCGGTGCTGCGGACGGCGGCCCTCATCAAGCGCGCCGTGAACCAGAAGCTCGAGCCGTTCGGGATCTCGCAGCCGCAGTACAACGTGCTGCGGATCCTGCGCGGGGCGGGGCCCGACGGCCT
>CAZIDS010000180.1:0-6427 GCA_964537945.1 uncultured Gemmatimonas sp. | reverse complement strand
ACCGCGACGCCGCAGGCCGCCACGAGCGGCGCCAGCACGATCGAGACCTTGTCGCCGACGCCGCCGGTGGAGTGCTTGTCCACGCGCGGGGCCTTGAGGTGCGCGAGGTCGAGCATCCGCCCGCTCTCGAGCATCGCGGTCGTGAGCGCCTCGGTCTCGCCGTCATCCATCCCGCGGAAGTAGACGGCCATCGCCATCGCGGCCATCTGGTAGTCGGGCACGTCACCGGCGGCGTACTGCGTCATCAGGTCGCGCCACTCCTGGGGGGAGAGCGTCCCGCCGTCCCGCTTGCGTTCGATCAGTTCGACGACCGTCATTGACCCACCTCACGGACCGCGTCAACGTTCAACGAGTGCCATCCCTGAGAGACGAATCAACCCCCGGCCACGTCCCGCCGGCGGCCGCCGCGGCGCGGGCCGCCGAGCTGCGCGAGCGCCTCGCGCGGGCGTCGCACGAGTACTACGTGCTCGACAAGCCGTCGCTCTCCGACCTCGCCTACGACAAGCTCTTCCGTGAGCTCCAGGCGCTCGAGCGCGATCATCCCGGGCTGCGCGACCCCGACTCCCCCACCGCGCGGGTCGGCGCCAGCGTCGGCGAGTCGCACCTCGCGAAGCACACGCACCTCGTGCCGATGGCGTCGCTCGACAATGCGTTCGACGACGGCGAGCTCGCGGAGTGGGAGCAGCGCCTCGCGCGGCTCGTCGGCGGCGGCGTCACGCAGGACGGGTACTGCTGCGAGCTGAAGATCGACGGCGCAGCCGTCTCGCTCACCTACACCAACGGCGTCCTCACCACCGCGGCGACCCGCGGCAACGGCACCGTCGGCGAGAACGTCACCGAGAACGCGCGCACCGTCGCCGACATCCCGCGCCACCTCGACGGCCGCGGCTGGCCGGAGGTGATCGAGCTGCGCGGCGAGGTCTACATGACCTTCGACGCGTTCGAGCGGATGAACGCCGACCGCGCGAGGGCCGGCGAGGAGGTGCTCGCGAACCCGCGCAACTCGGCCGCCGGCGCGCTGCGGCAGAAGGACCCGCGCGAGACGGCGAAGAAGCCGTTGCGCTTCTACGGCTACGCGTTCGCCGTCCCCGGCAACACACCCCTGCCGTTCAAGACGCAGTGGGAGCTGCTCGAGACGCTGGCGGGCTGGGGGATCCCGGTCGCGCCGCACCGGCGCCGCTGCGCGTCGCTCGACGACGTGCATGCGTGGGCGCGCGAACTCGAGACGACGATCCGTCCCGCCCTCCCCTTCGCGATCGACGGCGGCGTGGTGAAGGTGAACCAGCTCTCGCTGCAGGCGGAGCTCGGCGTCGTCAGCGGCCGCGTGCCTCGCTGGGCGATCGCGCGGAAGTTCGCGCCCGACATCGCCGAGACGACGCTGCTCGACATCGAGGTGCAGGTCGGGCGCACGGGCGCGCTCACGCCGCGCGCGGTGCTCGAGCCGGTGGAGGTGGGCGGCGCGACCATCAACTACGCGACGCTGCACAACTTCGAGCTCGTCGCCGAGAAGGACCTGCGCGTCGGCGACCGCGTGCTCGTGAAGCGCGCCGGCGAGGTGATCCCGCAGATCCTCGGGCCGATCCCCGAGAAGCGCACCGGCGGTGAACGCGTGGTGGGCACGCCGGCCGCCTGCCCGGTGTGCGGCACGCCGGCACGACGCGACGAGGAGGAGGTGGCGACCTACTGCCCCAACGTCGCCTGCCCCGGCCGCCGCCTCGAGGCGCTCGCCTACTTCGTGGCGCGCGACTGCATGGACATCCGCGGGCTCGGCTACGAGCGGCTCGAGCAGCTCATCGCCGCCGGACTCGTGAACGACGCGGCCGACATCTACGCCCTCACCGCCGACCAGCTCGTCGGTCTCGAGCGCTTCGCCGAGAAGAGCGCCGAGGCGCTCATCGCCGCGATCGAGGCGTCGAAGCAGCAGCCGCTCGCGCGGCTGCTCAACGCGGTCGGCATCCGGCACGTCGGCTCCGAGAACGCGAAGCTGCTCGCGCGCAGCTTCGGCACGCTCGACGCGCTGCGCGCCGCGACGGTGGATGAGATCGAGGCGCTCCACGGCGTCGGCCGCACGATGGCCGAATCGGTGCACGCGTTCCTGCACGACCCCGCGGCGACGTCGATCCTCGACCGGCTCGCCTCCGCCGGCGTGCGCACCGACGAGCCCCACGCCGCCGCCGCCGACGGTGTCTTCAAGGGGATGAAGATCGTCCTCACCGGGACCCTGCCCACGCTCTCGCGCCAGCAGGCGACCGAGCTGATCGAGAACGCCGGCGGCAAGGTGACCAGCTCCGTCTCGAAGGCGACCGACTTCGTGGTCGCCGGCGACGAGGCGGGGAGCAAGCTCGAGAAGGCGCAGCAACTGGGCGTTGAGATCCTCGACGAGGCCGGCTTGAAGGCGAAGCTCGGGCTCTGACCCTATCTTCCGGGACGATGCCGAACCCCTCCGTGAACCCCGCCTCGCTCTCCGCCGTGCCGCACGCGTCGCTGCGCGCGCTGCGCGCCGCCCTCGTGCGCGACCTCGGCGACGGCTTCGCCAACGTGCTGCAGGAGGCCGGATACGCCGGCGGCGAGTCGGTCTTCGGCGCCTTCAGGGAGTGGTGCGTCGCGAAGGGCGTCGGCGCACCCGAGTCGCTGCCGCTCAGCCGCTTCCAGGCGTCGGCCGCCGAGTTCTTCGCCCAGGCCGGCTGGGGCACCGTGACGATCACGCCGGTGAAGGACGTGGCCGTCGCGTTCGATTGCGACGAATGGTCGGAGTCGGACCCCGCGGCCGGGATGCCGTATCCCTCCTGCTACTACTCGGCCGGGATGCTCGCCGACTTCTTCGGCCGCGTGGCCGACGGCCAGCTCGGGTGCATGGAGGTCGAGTGCCGCTCGAACGGTGGCACGCGCTGCCGCTTCCTGCTCGGCAGCCCCGAGGTGCTCGGCCATGTCTACCAGCGGCTCACCGAGGGCGTGACGTACGACGTCGCCCTCAATGAGCTCGGCTGACGGGGCGGATCGCCCCTACTGCACCGTGACCGTGCCGGACATGCCGGCGCCGTGGATCGTGCAGTGGTACGGGAAGGACCCCGCGTTGTTGAACGTGCGCGTGTAGGTCCCGGTCGACTGGTTCGCCGAGGCCGGCCCGTCGTCGAAGGTGACGTTGTGCATCGCCGCGCCGTTCGCCCAGCGGAAGGTCACGGTCGTTCCTGCAGCGACGGTGCGGTTGCCCGGCGAGAAGGTGTTGTTGCGGACGCTGACCTCGTCCGCGGGCACCGGGCCCGTCGTGCCGCCGGATCCGTAGCCGTCGCAGGACGCGGTGGCGAGGACGAACGCGGCGAGCGCGGCGGCGCGCATGGCGCGGCCCGCGGTGGTGCGATGATGGTCCGGCACGGGAGCTCCTGGTGTGGGGACGGCGGCCGCCCGCTGCGGCCGTCTGGTATTACCCCTCAATACCCGCCGTCCGGCCCGTACTTGGGGTTCGGCCGCAGCGTCCCGTCCACGATCGTCTCGCGGTCCCATGGCAGCACGATGGTGCTCTCGGTCTCGAGCGCGCGGAAATCGGGCTTGTAGGGACCCGTCTGGAACGAGACTGCGGTGCGCACCTCCGCCGCGCCCGCGTTCACGATCGCGGCCTTCGCGAGCCGCAGGGTGTCGCCTGCGTTGCAGGTCTCGTCGACGATGAGCACGCGCTTGCCGATCACCTCGGGCGGTGCCGCGGAGAGCACGGCGGGCGTCTCGCGCACCGCGCTCGAGCGGTAGCGGCGGCTCACGATGATCGAGTGGAAGGGACGGTCGAGCATCGCGGCGACGACGGCGCCCGGCACGACGCCCGCCGTCGCGACGCCGACGACGATCTCGGGGTCGAAGACCTTCGAGACCTTCAGCGCGAGCGCGCGCGACAGTTCGCCGAAGATCGGCCAGTCCACGTGCAGCGTGTCGCGGACGGGCACCGACGGCTTCTTGCGGGGCGGCATCGGGGCGTCCTCGCGGGCTTCCCGCGCGTGTGGGGTACGAGGGCAAGCTAGGTGTTCCGACACTCGGGCGGAATGAGTTGCCGGGGGTCCCCCCCATCCATAGCTTGAGCGGGATACACGCCCTCCCAGCCACGACATGTCCTTCTGGGACCGCCTCTTCGGCGGCCGTTCCGAGTCAGCGCAGCACCGGCAGCGCCTCGACTATCTGAACGAGGCGCTGGTGCTGGAGCGTCAGGGCGATTTCGACGCGGCGGTGACGAGCTACCGGCTCGCACTGCGCGAGCGCCCCAACGACCTCAAGATCCTGCAGAACATGGCGATCGCGCTCACGAAGATCGGGCGCGTCGAGGAGGCCATCCGGGCCTACCGCAAGGCGCTCGAGCTCGACCCGTCGCTGAGCGGCGCGCATTACGGGCTCGCCTTCCTGCTCATCAAGCGCGGCGACGCGACGGGCGCGGTGAAGCACCTCTCCGCCTTCCTCGCCCATCCGCCCGAAGGACCCGACGCCGCGCGCTGGATCGCCCACGCGCAGGGCACGCTCGACCAACTCCGCGCCCCGGCTGACGGGGCGCCGCCATCAGGGGAGTGACGTGGGGACCGTCCTCGCGATCGTGAGCCAGAAGGGCGGCGTCGGCAAGACGACGACCGCCGTGAACCTCGCCGCCGCCTTCGCGCGCCGCGGCCTCAAGACCCTCCTCGTGGACGTCGACCCGCAAGGCTCGGTGCGCTTCGGCGCCGGCCTCCGCCGCGGCCACCCCACCTACGGTTTCGCCGACCACCTCTCGGGCGAGCGCGAGCTGCGCGAGGTGCTCCTGCCGACCTCGCTCCCGTGGCTCCGCGTCATGCTCGCGGGCAGCGTGACCGACGAGGCGGACCACACGCGCTACGGCGAGCAGATCGCGTCGAGCGACCTCCTCGCGCGGATGCTCGGCGCGGCGGGCGAGCGGTGCGATATCGTCGTCGTCGACACGCCGCCGGGCCTCGGCCCGGTCACACGCGCGACACTGGCCGCGTCCGACCGCGTGCTGATCCCGCTCCAGGCCGAGCCGCTCGCGCTGCAGACGACCCCGCAGATCCTCCGCGGGGTACAGGACATCGTGACCACCCACGAGCGCCTCGTCTTCGACGGCATCCTCCTTACGATGTACGAGGAGGGGAACCCCGCCTGCGAGACCACGGCGAACTACATCCGCGAGAAGGTCCCGGCGCACCTGATGCTCGACCTCGTCGTGCCGCGCACGCACGCGGTCGCCGAGTCGTTCGCCGCGGGGCAGCCGGTCGTCGTGCGCAATCCCGCCGACGCGGCGTCGCAGGCGTACGTCAACCTCGCCACGCGGCTCGCCGAGCGGCTGGGGCTGTGACGGCCGCGGGCCCTCGCCGCCGGCGCGGGCGGCTGGCGCTCGGCGCGGCCGCGCTCGCGTTCGCCGCCGGCGCCTGCGTGGACCTCGGCACCGGCGTGGACGGGATCTCCTACCTCGAGTTCGACGGCATCCCGTGGCCGTCGCTGATCGCCGGCGACACGATGCGCGACTCGACGGGCGCCGCCGCGCCGCTGCGCGCGAGCGCATATGACGCGTCAGGGCACCTGATCACCGGCGCCGCGTTCCAGTTCGTCACGCTCGACACCGGCGTCGCGATCGACGCGGCGGGATTCCTGCGCTCCACCGGGCGCCGCGACGGCACGGTGCGAGTCGTCGCGATCGTGGGCGGCCTGCAGACCGACGACCGCACCGTGCGCGTCACGCGCCGGCCCGACTCGGTCTTCGCGATGAGCGCGGTGCGCGACACGCTCCTCTACGCCGTCCCCGACGCGGCGTCGAACCTGGCCGAGGAGATGCGCATCCGGCTCGTCTCGGCCGATTCGACCGACTTCGGCCCCGGCGTCGGCGGCTGGCTCGTCCGCTGGCGCACGGTGCACGGCAGCGACACACTCTCGAACGCCGACACCGCGTGGGTCGTGCTGCAGTCCACGACCGGCGCGCGGCGCGCGGTGGACACGACCGGCACCGACGGCTCCTCGGGGCGGCGGCTGCGCGTCTTCGGGCCGCGGCTGGCGACGGCCATCGACAGCTTCATCGTGCTCGCCGAGGTGAGGCGGCACGGCGTCGCGGTGGCCGGCAGCCCGGTGCGGTTCGTGCTCCGGGTCGCCCCGCAGTAGCTTCTCCGGCGCCGCGTCGTCCGCGCATCCACCCCTGCCCCACGGTCCCGCGATGCAAGCCTCCGGTGGTCCCCGCCCCGCCCCGACGACGCTGAACGCGATCTTCTTCGAGTCGGTGGAACGCTTCGCCGCGCCGGACGCCTACCAGTACAAGAAGGACGGGAAGTACGTGCCGCTCTCGCACGCCGACGTGCTGCGCCGCGCGCGGCGCGTCTCGCTCGGGCTCGGCGCCATCGGCGTGCAGCGCGGCGACCGCGTGGGGATCATGTCGGAGAACCGGCCCGAGTGGGCGATCGCCGACTGGGCGTGCCTC
>CAZIDS010000179.1:0-6448 GCA_964537945.1 uncultured Gemmatimonas sp. | reverse complement strand
CGATCATGTTGATCGGCGGGATCTGGAAGCCGCCGGGGCCGCCCGGGCCCCCGCCGGCCGCATTGGGGCCGGCGGGCGCCGCGCCCGCGGGCGCCGCCGCGGCCGCGCCGCCGGCCGGGGCCGCGCCGCGCTGCGGCGGTGCGCCGCCGCCGCCCATGACCATGATGCGCTCGCCGCCGCCCTGCTGCATGAACTGCACGGGGCCGCCCGCCTGGTTCATCATCCGCTGGGCCTCGGCGCGCTGCTTCTCGATCGCGGCGCGGGCGCTGTCGACGACCATCGCCTTGTCGTCGTCGCTGAGGCGCTGCCACTCGAACGGCAGCTTCGGCCCCGCGACGACTGAGCCGTCCGGCTTGCGCCAGTCGACGTGGAAGTCGTGGCCGCGCACGAGCGCGATCGTGCCGTCGCTGAGGAGCGCCCAGTCGTCGATGTTCGGCATCGGGTTGATGGTCGTCTGGATGTTCGGACGGCCATCGGCGTTCTGCGTGACCTTGATGTCGATCTTCGGGATCTTGAAGGTCGCGACGGTGTCGAGCGCGCGCGTGGACATGTCGACGCGGACGATCGGGGCGGAATCAGGCTGCTCCGGCAACTGGAACGACATCCCGCCGGGGCCGGTCATCACCTCGCGGCGCTGCTGCGCGCGGTCGCCCTGCTGACCCTGCCCGCCGGCGGCGCCGGGTCGTCCGCCGCGCTGACCGTCACCGCCGCCGCGCGCCCCGTCACCGCCGGCACGGCGCCCCTGCGCCGCGCCACGATAGACGAGGCGGCCTTGGGGGTCGAAGCCCGGCCGCCCGTTGGGGCCGCCGGCGAGGAGGCCGATCTCGTTCGCGCGCGGCACCGCGCGCACGGTGGTCAGCTCGCCGTTCGCGTTGATCACCATCATCGACAGCGACGCGGGGTCGATGAACAGGGCCGAGTCGCCGCCGTAGCCGATGAGACCGCCGCCGCGCGCGCCGTAGGCGTTCGCGGTCGCGCTCGAGGAGTCGGCGACGACGGTGACCAGCTTGAGCGTCGAGTCGAACAGGATCACCCGGCGCATCAGGATGTCGTTCACGAGCACCTTGCCGCCGGGGAGCGGCACGGCGGTCGAGACGGCGCGCATCTGCTCGTCCGAGCGCGCGATCACGGGGCCGATGGGGCGCACCGGCGGGAGCTTCTGCTGGGACTGCTGCGCGTGGGCCCGTGGCGCGAGGAGCGCGAGGGCGGCGAGCGCGAGGTAGGTCGGGCGGTTCATGGGATTCCCTGCAGGTGTGGTATGGAAGTCTACCGTCGGATCTCGATCGCGGGTCCACCGCCGCCGATCATGCCGACGTCGAAGCCGCCGGGCACGCCGAAGCCGGTGCCGGCGGTCCCGTTGCGGACCGACTTGAGGAACCGCTTGTCGAGGTAGCTCGCGATGAAGGCCGGGAGCTTCCGCTTCTGCTCGCGCGTGAGCAGCGCGTTCAGCCTCGGCTCGAGCCGGAGGAGCAGGTCCACCGAGGCCTGACGCGCCTTGGTGTAGCGCTCGAACACCGCCTCGCGGTCGTACGCGACCGGCAGCGCCGCGAATTCCTTCGCCACCGGCGACCAGATCGAGTCGAGGCGGATGAGGTACCAGCGATTCATCGTCGCGAGGCTGTCGGCCTGCGCGGTCGTGAGCTTGAGCGTGTCGGCCGAGCGCAGCAGCGTCGCCATCGGGTTCGGCAGGCCGGCGTTGCCGTACTGGTTCTTGAGCTGGACCTCGGGCGCCTTGTTGCCGTCGTGCGTGCGGCCGCGGTCGAGCGTCTGGAGGAGCAGCTGGCGTTCGCGCGTCGGCGCGAGGTCGAAGCGGAACTGCAGCGTGATCGCCACCGGCGCGCGGATGGCCGAGAGCTGCGGGCTCGTGTTGCCGAAGCGCTGGTTGACGTCGTAGCGGAAGCGGTTGGTGCCCGAGTCGAAGCCGCGCACGTAGAGCAGCGTCTGGTCGGGCGTGCGGGCCTGGCCCCAGCCCTTGATGCCGTCCTCGCCGTGGAGCAGGAGGTCGGCGGCGCCGAGCGGGTTGGAGATGTTGAGCGAGACGGTCGCGCGCTGCGGCAGGCGGAACTTCACGGGGTTCAGCGAGATGCTGAGGTTCGCCGTCTGCAGCCACGGGCCCTGGCAGGAGTTGCGGCCGGCGATGCGGCCGAGCTGGGCCTGCAGGCACTCGCGCGCGGTCTTGTCGGTGCTCTCCATCAGGGCCGTCATCGCGGTGGCGACGGCCGGGTCGGTCGCGGTCGCCGGGTCGAACACGAAGGCGCGGTCGTTCGAGTAGCCGTCGCCGTTCACGTCACCGGCGACGACCGGCGTGTACGGGTTCCCCGAGCGGAAGCTCCCCGACCAGTTCACGCGCACGGCGTCGAAGAAGTTGTAGCCGAGGTTGTAGCTGAACTGGTGGCGCGTGTCGAACGAGGCGCGGGCCCACTCGACGAGCAGCGGGTTGGCGGCGGTGTTCTGGAAGCCGCGCACCTGCTCCTTGTTGCTCGAGTAGACGTACGCGACGCTCCACGTGAGGCCGGTGCTGAAGCGCGTCGGCGAGAGGCGCACCGAGACCTGCCGGCTCATGCCGTTCAGGTCGGAGACCGACTGTGAGACGCGGTTGAACGCGGTCGAGATGCGGTTGTCGCCGGGCGCGATCGCACCGGTGGCCGGGAAGATGCTCGTCTGCTGCACGTAGACCGGGCGCCCGTCCTCGTTGTCGAGCGTGAAGCGCTGGGTCGGGTTGAAGTTCAGGTCGACCGAGCTCTGCTGGTGCG
Organism: uncultured Gemmatimonas sp.; assembly: GCA_964537945.1. Lineage (GTDB taxonomy): Bacteria > Gemmatimonadota > Gemmatimonadetes > Gemmatimonadales > Gemmatimonadaceae > Pseudogemmatithrix. The sequence continues at coordinate 3,695 of CAZIDS010000179.1, read as the reverse complement.
CGTTCCACGAGTAGGTCAGCTCGACCGTCGTCGTGAACCGGTTGTCGAGGATCGGCCCGTTCCACTGCACGTTCGATCGGATGGAGCGCTGCGGGACGTAGTCGGGCGAGAAGAGCGAGACGTTGGGCAGGGCGTTCGCGAACACCGAGCCGCCGCTGGCGCAGGTGTTCGGGACCTGTGACAGGTCGCCGCCGTAGGCGGCCCAGTCGGGGGTCGGCGCCTCGCTGCCCGTGCAGACGAGGTTCTGGATGCCGCCGGCGAGGCCGGTGTTGTCGAGCGCGTTGCCGGTCAGCCGCGTCTGCGGCGTGTTGTTGAAGACGCCGATGCCGCCGCGGACGACGGCGCGCGGGCCGCGCACCGCGCCGTCGAAGCCCGGGATCTGCGGCGCCTGGCCGTAGGTCCACGAGAAGCCGAAGCGCGGGCTCACCGTGAACGCGTCGGGCAGGACGTCGTTGCGCACGCCGAACGTGGACTCGACGACCGGGTTCGCCGCCGGCGTGTCATTGAAATGATTGCCGTCCACGCGGACGCCGTACTGCAGCTGCACGTCCGGGTTCACGCGCCACGAGTCACCGAGCGACGCGCCGGCGACCCACTGGCTCGACGAGCGCGTACGCGGCAGCAGCGAGCGCGTGAAGCTCGACGGGACGCCGTTCTCGAGGTCGGCGAGCGAGTTGAAGCGGAAGGTGCCGAGCGCGTTCGCGGTCTGGTCGGCCGAATAGCCGTCGCGGCGGAGCTCGGTGGTGAGCTTGAGCCGGTGGCGGTTGTTCAGCGAGAACCAGCTCAGCGTGTTGTTCATCGCGAACGTGTTCGTCGTCTGCGTCGTGTTCAGGTTCGGGTTGCCGCCGAACGCGATGCTGCTGACGCCGTTCGAGCCGTCGGAGAAGCTCGAGTTGACGAGCACGCTGCCGGTGGGCAGCGCGACGTACGGGTCGCCGTTGTTGCGCGACGCGGTGAGGCCGATGTTCGACTCGCTGAGGAAGATCCCGTAGAAGTTCGTGTGGCGGAGCTGGACGCCGCCGCCGCCGTTGGTGCGTTCGCCGCTCCACGCCGGCATCGCCGACGTGAGGCCGTTCACCGGCGCCTGCTTCGACACGTTCGCGTTGAACGACACGTTCAGCGCCTGGCCGGTGAGCGATCCCGGCGGCGCCCAGTCGAGCGCGCCGAAGACGAGGAGCTGGTCGTTCGTGCGCGCGCTCGGGATCCCGCCGACCGTCGCCGGGATGCCGTTCGCGTTGAGGATGTTCACGAGCCGCGTGACCGAGTCCTGCGCGATGCCCGACGTCTGGAGCCCCAGCGCGCTGGTGTTCAGCAGCGTCGAGAGGTCGTTCTGCCGGCGCCCCACCTGGTACGAGAAGTTGTAGAAGGCCTTGTCGAACCGGATCGGGCCGCTGACGCTGCCGCCGAGCGACAGGTTGCCGTACTCCTGGTTGAGCGAGCGCCCCGCCGGGTCGGTCCACTGCAGCATCGGGTTGTCGACGTTCAGGCTCGACGACCGGACGATGAAGTTCGAGCCGGAGCGCGAGCGCACGTTGAACTGCCCGCCGCTGAAGCCGCCGCGCGACACGTCATACGGCGTCGTGACGAGCGAGCTCGACACGGCGGCGTCGCGCGGGAGGTTGCTCGCGCTCGAGTTGAGGCCGTTGAGCGTGGTCTGGTTCTGGTCGCTCGTGAGGCCGAGGACCGAGAAGCCGGACGGGTCGCCGTCGGCGCCGGGGATGAACTGCACGCCCGGCAGCGACGCGGCCATCGCCGCGAGGTCGCCCTGCTGGTCGGCGGCGAGGTTGCTCTGGTTGACCGCGCGCTCGGTGCCCGAGATGTCCTGCGGGTTGTTGTTCCGGTTCACGCGGTTGCGCTCGCCGGCGATCTGCACCGTGTCGAGGTTCTGCGCCGCGAACGCGAGCTTCGCGTCGGCGACGAGGATCTCCTGGTCGGCGGTGCGCTTCACCTGGAAGCGGCGCGGCCCGAAGCCGATCGCCTGGACGAGCACGAAGTAGTCGCCGTCGCCGCCGGGGAAGACGATCGTGTAGCGGCCGTCGCGCCCGGTGCGCGCCTGGCGCGACACGTTGCCGCTCACGGACGTCGCGGTGACGATCGCGCCCGACAGCGGCTGGTCGTCCGGGCCGGTGACGCGGCCGCGGATGATGTCGGCGTTCTGCCCCTGCGCGCGCGCCGGGACGAGGGCGAGCAGGAGCACGCCCGCAAGGGCGAGGAGACGGCGAAGCGGCACTGAGGGCTCGGAAGCGGGTGGGAAGGGTCCGACGCGCTGTCTGACCCCGTACGACGTCAGACGGTTGCCGGACCCGACCGTTAGTTACGGATGCGCGCGGGAAAGGGTTCGGCCTACGGCGCGGCCTCGAAGAACGCGAGCCCGAGCCCCTCCGCTCGCTCCAGTGCCCACCGCAGCCGCCATTCATCCCGGAACAGGATCACGGGATGGTTCTTCGCGTCGTAGAGCAACGAGAGGTCCTGCGACTCGCCGAGCTTCGCGATCTCCTTCTCCGGACCGATGACCCACCGCGGATACCGGAAGGGGAGCTTCTCGAGCGTGCACGGCGCGCCGTACTCGTTCTCGAGGCGGTGCAGCATCACGTCGAACTGCAGCAGGCCCACCGCGCCGACGATCGGCACCGGTCCCAGCACCGACTCGGCGAAGAAGACCTGCGCCGCCCCCTCCTCGGTGAGCTCGCGCAGTCCCTTGTCGAGCGCCTTCCGCCGCAGCGGGTCCTTCGAGAGGATGCGGGCGAAGTGCTCCGGCGCGAAGCGCGGGATGCCGACGTACTCGAGCAGCTTCCCCTCGCCGTCCTTCGGCGCGCCGGCCGCGGCGAGCGTGTCGCCGATGCGGAGCGAGCCGCGGTCGTGCACGCCGACCACGTCGCCCGGCAGCGCCTCCTCGGCGAACGCGCGCTCGCGGCCGAGGAACTGCTGCGGCGGCGCGAGCTTGAAGCTCTTCCCGGTGCGGACGTGCGTGACCTCGAGCCCGGCGGCGTACCGGCCCGAGCAGACGCGCAGGAACGCGATGCGGTCGCGATGCCGGGGGTCCATGTTCGCCTGCACCTTGAAGACGAAGCCCGTGAACGCGTCGAGCCCCGGTGCGACCGCGCCCGCCGAGCTCTCGCGAGCGACCGGCGACGGCGCGAGCGGGAGAAAATCCTCGAGGAACGGCTCCACGCCGAAGTTCGTGATCGCCGACGCGAAGTAGACCGGCGTCTGCTCGCCGGCGAGGATCGCCCGCGGGTCGAACTCGTGCCCAGCCATGTCGAGCAGCTCGATGTCGTGCGCGAGCTTCGCGGCGGCGGCCTGCGCGGTGTCGTCGCCGCCAAGCGCCGCGACGAGCACCGGGTCGCCCGGGCCCGCGAGCTCGAGGGTGCGCGTCTCGACGCGCTGCGCACCGTGGTGCTCGCCGCGCTCGAACAGGAAGGCGCGCTTCCGCCGGCGGTCATAGACGCCGACGAAGACCTGGCCCTGCTCCGCCGTGTCCTGGTGGATCGGCCAGTGCGCGGCGACCGCCGTGATGCCGAGCTCGGCCTCGAGGTCGCTGACCAGCTTGAGCGGGTCCTCGCCGACGCGGTCGCATTTGTTCACGACGGTGAAGATCGGCATGCGCCGGCGTCGGCAGACGTCGAACAGCTGCCGCGTGCGCTCCTCGACGCCCTTGCGGTTGTCGAGCAGCATCACGGCGCTGTCGGCGGCGA
>CAZIDS010000178.1:0-6469 GCA_964537945.1 uncultured Gemmatimonas sp. | reverse complement strand
CCAGAACACCGACGCCGAGGGACGGCTCGTCCTCGCCGATGTGCTCCACAACGCGAAGCGCTACAAGCCGCAGGCGGTCGTCGATGCCGCGACGTTGACCGGCGCGGTGGTCGTCGCGCTCGGCAACACCACCGTCGGCGTGCTCGGGAACGATCAGGCCGTGATCGACGAAGTGCTCGCGGCGGGCCGGCGCGGCGGTGAGGTCGGATGGCAACTCCCGCTCTTCGAGGAGTACAAGGAACTCATCAAGTCCGACTGCGCCGACATGCGCAACATCGGGGGGCGGGGCGCGGGGACGATCACCGCCGCTGCCTTCCTGGCCGAGTTCGCCGAGGGAATGCCGTGGGTGCACCTGGACGTCGCCGGGACGGCGTACTCCGAATCCGATCTCGTCGTGATGCCGAAGGGGCCGACCGGTACGCCGGTGCGCACCTTCGTCGAGTTCGTGCGCGGGAGAGCGCGCTGAGACTGACCGCCGCCTGCGGGATCGCGCTCGCGACCGCGCTCGCGATCCCGTTCGGCGGCCCGCGGGGCGGCGCGCTCGCCGCCCAGCAGCGCCCGCCCGCCGCCACGCCGCGGCCGCCGGCGCCGCCCTCGCCGACCGGTGCGCCCGCGGGCGCGCCGGGGCCTGCGGTCCCGATCGCCCGCACCGACTCGGTGCCGAAGGACACGGTGAAGTCGCCGATCGCGGTCGCGATGCGGCCGGCCGTGCCCGAGATCCGCGGCCGCCGGACCATCTGGGACCGCGCCGCGCTCTTCGCGAGCGGCGCGTTCACGCTGCCGGAGCTGCTCGCGCAGGTGCCGGGCGTCTCGGTGTTCAACGCCGGCTTCATCGCCGCGCCGACCGTCACCGGCTGGTACGGCCAGCCGGGCCGCGTGCGCGTGTTCCTCGACGGCGTCGAGCTGGACCCCATCGACCCGCGTGAGGGCGGCACCCGCGACCTGTCGGTGATCCAGCTCTGGACCCTCGAGGAGGTGGCGGTGGAACGCGGCGCGGCCGAGCTGCGCGTCTTCCTCCGCTCCTGGCGCGTACGGCTCACCACGCCGCAGACGCGCACCGACATCGCGACCGGTTCCGAGCAGACGAACCTGTACCGCGGCTTCTACGGCAAGCGGATGCAGAGCGGCGCGGTGCTGCAGCTCGCGGCGCAGCAGTACTCGACGACGAGCTTCCGCACCGGCGGCGACGGGGACGCGCTCGCGGCCTTCGGGCGCGCGGGTGTCGCGCGCGGCCGGCTCACGGTGGACCTCGTCGGTACGCGCTTCGGCCGCACGCGACGCGCGACCGCGCGGCACGTCGTCGGCGCGGGTACGTACACCGCCACGGCCATCCCGACCTTCGAGGGGAACGACGCGGTCGGCTACCTGCGCGCCGCGTGGGGCGACGCCGACACGAGCACCTTCTGGATGCAGGCGATCGCCGCGGCGGCGAAGCATGCGGAGACCGGCGACTCGACCGCCGGTGCCGACACCTCGCGCGCGCAGACGCAGTTCGTCGCGAGCGCGGGCCTGACTCGGTGGGGCGCGCGGCTGAGCGCGACCGCGCGCATGCGCGTGCAGGGCGGGGAGACGCGGATGGCGCCGTCCGTGCGCGCGTCGTGGGAGCACGATTGGATCGCCGTCAATGCGTTCGCCGAGACCGGCGGGCCCGACTCCACGCGCCGCCTGGACGCGCTCGCCGTGCTCACGCCGTTCGCCTGGCTGCACGTCTCGGCGGCGCACGGGATCCAGACGCCGGACGCGTCGAGCGGCGGTGGCCCCGCGCGAAGCGTCTCGCGACTCGAGGCCGCGGGCAAGGTCTACGGCCGGTGGATCGGCGTCGGAGCCGTGCAGCGCTCCGCGATGCGGCTGCGCTCGCTCGCGATCTTCGACACGACCTACGCCGTCGCCGACGTGCCCGCGACCACGGGACTCGAGGCGAGCCTCGGCGGACCGCTCGTCGGGAGCTTCACGTTCGAGTGGCGCGGCACTCGCTGGAAGGACGACGTGCCCTACGTCCCGGTGGTGGAATCGCACACCGAGATCCGCTTCGAGTCGAACTTCATCAAGGAGATCCGGCGCGGGACGTTCGACCTCTCCGCCGCGCTCATCCACGACTACCGCGGCGCGATGACGGTGCCCGTCCGCGGCGGCGGCACCGAGGTCGCGCAGGGCGCGAGCTTCATCGGCGGCTGGCTTGAGATGCGGATCGGCTCGGCGCACATCTTCTGGTACAACCGGAACGCGACCGGGAAGGTGTACGAGACGGTGCCGGGGTACCTGATGCCGCGTCTCGTGCAGCTGTACGGGGTGCGATGGGAGTTCTGGAACTGAACGGCGGAAGAGCGAAGAGCGAGGGGAAGGGGAAGGGGTGAGCGGGAGTGGTGAAAGGAGAGGGGGAGGCGGGTGCCGCGGGCTCCCGCCTCCCTTCGTCTCTCGATCCTCTCCTTCAGGCCTGACCTCTCTCCCTCCCCCTCGCTCTTCGATCCTCGTCGTTGAGAAGGCCGTTGCGCAAGTCCAGTAACCACGGTAACTTACCCGGCTACGATGATTCGCAGCATGACCGGATTCGGGGCGGCCGAAGGGCCCGTCGGCAGCTCACGCGTCAGCGTCGAGTTGCGCTCGGTCAATCACCGCTTCTTCAACCCGAGCCTCAAGCTCCCCACCGCGCTGTCGCAGTGGGAAGGCGAGGTCCGGGAGGCGTTGCGGCAGCGGATCGCGCGAGGGCACCTCACCGTGTTCGCGCGCATCGAGCGCTCGGAGGAGCGGCCGGCGATGGTGGACGAGGAGCGGTTCCGGGCCTACGCCACCGAGCTCAAGCGGCTGCAGGCGGCGCACGGCGTCGGTGGCGAGGTGGATGTCGCCACGATCCTGCGGATGCCGGACGTGCTGAAGCTGGCGAAGGAGGATGACGCTCTCGCCGAGGGGAGCGTGACCGAACTGGTCGCGGTGGTGGACCTGGCGGCGAAGGCGCTCCAGACGATGCGGGAGCAGGAGGGGGCGCGGCTGGCGGCCGTGATCGCGGATCGCCTCACGCTCGTCGAGGCGGCGGTGAAACGGATCGCGGCGCGCGCGCCGGAACGGATGGAGATGCAGCGCACGCGGCTGCAGCAGAACGTGGAGAAGCTGGCCGGCGGCGTCGCGGTGGACCCGCAGCGGCTGGCGATGGAGATCGCGATCCTCGCCGACCGGCTCGACGTCGGGGAGGAGCTCGACCGGTTCGCGGCGCACATCGCCGCCTTCCGGGAGACGCTGAAGGCCAAGGACGCGGAGCCGGTCGGTAAGCGGCTCGGCTTCCTGCTGCAGGAGATGCTGCGCGAGGCGAACACCACGGGCAGCAAGGCCAACGACGCGGCGATGCTGCAGGACGTCGTCGCGATCAAGGAGGAGCTCGAGCGGATCCGCGAGCAGGTGGAGAACCTCGAGTGAGCGGCGGGCCGTTCCCGATCGTGCTCTCGGCGCCCTCGGGTGGCGGCAAGACCACCATCGCGCGGCGGCTGCTCGGACGGCGGACGGACGTGGGGTACTCGGTGTCCTGCACCACGCGCCCGCCGCGGCCCGGCGAGGAGGACGGGAAGGACTACCATTTCCTCACGCGGCACGAGTTCGACGTGAAGGCGGCGAAGGGGGAGTTCGCCGAGTGGGCCGAGGTGCACGGGAACCGCTACGGGACCCTGCGCAGCGCGGTCCGCGAGGTGATGGAGGCGGGGAAGCACGTGATGATGGACATCGACGTCCAGGGGGCGCGGCAGGTGACTGCCGCCTTTCCCGAGGCGCTGACCATCTTCATCGTCCCGCCGAGCGTGGAGGTGCTGGTCGCGCGGCTGATGGGGCGGAAGTCGGAGAGCGCCGAGGCGCTGGCGCTCCGCCTCCGCAACGCGCGGACGGAACTGCTCGACGCCGAGCGGTACCAGTACGTGGTGCAGAACGACGATCTCGACCACGCGGTGGACCGCGTGGGCGCGATCATCGACGAGGAGACGCTGAAGCGCGAGCGGCTGCCCGCGCTGGGCGAGGAGGTCGAGGGAGTGATCAAGCACCTCCTCGAAGGATTGAACGCGAAGCTGTAGGCCAACACGAAGCGATCGAGGTCACGATGCAGGTCTTCACGCCCACCGAAGTCACCGCGCACGCCACGAACAAGTACCTCTCGGTGCTCGTCGCCGCGAAGTACGCGCGCGTGCTGAACGAGTTCCCGCGCGACCGCTCGAAGTCCGGGGAGAAGAAGCTCACCACCCGCGCGCTCGAGGACCTCTCGGGCGGGGACATCGAGTACCGCGTGGTGCCGCGCCGCCGCCCGAAGGGCGAGTAAGCGCGTCCGGCGCGGAGCGCTCCGTGCGGCCCTTCGACGGCCGGCGGATCCTCCTCGGCGTCACGGGAGGGATCGCCAGCTACAAGTCCGCGTGGCTCGCCCGCCTGCTCACGCAGGCCGGCGCGCAGGTGGACGTCGTGCTCACGCGCTCGGCGCGCGAGTTCATCGGGGCGGTCACGTTCGAGGCGCTCACCGGCCGCCCCGTCCACACCGTGCTCGTCGGTGACGGGCACGCGCTCGACCACATCAAGCTCGCGAAGGCCGCCGAGCTCGTGATCGTCGCGCCGGCAACGGCGGATTTCCTCGCTCGCGCCGCGCACGGCCACGCCGACGAGCTCCTCTCGGCCTGCCTGCTCGCGACCGACGCGCCGGTGCTGATCGTCCCGGCGATGAACGACCGGATGTGGGCCAACGCGACCGTGCAGGAGAACTGCGCCGCGCTGCGGAAGCAGGGGAAGGTCCTGCTCGATCCCGCGACCGGCCCGCTCGCGTCGCCCGACGAGGGCGCGGGCCAGGGCCGGATGCAGGAGCCCGACACGATCCTCGCGCACGCCGGCCGGCTCCTTGAGCCGCCGGGCCGACTGCGCGGCAAGCGCGTCGTCGTCACCGCGGGACCCACGCGCGAGCCGCTCGACCCGGTGCGGTACCTCTCGAACCACTCGACCGGCAAGATGGGTGTCTCGCTCGCGGCTGCGGCCTGGCGTCGCGGTGCCGAGGTGGTCGTGATCCACGGCCCGATGAGCGCGAAGCTGCCCGAGGGCGGCCTCTGCGCGACCGCCGTCGAGACGACGGAGCAGATGGCCGATGCGGTGCGCCGGGAAGTCGCCGGCGCCGACGTGCTCGTGATGGCCGCCGCGCCGGCGGACTTCCGGCCCGCGCAGGTCGCCAGCGCGAAGATCAAGAAGACCGGCGCGGCGCCGAACGTCGCGCTCACCGAGAACCCCGACATCCTCGCCAGCACGCGCGACGCGCGGAAGCAAGGGCTGGTCGCGGTCGGCTTCGCGCTCGAGACCGACGACCTCGTCGAGAATGCGGCGAAGAAGCTCGAGAAGAAGGGACTCGACATCATCGTCGCGAACAGCGCGCGCGAGGCGGGCGCCGGCTTCGGCCACGACACCAACCGCGTGACGATCCTCGGCAAGGACGGCTCGCGCGAGACGACCGAGCTGCTGCACAAGCGCGTGGTCGCCGACCTGATCCTCGACCGCATCGAGGCGCTGCTGTGAGCGACGCCCGAGACCGACTGCGCCAGTACCTCGAACAGCGGCGGGAGATGGGCGAGAGCGAGTTCGTGCTCGACTCGCTCTCGGTCGAGGATGCGCTGAAGGTGCTCACCGCGGGCGGTGCGCCGCCGGCTACTCCTGCGAGCGGCTCACCGGGCGCGCGTGCCAGCGACGCGCCGCCGCGCGAGGCGCGCACGGCGGGCGTCACCGAGGACTGGCGTTCGATCGTCGGCGCGCCGGATGCACCGCCGGCGAGCGCGGCGCCGAAGCAGCCGCCCGCGAGCGCCGCATCGAAGCCGCCCGCTCGCGCCGCGAAGGACGCTCCTGCCGCGAACGCCTCGTCGGTCCCCGTCGAGATGCCCGCCGACCTGTCCAGCGCGAAGTCGATCGCCGAGGTCGCCGCCTGCATCGCCGCGTGCAAGCGCTGCTCGCTCTCGGCCACCGCGCTCAATCACGTCCCGGGCGAGGGGAATCCCGAGGCGAAGTTCGTCGTCGTCGGCGAGGCGCCGGGCGCGACCGAGGACGAGCTGGGGCGCCCCTTCGTCGGCAAGAGCGGCGACCTCCTCACGAAGATCCTCGACGCGATCGGCTTCAAGCGCGAGGACGTCTTCATCTGCAACGTCCTGAAGCACCGCCCGCCCGGGAACCGGAACCCGACCCCTGACGAAGTGGTCGCATGCTCGCCATTCCTCCTGAAACAGCTAGAATTGCTCTCCCCCAAGGTGATCCTGTCCTTGGGGAACTTCGCGACGCAGACGCTGTTGGAGACGGAGGAGGGCATAACCAAGCTCCGTGGCGTCGAGAAGTCCTATCACGGTATCCCGCTCGTCGCGACGTTCCATCCCGCCGCGCTGCTCCGGAACCCCAACCTCAAGCGCGCCGCCTGGGAAGATGTCCAGCTCGCCCGTCGAATTTTCGATCGCCCCTAGGTCGGAGGACGCCGAGCGCGCCGTAC
>CAZIDS010000177.1:0-6479 GCA_964537945.1 uncultured Gemmatimonas sp. | reverse complement strand
CAGGCGCCGCTCAACGCGGCGCTCTCGAAGGGCGTCGGCTCGCCGGTGAATGGCGCGCTGGTGTCGTTCGTCGTCGGCACGGCCGCGCTCGCGATCGTGGCGGCGCTGCTGCGCTCTCCGGCGCCCGAAGGCGCCGCGCGCGCGCTCCCGTGGTGGGCCTGGTGCGGCGGCTTCTGCGGCGCGGTCTTCGTCACGACCGCCGCCTACGCCGCGCCGCGCCTCGGCGTCGCGACGATGCTCACGCTCGGCGTCGCGAGCCAGCTCGCGATGGCGATCGCGCTCGACCACTACGGCGCGTTCGGCATCGCACGGCAGCCGGTGAGCCTCGTGCGGCTGGCCGGGATCGCGCTCGTGGTCGCTGGCGCGGTACTGGTGCGGCGGGGCTAGGGCCCGAAGGGCGGAAGGGGCTGGATCCGCGACGGACCCAGCCCCTCCCTTCAACCGGAGCGTCCCCCGACGCTCAGGTCATGCGGCGCTTCGCGAAGCGGACGCTCGCGAGCATCAGGCCGACGGCCAGGCCGAGGCCGAAGATGGTCGCGACCGGATCGGTGCCCGGACCCGCCGCGTAGCGGGTCGTCCGCGACGTGACGTAGTCGCTGACCCACTGCGCCAGCGAGATCCCCCCCTCGGCCTGCAGCGCCTCCTCGAGCGAACGCTCGCCACGCCAGATCGCGCCGAAGCGCTCCGCGCCGATGTCGCGTGCGATCGCGGCGAGAAGACCGGCCTGCAGCTGGCCATTCTCCGCACCGGACCACGCCACGGCCACGCGCGGTTCGAGCGACTGCATCTCGTCGCTCCGCGCCGGCTGGTCCTCCTCGAGCACGTAGCGCCCGGCAGCGTCGGCGTACGCGAAGCGCGTGCAAGCGTCACGCCGGCCGGAGCGGCAGCCGAGGACGTCGATGTCGTCACTGCCGCTCCACGCGTTCGGGCTGCTGAGCGACCGGATGCGATCGTCGGCGTAGGCGGGCGGCGCGACGAGGTACCGCGCCGACGCCGAGCGCGACGAGTCGAGGAACGCCGTCATGCCGGCCCCGCTCGCGCCGAACGCCGCGTAGAAGGCGCAGACGCCGAGCAGGCGCTGGTTGTCCGACAGTGAGACGCGGTCGGCGTGCGGCCCCGACGTCTCGACGATCACGACGCAGGGGTCGCCGGCGGACTGAGGCCGCACTGCCGTGATGCGGTACATGCCGTTGCGCATGCCCGTGTCGAGCGTGGCGACGAGCGCGATGGGTGCCGCGCTCCCCCGCGGCGCCGCTGCGCGAAGTTCCTCGCGCAGTGCCGTGCGGAGGATTTCGGCGACCCGCGGCGAGACCGCGGGCGCGATGCGGACCACGGGCGCCGCGGCGGTGACGGGCCCGACGCCGCGGGCGATCTCCCGCGCCTCGACACGCCAGCGGAGTGCGCGCACGGCGCGCGCCTCCCTCGACGCGGCGGAGTAGGCGACCCACGCGGAGTCCACAGCGTTCTGCACCCCGCGACGCGGCCCTGCCTTCGGCACGATCAGGCCGGCCAACAGCACGGCAGCGAACAGTGGCACGACGCCCCAACGCACGATGAGCCTCATGCGAACCTCCTGCGCATCGCGACGACGAGGAGGAGGGCGGCCCAGACGAGCGACGACAGGATCGGCTTGATCAGCCGGTCAGGGCCCGAGCGCACGAGATCCCGCATGTCGTTGCGCCAGGCGATGAGCACCGAGTCCGTGCTGGTCCCCGCCGCCGCGGCGAGCAGCACCAGCGGGTCCTCACTGCGCTCCGCATCGAGCCGGTCGAGCGCGCCGCGGCCGCCGATCTCGAGCGCCTTCGCGAGCATGGTGCCGCGCACGAACGGTCCGAAGGGATCCACCGGTTCGACGCGCCGGATGATCGCGCCGCAGGCCTTGCCGGACTCGTCGTCCAGGCAGCGGCGACGCGTCGCCTGGAACGTGCTGTCGAGCGCCATGTTCGTCCGCGCGGAGACCATCACCGCGCGGTAGTCGCTCGGGTCGAAGTAGCGGTCGATCGCCGTCGCCGCATCGAACCGCTCGGCGATGAGCCCGCAGGCCGACACGGCGCCGGTCGCGCAGCGGCGGCCGGCCGCGGCCCACGAGGTGGCGAGACGCCGCCAGACGTCGGCGTCGTTCGCCGTGTCGCGCACGATCGTCGCGAAGCCCGCGTAGCTCCTGAACGCCGGCCGCCGGTCCACGAGGTGGTCGCCGGCGAGCCGGAGCACGTAGCGCGTCACCTGGTTCGGGTCCACCGGCCGCTGGAGGTATTCGCGGCCCCCGTTCGGGCGCGCGAGCTCGAGCAGCGCCACCTGGCCCCACAGGCGCCGATCGTCGACCTCGGCCACGAACGAGTTCGTGTCGCGCAGCGCGAGGCCCGTGGCCCCGAAGCGCTCCTCGAGCACTGCCTCGGCGCGCAGGATGCCCTCGGCGATGGCCGACGAGTCGCGGGACGAGAGCTTGCCCGCGACATACATCACGCGACGCGTGCCGGCGGGGAAGGCGGCGTCGGTGCCGAAGTTGCGCCGGTCGCGGAACTCGGAGAGGCGCGCCGCGGCGGCGCCGAGGGCCGCGTTCGCGGTGGCTTCCGTGGCGCGCCACTCGGCGAGCGTCTGGCCGTGCGCGGCCGGCGCCGCCCCCACGAGCAGGGCGAGCGCGAGCACGCGGAACCGGGGATGGTCAGACATCGATCAGCATCCACGAATCGGAGAAGACCGCGAGCGGTCCGGGCCACTCGAAGAGCAGCCGCACGGCCGCGCGCAGCAGCGGCTGCATCCCCGCGAGCTCGGCGCCGAACATCAGCACCGAGACGCCGATCAGCACGCCGAGCAGCAAGTGCGCCGCGCGCTTCCCCGTGAGGTAGGGGAGGGGGAAGGTGACGGCGTAGGCGACGAACGACGCGAAGAGGAAGCGCAGGGTCAGCGTCCCGGGGTAGGCGTGGAGCGACGCCGGGATCGTGACGAGCGAGAGCACGAGCAGGGTGCCGAGCCAGAGCGAGACCGCCGGCGCGAGGAGCAGGAGCGCGCCGGCGCCGAAGCGCATCGCGACGTAGCGCGACCACGCGACCGGCAGCGAGAGCGCGTAGACCTGCTTGTTGCCCTCGTCGGCGGCGTAGGCCTGCCCGACCACGAGCACGCCGACGAAGATCGAGAGCGCGGCGAGCAGCGGGCCGAGCACCTGGAAGCCCCGCATCACCTCGAGCGCGCCGTAGGTGGACGTGAAGTCCTGGTGCACCATCCGCCAGATCAGCGCCGGGAGCGCGAAGGCCGCGACCGAGAGGACCGCCACGCCGGACCGCGTCCAGCGCACGTGGGTGAACATCACCTGGCCGAACATCAGCGGACCTCCGTGGTGGTGCGCGCACCGCGCAGCAGTTCGACGAACGACTCCTCGAGGTCGAGGTCCTGGATCTCGCGCACGTCGGCGCCGACGCGCTGGAACCACTCGCGCATCTCCGGCTGCCAGCCGCGGACGACCCACTCCTCGTGCTGCGGCGTGGACACCTCGCGCGACAGCAGCGCGAACGGCGCCGCATCCCGCACCGCCGGCGCCTGCGCCACGCGCAGCCGCTTGATCCCCGACCGGAACTCCTGCATCGGCAGCTCGGCGATGAGCCGCCCGCCGTCCATCACGCCCACCCAGTCGCAGATCCGCTCCTGCTCGTGCACGAGGTGGCTCGAGATGAAGACCGTCGCCTTGCGCACGTCCACGTACTCGACGAGCGCGCCGAGCACCTCCCGGCGGATCACTGGGTCGAGCCCGTCGGTCGGTTCGTCGAGCACGAGCAGGTCGGCGCGCTGCGCGAGCGCGAGGAGCATCATCAGCTTGCCGGCCTCGCCCTTCGAGAGCCGTGCGACCGGCTGGTCCTCGCGCAGCCCGAAGCGGACCCGGAGCCGTTCCGCTTCCTGCGCGTCGAACTCCTTGTGGAACGCGCGGTGATAGCGGATCGACTCGTCCACCGTGAGGGTGGGGTAGAGGTGCAGCCGCTCGGGCACGTAGCCGATGCGCTCGAGCGCGCGGTGCGCGTAGCGCGGGACGCTGTGGCCCATCACCTCGATGGTGCCGTGGTCGCCCTGCAGCATGCCGAGCATCAGGCGGATGGTCGTCGTCTTGCCCGAGCCGTTGGGGCCGAGGAAGCCGTAGATGGCGCCGGTGGGGACGGTCATCGCCAGGTCGCGGATGGCGAATTCCTTCCCGGCCCGCCAGGCCAGGTCGCGGATGCGGATGGCGTCGGTCACTTGGACTCCGGGAGTTCGCGTTCGAGGGCCGACCGGAGGTCGGTGGGGGAAAGGCCCTGGCGCGCAGCCTGGGTCAGCATCTGGCGCACGAAGCGCTGCGCGGCCGCCGTCTTCTCGCGCTGGCGCGTCTCGGCGGCGATGTCGGCGACGTACGTGCCCGAGCCCTGGCGCATCTCGACGATGCGGTCACGTTCGAGGTCGCGGTACGCCTGGACGACGGTGGCGGGGTTCACGCGGAGCCGCGTCGCGAGGGCCCGCACGGAGGGGAGGTCATCCCCGGCGCGGAGTTCGCCGGCGGCGACCGCGACGCGGATGCGGTCGGCGATCTGCGCGTAGATCGGCGTGGGGCTGCTGGGGTCGATGCGTGAGAACATGGCAGTGTATTGGTGTGACGATACACTGCAACTTCGGTCACGGACTGTCAAGGCCCCGTGGCGGGACCGTCACCGTGTGACGGCCTCGAGGGAGGACAGCACGGCCGCCGCGGCCGGCCGGCGACCCGGCTCGCGGGCGAGCAATGCTCCCACCAGCGCCGTGAGGCGGGGGTCGAGCGCGGGGTCGAGCTCGGAGAGCGGCCTGGGCTGGGCGGAGACGATCTGCGCCGCGAGCGCCATCGGCGAGGCGGCGGCGTACGGGAGTGCGCCCCCGAGCGCTTCGTACAGCACGACGCCCACGGCATAGATGTCCGCGGCCGGCGTCAGCGGCTCGCCCATCAGCTGCTCGGGCGCCATGTACGCCGGCGTGCCGACGACGAGCCCGGCCTCGGTGAGCTGGCCGCTCGAGCCCTGCATCACCGCGATGCCGAAGTCGAGCACCTTGAGCGCGCCCGTCGCGTCGAGCAGGAGGTTCTGCGGCTTGATGTCGCGATGGATCACGCCGGCGCCGTGCGCGGCGACGAGCGCCTCGAGCAGCTGCGCGGCGAGCGCGACGGCCTCGCCGGCAGGGAGGCGGCCGCGCGCATCGAGTTCCTCGCGGAGCGTCCGGCCGGGCACGTATTCCATCGTGAGGAAGAGCCCACCCGACCAGCGTCCGACGTCGTGCGTGCGCACCACGTTCGGGTGCGAGATGCGTCGCGCGAGTCGGATCTCGTTGATGAACCGCCGCGTCGCCGTCTCGTCGCCGGCCAGGAGGGCTGGGAGGATCTTGAGCGCGACGTCCTCGTCGAGCTCGAGGTCGCGCGCGAGGTAGACGGCGCCCATCGCGCCGGCGCCGAGGAGTCGGCGGAGCTCGAAGCGCCCCTCGATGCGTGCGCCCGGCTCGAGGCGCGCGAGCGCCGCGGGATTCGATGCGCGCATCCCGCCGACCGTGCCCGCCGAGCTCGGGTGCCGCGCCGGCGCCTCGAGCGTCGGGACCTTCGCGACCCGGACGATCGCCTGGCTGCCGTCGCCCTCCTGCTCCGCGAGACCTGCGCGCACCAGCTCGGTGTAGGCGTGCACCATCGTCACCGGATTGATGCGCAGCTTCGCCGCGGCCGCGCGCACCGTCGGCAGCAGGTCGCCCGGGCGCAGCTCACCGGTGGCGATGCTGCGCCGCACGCTCTCGACGATCTGGAGGTGGATCGGCGTCGGGCTGCGCGGGTTGATGCCGGTGAACACCTAATGAGTGTGCGGCTGTCTCGCGGCGCGCGCCAGTTCCGCGCGGTGGTCGGGGTGCGCGACGCTCACGAGCAGCTCGGCGCGTTCGCGCAGGCTCTTGCCGTGCAGGTTCACCGCGCCATGCTCGGTGACGACCCAGTGGACGTGGCCGCGGCTCGTCACGACGCCGGCGCCCGGCGTGAGCGTGGGGACGATGCGGCTGACCGTGCCGCCGGCCGCCGTGCTCGGGAAGGCGATGACCGGCTTGCCGCCGACGCTGCGCGCGGCGCCGCGGATGAAGTCCATCTGCCCGCCGATCCCCGAATAGATGCGCGGGCCGATCGAGTCGGCGCAGACCTGTCCGGTGAGGTCCACCTGGATGGCCGAGTTGATCGCGACGACCTTCGGGTTGCGGCCGATCCGCCCGGTGTCATTCGTGACATCGGCCGGGAGGAACTCGACCTCCGGGTTGTCGTGCACGAAGTCGAAGACGCGCTGCGAGCCGAGGACGAAGCTCGTGACGATGCGGCCGGGGAACACCGCCTTGTGCCGGTTGTTGACGGCCCCCGCCTCGACCAGGTCCACGAGCCGGTCGGAGAACATCTCGGTGTGCACGCCGAGGTCCACGCGCGAGTGGAGTCGCGCGAGCACGGCGTCGGGGATCGCGCCGATGCCCATCTGGAG
>CAZIDS010000176.1:0-6534 GCA_964537945.1 uncultured Gemmatimonas sp. | reverse complement strand
GCCGAACGCGCTCGGCCCCGCGACCTTGAAGATCGCTTCCTTGAGGCCGCCGAGCGTGCCGTCGGAGAGGGAGATCGTCTCGATGCGCCATCCGCCGTGGCGCTCGATGTATCGCGTGTACATCCGGTGGAGGTCGGCGGCGAAGAGGGCCGCCTCGTCGCCGCCGGTGCCGGCGCGGATCTCGACGATCGCGTTGCGGTCGTGGAGCGGGTCCGGGGGGAGCAGGAGCGGCTTGAGGGCAGCCTCCGCCTCGGGGATCGCGTGTTCGAGGCGCGCGACCTCCTGCTTCGCCTCCGCCGCCAGCTCGGGGTCTTCGAACGACAAGAGCTCGCGCGCCTGCGCGAGCTCTCCGTCCATCTTCTCGAGTGCCGCACCGGCCTGGACGACGTGCCCGAGGCGCTGGTGTTCGCGGCCAAGTGACGCCATCAGCTTGGCGTCCTTGACCGTCTTCGGATCGAGGAGTTCGCGCTCGACCTCGGCGGCGCGCCGGAGCGCGTCGGCGAGCCGGTCGCGGATGCTCAGGCGGTCGTCGCCTTGTTGTACTTCTGGCGGAAGCGCTCGACGCGGCCAGCGGTGTCGATGAGCTTCTGCTTGCCGGTGAAGAAGGGGTGGCAAGCCGCGCAGATGTCGGTGTGGATCTCCGCGTGCGTCGAGCGCGTCTGGAACGTGTTGCCGCAGGCGCAGGTGACGGTCGCGGTGGCGTACGTGGGGTGGATATCGGCCTTCATGGGTGCCTCAGGGTGCGATTCGGGACGAGCAAGGAAAGCTAGCCGGCTGTGTCGTAAGACGCAAGCCAGCAAGGACTTGCCCTCACCTATCCTCCCGCCCCTGCCGAAGTTCCTGCCCCCTCCGCCTCACGGTGCCGCCGAGAGGTCGATCCGGTAGATCGCGTCGTACCCCAGCACCACGAGCGTCTTGCCGTCCGGCAGCAGCCGGAGCATCCAGGCCTGCCCGGGCAATGGCGTCGAGGCGATCACCGCCCCGTCGGACGAGCGGACCTTGTAGATGCGGCCATCCCACATGTCGGCATTCCAGTGATGGACGCCGTCAGGCGCCGGGATCGACATCCCCTGCGGGTCCCCTGGTCCGAGCGGACTCAAGGTCCCGTCGAGCACCCTCGGACCCGCACCGATGCCGTCACCGACGAGCGGGAACGAGAAGAACCGCGGATCGACGCCGAGCGACGGCTGGCAGGCGGAGAAGCTGTCAGTGTCGACCGAATACCAGCGGTAGCAGCTGCCGTTGGTGAGCAGGACGCGGTGCGCATCGGGCGCGCCGAAGCCGAACGGCGCAGCGCCTCCGGCACTGAAGTCGAGCCGGTATCGCTGGGTCCCACCGACGAGGTCGACCTCGATCACGCCCGGCAGCGACGCGAGATGCACGAACAGCTTGCCTCCGACGGTTGCCGCCATCCAGTCGGGGGCGATGGCGGGCTGCGTGCCCGGCGCCACGATCGAATCGACCGCGGTCAGCGTGATCGTGCCGTAGGATCCGCCGAGCGCGGCGGACATCAGCCGGATGGTGCGACCCGTGCGCCCCGCCACGACGAGCGTATCGCCGGACGGCGTGACCGCGAGGACACCCGGCGTGGCGACGTTGATCGGAGGCAGCGGAACCATCGCGTCGATGATGACCCCCACGACGCCGCCCGTCGCGTAGGAACCGAAGAACCGTCGATGCACGGGATCGTACGCGTGGGCGTCCGGGAGCCGCGCCTGCTCGAACGCGTACGAGGCCGCGGGCGCCGCGAAGCCCGAGTGGAACCGGTAGATCCCGGGATTCGACACCCACTCCGCCGAGGCGAGGCCGCCATCGTCGTAGACGCGGACGCGGAGGCGTCCGCTCTTCCCCGCCCACGTCGGCTGGACCGGAACCGTCACGTTGCGCGAGACCTCCCGCTGCGGCGACGAAAGCACGATCGAGTCGCGCGCGGAGACCTCGCCATCGATCTCCCACACGATCGCGCGGACGCCGTTGTCGTCGCTGGCGTTGATCGTGAAACCGACCAACGCTCCGGTCGCGAGGCGACCGCCAGGCGCGTAGGCGCCGACGCCTGGCGCCACGCGATCGATGACGCGGACGGCCGTCGTGTGCAGGGACGTCGACCGCCGGAGCGCGATGTCGTCCGCGAGCAAGAGCACGCTGACCGGCACGTCGAGTCGCGCGGGGGCCCGCATCACGAACGCGACCGTGTGCCGCGCCGAGGTGAGGAGCGTATCGGGCCGCCACTGCTCCGCCTCGATCGGTCCCGAGAGCGCCACGCCCGATCGCCACAGGCCGGCCGGCCCGCTGGCGTCGTAGGTCACGAAGACCGTGTCACCGAGGTTCAACTCGGGGTCCGAGGTGCGCACCTCGACGAGCGAGAGCGTCGGCGGAGCGGAGGAGGCCGAGGGCGTCGGCCCGCAGGAGAAGCGCGCCGATGCCACCTTCACGCCGTCGGCGCCGCGCGGCTGGTACTCGAACGCGAACTCGACCTCGAAGGGCACCGCGGCGGTGAAGTTCCAGTCCGACGTGTCGCTGCGGGTGCGCGAGATCGAGTCGAGCGACCACGCGCCGAGCATGTCCTCCTCGGAGAGATAGACCGTGTCGAGCGCCTCGCTGCGGTCGGCGCCGGCGTAGAAGCGCAGCACCGCGCCCTGCCAATCGGCGCGACCGGGGCCCGCCGCCTGCGCGATGACGCGCACCCCGCACCCGATCTCCGGCGGGTCCTCGTCGCCGTGGAGCACAGGGCCGTAGGTCATCGACGTCTGGAGCGTCACGACGAGCGGCTCCGGCAGCCCCGTGGGATCGCTGCACGCGGACGCGGAGAGGAGCGCGATCGCGAGCGCGGTGAGCAGTCGTGGCGAAGCGAGGCGCGCGCGAGTCATCGGCATGGCATGGGAAGCTCATCGGCGGACCGTTACTGGTCAACACCGGACCAACCGCCTTCCGGCTCTCGACCGGAACAGACGTAACCCGCGCCCATTTCAGCAGTTGCCGCGTTTGACAGCCCCTCGCCCGCTCCCTAACTTCGCGGCAAGACGGCCCCTCCCGCACATACTCAATGCCCGCCACGACCGCCGACTTCCTCGCGACCGTCCCCCTGTTCCGATCGCTCGCCGCGGCCGAGGTCTCCGCCTTCTCGCAGATGGCCCGCGAGAAGAGCTACCCGAAGGGCAGCGTGATCCTCTTCGAGGACGACCCCGGGGATTCGCTCTTCGTCGTGCGTGCGGGCCGCGTAAAGGTCGTGCTCGTGGCCGAGGACGGTCGCGAGGTGATCCTCGGGATCCTCGGCGTCGGCGAGCACTTCGGCGAGCTGTCGCTGATCGACGACCAGCCGCGCTCGGCCCACGTGGTCGCGATGGAGGAGTCCACCCTGCTCGTGCTGCGCCGCGAGGACTTCCGGCGCCGGGTCGAGCAGAGCCCCGCGGTGGCCTGGGCCCTGCTCCTCGAGCTCTCGCGCCGGCTCCGCCGGGCCGACGAAAAGATCGGCTCGCTCGTGCTGCTCGACGTGCCGGGACGCATCGCCCGCATGATCCTCGACGCCGCGACCGAAGGGGGAAGCGAGCTGATCGAGAAGCCGCTGACGCACCAGACGATCGCCCACGTGATCGGGGCGAGCCGGGAGACCGTCTCGCGCGCGATGCGCGAGTTCGTCGAGGCGGGGTGGCTCAGCACGGAACGGCGGCGGATCCGCATCACCGACCGCGCGGCGCTCGAGAAGCGCTCGCAGCAGCGGCTCTAGGCCCGGAGGGCGCGTCCGCGTGTGTGACCATCATCACGCCGTCCCCGTGACCGCCTTCGTTGGTGGTGCGCCGGTCCCGGCGCGAGATTCCATCGTGCACCGGGGGAACGGATGAGCCTGCGGGTCCGCTTCTGGGGGACGCGCGGGTCGATCCCCACCCCCGGCTCGAGCACGGTGCGGTACGGGGGGAACACTCCCTGCACCGAAGTCCGGACCGACGGGGGATGGCTGATCATCCTCGACGCCGGGACGGGGATCCGGGAGCTGGGGCGGGACCTGCTGCAGCGGTCCAATGGCGCGCCGATCAAGGGAGACATCTTCCTGACGCACGCGCACTGGGACCACATCCAGGGGATCCCGTTCTTCGCCCCGATCTTCGGGCGCGGGAACCACTTCACGATCTGGGGTTCGCAGTCCCTGGAGCGGTCGGTGGACAAGGTGGTGCGGGACCAGATGTCGCCGGTGGTGTTCCCGGTCACGTTCGAGGAGCTCGATGCCTCGATCGACTTCCGGGACCTCGCCGAAGGCACCCGCACCGAAGGGACGGGGTACGAAGTGACGTCGTTCGCGGTCCAGCACCCCGGTGGGGCGCTGGGCTACCGGTTCAGCGAGTCCGGTGGGAACGGCAGCGCGCTGGTCTACGTGTCGGACAATGAGCTGGCGACGCATCCGCGGTACGGATCGGCGCCGGATTGGCGGAAGCAGATGGTGGAGTTCGTCCGTGGGGCGAAGGTGCTGATCCACGACTCGACGTACACCACCGACGAGTACGACCACCACCGGGGCTGGGGGCATTCGACCTTCTCCGACGCGGTGGAGCTGGCGCTCGAGGCGAAGGTCGGCACGCTGGTGCTCTTCCACCACGAGCCGCGCCGCACCGACGACCAGCTGGATGCCTGCCTGGCGGAGTGCCGGGCGATGGTGAAGGGCCGTGGCGGTGCGCTCCAGGTGGTCGCCGCCGCGGAAGGACTGACGCTGTCTCTCTAGCACCCTCCCAGGAGGACGTGATGTTCAAGCAGATCGCCCGCACCTCGACCCTGATGGCGCTCGTGTCGGCCGCCGCGCTCGCGCAGCAGCCGGACACCCGGCCCACCGTGGCCGTGCTGCCCTTCGTGAACAGCGCGATCGGCTCGAGCCAGGCCGAACTCCAGCCGCTCTCGAAGGGCATCGCCGACCTCCTGATCACGGAGATGGCGCAGAACCAGTCGATCCGCGTGGTCGAGCGCGAGAACCTCGACCGCCTGCTCGGCGAGCAGAACCTCGCGCGCGACGGCCGCGTGGACGAGGCGACCGCCGCGCGCATCGGCAAGCTGCTCGGCGCGAAGCACATCCTCACCGGGTCGTTCATCACGAACAACCGCGGGATGATGGTGCTCACGCTCAAGTCGGTCGACACCGAGACCGGTGTGATCGAGTGGACGCATCGTGGCGACGGCAAGACCGAGGAGTTCCTCGACCTCGTGGCGAAGGTCGCGACGGCCGCGAACACCGGGCTGAAGCTGCCCGCGCTCCAGCTCGCCCCGGCCGCGCGCCAGACGAGCGAGGCCCGCGCCGAGGAGCGGAAGAAGGTCCCGTTCCAGGCGGTCATGATGTACTCGCGCGCCATCAGCGCGCAGGACGCCGGCCGCAAGGAAGAGGCGATCCAGCTCTTCAGCCAGACGATCCAGCGCTTCCCGAACTTCGACGACGCGAAGCGCGCCTGCGAGCGGCTCGAGGGCGGTGCGCGCTGCCAGGCGACTGGCGGGTGACCGCGACTTCGCGATAACCTTTGACCGCCGGGGCCCGGGAACGGGCTCCGGCGGTCTCGCTTTCCGCCCCTTCGCCCCCCGTGCAGCCACTCGTCCTCGCCCCCGCCGGCCGCACCCTCGCCGCCTTCCCGTCGCTCGGGGCCGGCGACCGGCTCGACGTGCGCCGCGTGGAGCAGCTCCCCGACCCGCAGGGACTCGACCCGGAGCGGCCGACGGTCGTGCTCGTGGACGAGGCGCTCGCGACGCACTCCGGCGGCGCGGCGATGCTCGGACGTCTCGCGCCGTACGTCGCGTACATCGGCCTCGGCGAGGCGGGCGAGGACGAGCCCAGCGAGACGATGCGCTCGATCGCGCTCACCTCGTGGCTGCCGGCGACGGCGACCCGGGGCCAGGGGCTCGCGGCATTGCAGGGCGCGCTGCGCCACGCGAGCGCGCTCATCGAGGCCTACCGTGCCTCGCGGCTGGAGCAGCAGTCGGCGTTCGACCTGCGCGAGCTCTCGCGCGTCGGCGCGGCGCTGAGCGAGGAGCGCAACCTCGACACGCTGCTCGAGATGATCCAGACGCAGGCGCTGCGGCTCTCGTCCGCCGACGCCGCGTCGCTCTACCTCATGGAGCGCGACGAAAAGGGGAACCCGAGCACGCTGCGCTTCAAGCTCGCCATCAACCTCACGCTCCCCGACCTGCCGTTCAGCGAACGGACGATCCCGATCGACCACACGAGCCTCGCGGGGTACGTGGCGTCGACCGGCGACCCGCTCATGATCGCCGACGTCTACCTGCTCCCCGAGCACGTCACCTACCGGCAGAACCGGTCGTTCGACGAGAAGTTCGGCTACCGCACGAAGTCGATGCTCGTGCTGCCGATGCGCACGCACCGCGACGAGATCATCGGCGTGCTGCAGCTGATCAACCGGAAGCGCGACGCCGAGGTGCGCCTCACGTCGCCCGCGCTGGTCGAGGAGCAGGTGGTGCCGTTCGACCAGCGCTCGGCCGAGCTCGTCGCCGCGATGGCGGCGCAGGCCGCGGTGGCGATCGAGAACAGCCGGCTCTACGAGGACATCG
>CAZIDS010000175.1:5438-6539 GCA_964537945.1 uncultured Gemmatimonas sp. | reverse complement strand
TGACGTTCCGCTGGTGCCGCAGGATCCAGCGGATGGGCGCCGTGATGTCGCTCGGCGCGAGCGCGGTCGTCGCGACCTGGTAGAGGAGCGGCTGGAAGAGGTGGTGGTTCGTGCGGTCGATCAGCAGGACGTCGGCATCCGCGCGCGCGAGGGCGCGCGCGGCGCTCAGTCCGCCGAACCCGCCGCCGATGATGACGATGCGCGGGCGTGCCATGCGGTCATCGCTGCGGCGGGACGATCCCCGCCGACATCAGGTTCACGAGGATGCGGACCGCGCCGGGGACGCCGGCGGGCACCTGGCGGAAGATCGAGAGCGTGGTGTAGACGTAGCGCCCCTTCCCGAGTGGCGCGTCGAGGATCGCGCCGCGGTTCTCCGGTTCGTCCGGATCATTCATCGCGATCGGCGTGCGGTAGCGTGCGTCGATCGTGCTCGGCATGTAGAGCGCGCGCTCCTGCACCCAGTCATCCCAGTCGGCCGGAGTGATGCGCATCGGCCAGGTGAGGAGCTTCGACGCGGGCGTCGCGACGCGCACCGGCGCCTTCTCCAGCGTCACGCGCGCCGCGGGCCGCGTGTACTCGACGGGATACGGCATCATCCCCGGCCGCGCCATCTCGCCCTGGCCGTACTGCACGACGAGCGTGCCGCCGCCGCGCACCCACTCGAGGAGCCGCGGGTTCTGCGTGACGAGGTCGGGTGCCGCCTGGTACGCCCGCGGCCCGATCACGACCGTCGAGAAGCGCGAGAGGTCGAGCAGCGGCAACTCGGCCGGCGTGAGGATCGTGAGCGGTATCTCGAGCCCGCGCAGCGCCGGCGCGATCGCGTCGCTCACACCGGTCACGTACGCGACGACGAGCCCGCGCGGGATCGTCACCGGCACCGCCTGCAGGTAGACGGCGGAACTGCGATAGAGGCGGATCGGCCGCACGTGCGGATAGATGACGTCGCGGAAGCCCTCGGCGTAGATCGAGCCGTCCGATGCCGCGGCGACGCCGAACTCGTGACGCCCTTCCTTCAGCGTGCCGCGCAGGCGGACGAAGAGCTCCTTCACCTCACCCGCCGCGAGCACGAGCGAGTCGGGCGTGCCCTCGACGCGGATCCCC
>CAZIDS010000175.1:0-5338 GCA_964537945.1 uncultured Gemmatimonas sp. | reverse complement strand
CGCACGTCGCTCAGCCGGCGGACGTCCTCGGCCAGCGAGACGCTCGGCACGAGCGCCGCGTCGGCCGCGTACGAGACCCGCGCGATGCCGTCCTCGGGCGAGCGCGTGTCGACGAACATCGCGCCGTTGCGGCCGCCGACCCACCAGGGGCGATGATCCACGAGCCCGATCACGATGCGCGTGACGCTGAACGACGAATCGGGAGCGATCTCGACCGAGGGAGATGGCCCGGTCGGCGAACCGGTGAGCCGCAGCCCACGCCAGACGATCGCCGACTTGCCGCGATTGTACACGGTGATGCGGACCGGCATCGAGTCGCCGAACGCGAGCAGCTCCTTCTGCGCCTCGACCTCGATCCGAACACCGGACGCAGCGAGCAGCGCCGACCTCGCGCGGTCGAGCAGCCGGTCGACCGACGCATCGAGATCGCGGTCGGCCGGCGGGCACGGCGGCGAGGTGCCGTCGGGATTCCGGAACGAGCGGCGCGGGATCGCGCCGCAGCGCGGCGCCATCAGTCGCGCCGCTTCCAACTGCACGACGAGCTGCGCGAGCGAGTCGACGACGAGCTCAGGATGGCGCAGGTCGAGCGAGCGCTGCACCCAGTCCGCGAGCGCGGCGGCGCGCCGGATGTTCCCCTTCACCGCCTCGTTCAGGTCGCCGAGGTGCCGGACCGTGGTGTCCACGCCGTCGAAGAGCGAACGCTCGCTCGTCGCCGACACGGAGTCGTTCACGCGCGTCGCCTCGCGGATGAGGTGCGAGATCACCGCGCCGTGCTGCTCCAGCTCCCCCTGTCCCTGCGAGCGGTGCTGCGAACGGCTCTCGGCCGCGAGCTCTGCGGTCGAACGGCCCATCACCGCGTCGAAGCCGCCGACGTCGAAGGACAGCGTGGACGGAACGCTTCGGACCCAGGTGCCGCGATAGAACTTCATCGGCACCCAGGCGCGCCCGTGCCTCTCCTCGGGGAATCGCACGGTGTCGCCCGCCGCGTCGTAGCCGTCGCGCGCGAGGATCCCCGACGCCTCGTGATGTCCGTGCCCGTCGGCGCGCGTGCCGCTCCAGACCGCCACGACGACGTGCGGCCGGAAGGCGCGGATCACGCGCACGACGTCGGCCGTGAGCCCCTCGCGGTCCCACTGCGTGAAGGTCTCGGCCGCGTCCTTCGAGAAGCCGAAGTCGAACGCGCGCGCGAAGTACTGCTGCGCGCCGTCGAGCCGCCGCGCCGCGAGCAGCTCCTCGGTGCGGAGCGCGCCGAGCGACTCGCCGAGTTCGTTGCCGATCTGGTTCTGGCCGCCGTCACCGCGCGTGAGCGAGAGGTAGGCGACATGCACCTGGTGACCGCGCGCGAGCCAGGCGAGGAACCGCGTGTCCTCGTCGTCGGGGTGCGCGCCGATGACGAGCACGCGCGACGAGGTCGTGAGACCGCGCACGAGCTGGTCCAACGCGACCGCGCCGCGTTCCTGCCCGAAGGCGGAACGCGGCGCGGCGGGGACGAGCAGGGCGGCGAGGAGTAGGAGCGTCCGCGTCCTGGTCACCGGGTCACCATCAGGCGTTGGTGCGCACCGCGACCGTCCCGCGGCGCGCGGCGGCGCCGCGCGTGGTCGGCTCGAGCGCGTCCGACACGATCCGCCCCTGCTCCTCGGCGTGGTCGGCCGGGTAGCCCTCGGCGGGCGACGCGCGCTCGGGACGGCCGTAGTAACGGATCACAAGCGCGTTCCCCGTCGAGACGCGCAGCCGCGGCGCGACGAAGCTCCACGCGCCCTGGTTCTTCGGCTCCTCCTGCACCCAGGCGACCTCGTCGATCTCCGGGTACGAGTCCACCACCTGCGCGATCCGCTCGTGCGGCCACGGATAGAGCTCCTCGACGCGCACCACCGCGATCGAGTCGGGGATGCCCTTCGCGACCAGGTCGTAGTAGACCTTGCCCGTGCAGAAGATGAGGCGCTTCACCAGCTGCCGCTTCTCCTTGCCCATCGGGTCGTCGATCACCGACTGGAAGGTGCCGACCGTGAGCTCGGCGAGCCTCGACGCGGCTTGCGCGAGGCGCAGCAGTGACTTCGGCTGCATCAGCACGAGCGGCCGCCGCTCGGGTGCGAAGGCCTGGCGGCGCAGCACGTGGAAGTACTGCGCCGGCGAGCTCGGGTAGGCGACGCGGAGGTTCCCCTCGGCGCAGAGCTGGAGGAAGCGCTCGAGGCGTGCGCTCGAGTGCTCCGGCCCCTGCCCCTCGTAGCCGTGCGGCAGCAGCAGCACGAGCCCCGAGTCCTGCGCCCACTTGGCGCGGTCGGCGGCGATGAACTGGTCGATGATGGGCTGCGCGACGTTCGAGAAGTCGCCGAACTGCGCCTCCCAGAGCGTGAGCGTGTCGGGCGCGGCGACGGAGTAGCCGTACTCGAACGCCATCACGGCCGTCTCGCTGAGCGCCGAGTTGAAGATCTCGAAGCCCGACTTCACGCCGGGGAGGTTCGCGAGCGGCGCGTACTTCGCGCCGTTCGTCACGTCGTTGAGCACGGCGTGCCGGTGCGAGAAGGTGCCGCGCTCGACGTCCTGCCCCGTGAAGCGGATGTTCGTGCCGTCGGCGAGGATGCTCGCGAACGCGAGCGACTCGGCGTGACCCCAGTCGATGCCGCCCGCGTCCCCCATCGCCTCGCGTCGGCGCTCGAGCTGCTTCGCGAGCCGCGGATGCGGGTGGAAGTCGGCCGGATACGTCAGCATCGCCTCGTTCCACTTCGTGAGCTGCTCGGCCGGCACGCCGGTGAGCACCTCCGGCACCGGCGCCGACGGATGCTCCCCGTGCTCCTCGTCGTCGTCGATCGCCTTCGACTCCTCGAAGAGCCTCTGGTAGCCCGCAGCCACCTCGGCGTCGAGGGTATCGATGTCGGCGGCGGCGATGAGCCCCTCGCCGACGAGGCGCGCGCCCCAGACCTGTCGCGGCGTCGGGTGCGCGCGCACGCGCTCGTAGAGCAGCGGCTGCGTGAAGTTCGGTTCGTCGCCCTCGTTGTGGCCCCAGCGGCGGTAGCCGACGAGGTCCACGAGGAAGTCCTTCTTGAAGCGCGTGCGGTACGCGACCGCGATGCGCATCGCGATGATGCACGCCTCGGCGTCGTCGCCGTTGACGTGGATGATCGGCATCTCGAAGCCCTTCGCGACGTCGGAGGCGTAGCGCGTCGACCGGGCATCGATCGGGTCGGTGGTGAAGCCGACCTGGTTGTTCGTGATGATGTGTAGCGTGCCGCCCACGCGGTAGGCGCGCAGGCGCGAGAGGTTCATCGTCTCGGGGACGATCCCCTCGCCCGGGAAGGCCGCGTCGCCGTGGATCACGATCGGCACGACGTCGTCCTCGTTCCGCTGCTTGAGGTCGGCGGCAGTGCGCTGCAGCGCACGGGCGCGCCCCTGCAGCACCGGGTTCACGACCTCGAGGTGCGACGGGTTCGGCACGAGCGAGACGTGGACGTCGCCGGCCGCCGTCGCGCGCGTGCCTTCGTAGCCGAGGTGATACTTCACGTCGCCGGTCGAGGCGCCGGTGAGGTGGCCGTGCTTCCCCTGGAACTCGGCGAAGATCTGCAGCACCGGCTTCCTGAGCACGTGGTTGAGCACGCTGATGCGCCCGCGGTGCGCCATCGCGACGGCGACGTGCTTCGCGCCGGCCGCGGCCGAGCGTTCGATCGCGGCGTCGAGCATCGGGACCAGCGCGTCGGTGCCCTCGATCGAGAAGCGCTTGTAACCGACGAAGGCCTTGCCGAGGAAGCGCTCGAAGCCGTCCACCTCGGTGAGGCGGCGGAGCACCTGCTTCCGCTCGTCGGCGGTGAGCGGCGCGGTGAGCTTCTCCTCGGTGAAGAGCTGCCGGAACCAGGCGCGTTCCTCCTCGCTGCCGAGGTGCATCACCTCGACGGCGAGGTTCGAGCAGTAGCGTTTCTTGAGGCGCGTCGCGACGTCGCGGGCGGTGCCGAGATGAGGGAAGCCGAGCGAGGCGCCTGTGACGATGTCGAGGTCGGCCTCGGTGATGCCGAAGAACTCGAGGGTCAGCTCGGGGGCCCCGGGCGGCGGGGAGCCGAGGGGGTCGAGCTGGACGGCGAGGTGGCCGTAGCGGCGGATGGCGTTCACGTAGCGGGAGGCGCCGGCGACCTTGCGGGCGTAGGACTCGTTCTGGAGCGGTCCGGCGGCGGGGCTCGCGGCGGCCAACGGGGAGAATCCCCCCATGGCCTGCTCGGCGAAGCGGAAGAACTGGCGCCAGGACTCTTCGACGGAGGTCGGGTCCTGCCGGTAGCGCTCGAACTGTTCGGCGGCGTAGGCGTCGTTGAAGACGCTGGAGATCGGCTGCGGGGCGGACATGGTGCTTGGAATCTAATGGATGGGAGTGTCGCCATCCCCCGGTCGGCGGCCTAACTTCCCCCGCCGATGCGCCACCCGTTGTCCAGCCTCAGGACCGCCATCGTCCTCGCCGTCGCGTCGGCGGCGCCGGGATGCTCGCAGTTGTACCTCGAACCGGTCCTCCCGATGCCGATGCGGGTCGTCTCACCGACGCCATTCCGGGTCGAGGTCCCTCGACAGGACGGGACGCCGGCCGACACCTGCTTCGGCACCGCCGCCGAGGGCACGGTCGATGCCATCCGGACCGACACCCTCTGGTTCGTGGCGCTCCGGGTGACGAACGTCGCGCGAGGCAGGGACTGCGCGGCGGGACGGGCGGCGTTCATCCTGCTCGCTGACGCGCCGCAGCTGAGCACCGAGTACAGCGTGGTCGAGCGCCGGCGGTCCGCGGTCGCGGCGATCTTCATCGTCCCGCAGGTCGCGATCATCCTCGCCTTCCTGTTCTGGCCGACATGAGGGCACGACTCGCGCTCGTGGCCTCGCTCGCCTGTGCCAGTTGCGTCAGCACGCACCGTGCGTCCGTCGCGCCCGCGCCGCTGCAGCTAAGGTCCGTGCAGCCCTTCCGCGCCCATGTCGCGGCGACGGACAGCACGCCAGCCGCGACCTGCACCATGACGGCGGCGCTCGGATTCGTGCGCGCGATCCGCGGCGACACGCTCGAGTTCGCCGCCCTGTCGGCGGTGCGTCGCCCGTCGGATCAGCCCGACTGCACGCGCGGGCGTCCGGCCACGGTGATCGTGTCCGAATCGCCGCAGCTGACGTCGGTCGTCGTGCAGCCGAATCACGCTCGGTCGGCGGTCGCCTTCGTCATGCTGGCGCTGACGACCGGGGGCCTCCTGTTCCTCTACGCCATGCTCTCCGGCATGAGCTAGCGCCGCCGCAGGAAGGCCTTCGCGATCATCATGTGCACCCCCACGTTCCCGTCCACCAGCTGCGTGATCCGCAGGTCCGCCGCCATCGACGCCGCCTGGTA
>CAZIDS010000174.1:0-6540 GCA_964537945.1 uncultured Gemmatimonas sp. | reverse complement strand
AGAACCCGATCGAGCTCGAGGGCACCTATCCGCTGCCCGAGGCGCAGCTCGACCGGTTCATGCTCGAGGTCTTCCTCGACTACCTCGCCGAGGAGGAGGAGGTCGCGGTCGTGAAGGCGACGACGGCGCTGCCGCCCGACGCGGTGCAGCCGGTCGTGTCGCGCGAGGAGATCATCGCGTACCAGAAGGTCGTGCGGCGCGTGCCGGTGGCCGATCCGGTCACCCGCTACGCGGTCACGCTCGCGCGCACGAGCCGGCCCGGTCCCGGCGCGCCCGACTTCATCCGCCAGTACCTGAACTACGGCGCCTCGGTGCGCGCCGCACAGGCGCTCATCCTCGGCGCGAAGGCGCGCGCGCTGCTGCAGGGGCGTGCGCACGTCGGGTACGAGGACGTGCAGGCCCTCGCGCGGCCGGTCTTCCGCCACCGGCTCATCATGAACTTCCAGGCGCAGAGCGAGAAGGTGACGAGCGACCAGGTGATCGACCGCCTCGTCGCCGCCGTGCCGACGCCGCGGTCCACCCTCTAGCGGCACGGCGATGGCGCTCGAGACGCTCCTCGACCCGGTGCTGCTGACCCGGATCTCCGACCTCCCGCTCCTCGCGCGGACGGTCGTGGACGGGTTCATGCACGGGCTGCACCGGAGCGCGCGGAAGGGGCTGAGCCTCGACTTCGCCGAGCACCGCCAATACCAGCCGGGCGATGATATGCGCCGCATCGACTGGAAGGCGTACGCGCGCACCGACCGGTTCTACATCAAGGAGTACGAGGCCGACACGAACGCCGGTGTGCTCTTCGCGCTCGATGTCACCGGCTCGATGGACTTCGCGAGCGGCGCGGTGAACAAGTTCGCGTATGCGCGCGTGCTCGTCGCGGCGCTGGCGTGGCTCACCCAGCGGCAGGGCGACCGCGTCGGCCTCGCGACGTTCGCCGGCGCGCTGCAGGAGATGGTCCCGCCGAGCACACGGCACCTCAACCTGATCCTCCACGCGCTCGGCCGTGCCAAGCCGGTCGGCGAGGGGAAGCTCCCGCTCGCGATCGACAAGGTCGCCGACGTCGCGTCGCGGCCGGGCATCATCGTGCTCGTCACCGACTGCTACGGCGAGCCGCAGGACATCGGGCGTTCGGTGGACACGCTCCGCGCGCGCGGACACGACGTGCTCGTCTTCCACCTGCTCGACAAGGCCGAGGACGAGTTCCCGTTCGACGCCGCGGCGGTCTTCGAGGACGGCGAGAGCGGCCTCCGGCTCCCGCTGCGTCCCGACGAGGTCAAGGAGCGCTACCTCGGGCTGTGGCGTGCGCATCGCGCCGCGCTCGAGCAGCGCTTCGCCGCGGCGGGAGTGGACTACGTCCCGCTCCGCACGGACGAGCCGCTCGACCGCGCGCTCTACGCCTACCTCGACCATCGCCTCTCGCGGAGCCGGGTGCGCTGATGGGCTTCCTCGTCCCCGCCTTCCTCGCCGGCTTCGCCGCGCTCGCCGTCCCCGTGCTGATGCACCTGCGCGACCGGAACGTGGAGACGCCGACGCGCTTCCCGTCACTGATGTTCCTCGTGCGGCTCCCCATCCGCACGAGCGACCGGCGGAAGGTGACCGACTGGCCGCTGCTGCTGCTCCGCGCGCTCGCCGTCGCCGTGCTCGTGCTCGCCTTCACGCGGCCGTTCCTCGGCCGCACAGCGACGGCGACCGCCGACTCGCGCGCCCGGTCCGTCGTGCTGCTGCTCGACCGTTCGATGTCGATGGGGTACGAGGGGACGTGGGGGGCGGCGCAGGACTCGGCGCGCGCCGTGCTCGCGGCACTCGGGGCGGAGGACAACGTGGCGGTCGTGCTCTTCGACGAGGAGGCCGAGCTCGCGCAGCCGTGGACGCGCGACAAGGGGGCCGCGCGTGCGATCGTGGACGCGACGCGCCCCGTCCTGCGCGCGACGCGGTTCGGCGCGGCGCTCCGCGTCGCGCGCTCGGCACTCGTGAGCGCGCCGCCCGGCGCGCCGGAGTTCATCCTCGTCACCGACCTGCAGCGCAGCGGGCTGGCGGGCGTCGCCGGCCTCGAGCTGCCGAAGGGGCTCCCGATCCGCGTCGCGCAGGTCGCGGCTCCCGTGCGGGCGAACACCGCGATCCGCGCCGTCGAGGCCCGCCGCGTCGCCGACCGCGAGCGCGTGCAGCTGCAGGTGCTCGCGCGCGTCCGCACGCGTGACCTCGACGCGCCGCGCCAGGCCGCGCTCACGCTCCGCCTCGCCGGCCGTGAGGTCGGCACGCGCAGCGTGACGCTGCCGGCGAACGGCGAGCTCGCGGTCGTCTTCGACGCGGTGCCCGCGCCGGCGACCGCGGTCGAGGGCGAGGTCACTGTCGCCGCGGACCGGCTCGCCGGCGACGACCGCTTCCATTTCGCGCTCCCCGCCGACGACGGACTCACGCTGCTGCTCGTGCTGCCCGACGACCTCGGCCGCGACGAGACGCTGCACCTCGAGCGCGCGCTCGCGATCGGCCGCGCGCCCGCGGTGCGCCTCGAGCGGCGCCGCGCGGGGACGATCGACGCCGGCTCGCTCGCGCGGGCGCAGGCCGTCTTCTATTGGGACGTGGCGCCGCCCACGGGCGGTACGCTCAAGACCTGGCTGCAGCAGGGCGGGGGCGCGGTGGTGATCGCGGGCCCGCGGCTCGCCGGCCGGCGCGCAGGCTCGCTTGGCGAGGCGGCGACCGTGACCGGGCTCGCCGACCGGCGTGCGACCGGCGGCGCGATGCTCGGCGACGTGCGCGGCGAGCACCCGCTCTTCGGGCCGTTCCGCGCCGCGCAGGCGGCGCTCGCGGCCCCGCGATTCTACCGGTACGCGCGGCTCGAACCCGCCGCCGGCACCGACGTCCTCGCGCGCTTCGACGACGGCGCGCCGGCCATCCTCGAGCGCACGGTCGGCGAGGGACGCGTGCTGGTCGTGGCCACCGCGCTCGACGTGCGCGAGAGCGACCTGCCGCTGCAGCCGGCCTTCCTGCCGCTCGTGCGCCGCCTCCTGCTGCAGGCGGCCGGCCACGAGGCGACGCCGCTCTGGCGCGTCACCGGCGAGAGCTGGTCGCCGCGCGGCGTGCGGCGCGAGCCGGTGATCGCCGCGCCCGACGGCGCGCTCACGCGCCCGGCCGCGGGCGCCGCGGCCGGCATCGTCCTCGACCAGGTCGGCGTGTACGGCGCCTACGAAGGCCGCGTCGACGGCGCGCCGCGCGCGCGCGTCGCGGTGAACGTGCAGCCGGGCGAGTCGGAGCTCGTCACCGCGTCGCCGAACGAGCTCCTCCTCGGCGTCAGCGAGAGCAGCGACATGACCTTCCGCGGCGTCACCACGCCGACCTCCATCGAACTCGAATCGCGCCAGCGACTGTGGCGCTGGCTCGTCCTGCTCGCCGTGCTGCTGCTCGCCGGCGAGAGCCTGATCGCTTCCCAGGGCTGGCGCGGCCGTGCCCGGCGCGCCACCGTCAGTCCATCAGAGCGGAGTCCGGCATGACCGCAGACCTTCAGCTCCACGCCTTCCTCGACGCCCTGCGCCGCCAGCGCCGGCGCCGCCTCCTGCTCGAGGCGGCGGCGATCGTCCTCGTCGCCATCGTCGCCGCGATGCTCGTCGGCGTCGCCGCGACCGCGCTGCTCGGGCGGAACAGCTCGGGCGTCCTCCTCGCGCGGCTGCTGGGCTATGGCCTCGTGCTCGGCGCGACCGCGAGATGGCTCGTGCTGCCGCTCATCCGCCGCGCGAGCGATGCGGAGTTCGCGCTCTACGTCGAGCAACACGCACCGGGACTGAAGCAGTCGCTCCTCTCCGCGGTCGAGGAGCTCGGCCGCGCGCCGGACCAGCAGTCGAGCCCCGCGCTGACGATGCGCGTCGTCGCGCAGGCCAATCGCGGGCTCGCGCCGCTCGCGAGCGAGCGGAGCATCGAGCGCCCGCGTGAGGCGCGCGCGAAGCGCATGCTCGGGCTCACCGCGCTCGCCGGCGTCCTGATGCTCGCGCTCGGTCCCGCCGGCGTGCGCGATTCGGCCCGGATCCTGTTCGCCCCGTGGTCGGTCGCGATCGCCGCGACGCCGCCGGCGCCCGTGGTGAACGTCGAGCCGGGCGACGCCGAGGTGCCGCGCGGCGGCGCGCTCGACATCCGCGCCGCGCTCGCGCACTTCACCGCCGACGGCGCCGAACTCGTCTTCCGCGCCGATTCATCGGCGGAGTGGGTCCGCATTCCCATGGGCCGGGATTCGTCTGAATCGGGCTTCGCGGCCCGCCTCTTCGACCTCGTCGCGCCCACCGAGTACTACGTCGAGGCGATGGGGATCCGGTCGGAGACCTTCCGCCTCACGATCACGAACCTCCCTGCGGTCACGAAGGTCGCGGTGGAGCTGCGCTTCCCCGCGTTCACGAACCTGCCCCCGGAGCGCACCGAGGACGGCGGCGACATCGCCGCCGTCGCGGGCACCGTGGCGATCATCGAGCCGACGGTGTCGATGCCGGTGCGCGGCGGCACGCTCACCTTCGACGACGGCGCGACCGTGCCCCTCACCGTCGCGCCTGACGGCAAGGTCAGCGGCCGCTTCACGCTCCGCACGAGCGGCTTCTATCGCGTGGACCTCGAGTCGGCCGACGGCCGCAAGGTGATGGGCGGCGTGCAGTACGCGGTCGAGGTGCTCGAGGACCACGGTCCGACGGTGCGCGTCTCGGTGCCGGGACGCGACACGAAGGTGACGGCGATCGAGGAGGTCACGGTCGAGGCGCAGGCGACGGACGACCACGGCGTCGCCCGCCTCGAGCTGCGCTACCGCGTGAACGGCGGGGAGGAGAAGACGGTCGTCCTCGCGACGCCGAAACCCGGGACGCCCGAGACGCAGGCGACGCATACGCTGCTGCTCGAGGAGCTTGGGCTCAAGCCGGGCGACCTCGTCGCGTACAACGCCGTCGCGCGCGACGCGACCGGCCACGAGTCGCTGAGCGACGTGTACTTCATGGAAGTGCGCCCCTGGTCGCGGAACTACCGCGAGGCCGAGTCGAACGGCGGCGGGGGCGGCGGTGGCGGTGGCGGCGACGCGAACCCGGGCGACCTCGTGCAGCGGCAGCGCGACATCGTCGCCGGCACCTACAACTGGGTGCGCGACAGCGCCAAGTCGCCCGAGCGGAAGCGCAACGAGGACGCGGCGACGCTCGCGATCGCGCAGGGCAAGCTGCGCGAGGACGTCGCGACGCTCGCCAAGCGCCTCGAGGAGCGCGGCGTCACCGCACAGGACACCGCCTTCAAGGCGATCCAGCGCGCGCTGCTCGACGCGGTCGTGCAGATGAACGGCGCCGAGGAGGAGCTCGGCAAGCGCAACGGCCGCGCGGCCCAGCCGTTCGAGGAGAAGGCGCTGCGTGCGTTGCAGACCGCCGACGCGCAGTACCGCGACCTCCAGGTGCAGCGCGGCCAGCAGCAGGGCGGCGGCGGGGGCGGCGGGCAGCAGCGCAACGCCGAGGATCTCGCCGACCTCTTCGAGCTCGAGAACGACCGCCAGCAGAACCAGTACGAGGCGGTGCAGCAGCAGGCGACGCAGCAGCAGGCACAGCAGGTGGACGAGACGCTGGAGCGCATCCGGCAGCTCGCCGCGCGACAGCAGCAGGAGAACGAGCGCATGCAGCGCCAGTCCGAGGCGATGCGCGAGCGGATGGGCCGCGAGGCCGGCGGCGGCGGGGGCGGCGCGCAGCGCGAGCTCGCGCGGCAGGCCGAGGAGGAGGCGCGCCGTCTCGAGCGGCTCGCCCGCGAGCAGGAATCGCAGGAGATGTCGCAGGCCGCGCAGCAGATGCAGCGCGCCGCCGACGCGATGCGCCGCGCCGCCAGCGGCTCCGAGTCGCAGGGCAACGCGGCGCTCGAGGAGCTCCAGCGCGCCGCGCGCCGCATCGAGGACTCGCGCAACGAGGGGATCGCGCGCGACGTGAACCGGCTCGCCGAACAGGCGCGCGAGCTGCAGCAGCGCCAGCAGCAGATCGCCGACGGCGTCCGCCGCATGCAGGCCGCGTCGGGGCAGGAGCGCAGCGACGCGATGCGGCAGCTCAACGAGCAGAAGGACGCGCTGACCAACGACGTGCAGCGGCTCGAGGCCGAGACCGACCGCCTCGCCCGCGAGGGACGCCGCGACCAGCCCGCCGCGTCGCGCGAGCTGCGCGAGGCCGGCGACGCGCTGCGCGACCAGCGCGTGCGCGACAAGATCCAGTTCTCGAAGTCGGTGATCCGCGGCGGGTCGGCCGAGTATGCGAACGCGTTCGAGGGACAGATCGGCGCGAACATCGGCGAGGTGGTCGAGAACCTCGAGCAGGCGCAGGCCGCGCTCTCGGGCGAATCGGCGGAGCGCCGACAGGAACGGACACTCGAGGCGGCGCGGAACCTCGTGCGCGGCGTCGAGCAGGCGGGCGAGCGGATGCGAGGCGAGGGCGCCGCCTCGCCGCAAGGCGCGCCGGGCGATTCGAGCAGCGCGCCGGGACAGCAGCGCGGCGAGCAGGCCGGGCAGCAGGGCCAGCGCGGCCAGCAGCCAGGCCAGCAACCAGGCCAGCAACCAGGCCAGCA
>CAZIDS010000173.1:0-6591 GCA_964537945.1 uncultured Gemmatimonas sp. | reverse complement strand
CAGCGCCATGATGAAGTCGTGGGCGTTCGCCGCGCGCGCCGCCGCCTCGACCTGCGCCGGCGTGAAGCGCTCGCCGGCGCCGTAGGCGATGTTCGCCCGCACCGTGTCGTTGAAGAGCACGGTGTCCTGGCTGACGATGCCGGTCAACGCGCGCAGCGCGCCGAGCCGGATCTCGCGCGAATCCACGCCGTCGATCAGCACCCGGCCACCGGTCGGCTCGATGAAGCGCGGGATGAGGTCCACGAGCGTGCTCTTCCCCGCCCCGCTCGCGCCGACGAGCGCGACGACCTCGCCGCGGCGCGCCGCGAGCGAGATCCCGGAGAGCACCGGTTCGTCGCCGTAGCTGAAGTCCACCGCGTCGAAGACGACGCCGTCGCGCAGCTCCGTCACGTCGCGCGTGCCGCGGTCCACCTGCGTCTCGGCCGGCTGGTCGAGCACCTCGAGCAGCCGCTCGGCCGCGGCGAGCGACTGCTGCGCGGTCGTCGGCGCCTGCGAGAGCTGCTTGATCGGCTGCAGCAGGCGCATCACGAGCACCATGAAGGTGATCAGGATGCCGCCGTCCATCGTGCGCGTCTGCAGCACCTCGTTCGCGCCGATCCAGAGGACGCCCATCGCGATGATGGTGCCGAGCACCTCGGTGAGCGGGCTCGAGAGGAGCGAGAGCCGCTGCATCCGCGTCATGCCGCGCGAATAGCGCGCCGACGCGCCGATGAAGCGTCCGTCCTCGTATTCCTCGCCGCGGAACGACTTCACGATCCGGATGCCGCTGACGACCTCCTGCAGCACCGAGGTCATCTCGCCATACTCGTTGCGCAGCCGGCGGTGCCCCTTCCGGAGCTTGCGGAGCAGCGGCAGCAGCGCGGCCATCACCAGCGGCGCGATGACGAGCGAGACGAGCGTGAGCCGCGGCGACATCGTGAAGAGGATGTAGACCGTCACGCCGATCGTCGCCGCGTTCTGCACCGTGCGCGTCGCGACCTCGGCGAGGATCAGCTTCGTCTGCTCGGTGTCGGCGAGGATGCGCGAGAGGACCTGGCCCGTCTTCGTGCGGCCGAACCAGATGAGCGGCAGGCGCTGCATGTGCGAGAAGACCGACGCGCGCAGGTCGCGCGTGATCATCTCCTGGAGCGACGCGCCGAACTGCCCGCCCGCCCAGAGGAGGACGTTCTTCACCGCGACCATCGCGAGGATCACGAGGATCACCGCGCGGAGCGAGCCCATCGCGTCGTCGGCCGAGATGAAGGGGCCGATCAGCCAGGTCTGGAGCCGCGTGAGCCACCCCATCCCCGGCGCGACCGTGCTCGGCAGGCCGAAGAGGGTGTTGAGGAACGGGATCAGCAGCGTGAACGCGACGCCGTCGAGCGCGGCCGCGACGACGTTGAAGCCGACGTTCCCGGCGAGGCGCCAGGCGTGGGGACGGAGGAACCGCAGGAGGCGCCGGTAGACGCGCATCAGCGGTTCATACGGGTCGGGAGCGCCCTCGGTGGCATAAGAAGGGAAAGATACCCGTAACGATGGGGCCTTCCAACGCCGCGACCCCTTCCGAAGCACGGCCATCCCGGGGCACTTTCCCGCCGTGCCGCTGCTCCCCCCGCCCTTCGCGCCGCTTCGCGCGACCTTCGCCTTCCCGGCGCTCCTTGCGTTGGCGGGCCGCGCGGGGATCGGGGGAGCGCGGGAGGCCCTGCTCGGCGCGGTGATGGCGGTGCGCCTCGTGACCGGGATCCGGCCACCGGACCCCCTCTCCCCCGCCGAGCGCCAGCAGCGGGCGGAGGCGGCCCGGCAGTGGCTCGGCGCGCTCACGCTGCCGGCCCGGACCCGGACCGCGCTGCTCCGCGCCTTCGCGACCAGCGCCTCGGGCGACCCGACGAGCGCGGCCGACGCGGTCGAGGCGGTGACGGAGGTCACTTCCCCGCACCTCGACAAGGCGGCACGTTCCGAGCTGGTGCGCCTCGTCACGGCACTCCGTGCCGACGCGCAGCAACTTGCCGTTATTCGTGAGCGGTCCGTAGAATAGGACGTCCGTCCTTTCCTTAGAGGCCCGGTGCGTCCCACCGACATCTCCCCGATCTCCCGCGTGATGCGCCGGATCGACCTGGTGGCGGACGGATCGCTGTCGGGGGACACGGTGAAGACGGGTTTCCCGAGCATCGACCGGTGGCTCGGCGGCGGCGTCCGCACGGGCGACCTCGTCGTGCTCGGCGGCGACGTCGGGAGTGGCAAGTCAGCGCTCGCGCTGGCGATGGCGCTCCGGATGGCGCAGGCCGGGGGGAAGGTCGCTTTCCTGACGGGCGAGATGTCGGTGGAACGGACGATGGAGCGCGCCCTCGCGATCGAGGGGCGCGTGAAGGTGGACGACCTGCGGCAGGGGAAACTGGACGACCTGCAGCGGTCGGCGGTGGGAGCGGCGGCGGTGCGCCTCCGCGACCGGTCGCCGAAGTTCGAGGTGCTGGCGCACGAGCCGGCCGAGGCGTTCGGCGAACGGCTGAAGGCGCTTGGCACGCAAGTCGCGGTCGTGGATTCCCTGCAGGTGCTCGCCGCCGGGACCCGGCAGAACGACGAGGAACTGGCGGCGGTCGTGCGGATGCTGAAGGCGCAGGCGGTGGAGCAGGACGTCTGCGTCGTGCTGACGGCGCAGCTCCCCGGCTGGGTATCGCGGGCGGACCCGCGACCGGTGCTCGAGGACTTCGGGGCGCTGGGGGCGGTGAAGCAGGCGGCCGATGTGGTGCTGGGGCTGTACCGTGAGGAGATGTATGCGCCGGGGAACGGCGTCGAGGGAGCCACGGAGCTCCTCGTGCGCAAGAACCGGAATGGCACCATCGGCTACGTGGACCTGTATTTCTACAAGCAGTGGCTGCGGTTCGAAGACATGCTGGATCCCGATCGCTAGGAGACGTGATGCGCCTCGTTCGTCCGTTCGCCGTGCTCTCGATGCTCGCCCTCGCCGTCGCGCCGCTCGCGGCGCAGCAGGGGAACACCGCGATCGCGCGGCTCGAAGCGGCCCGTGCCCGCAACCCGCAGAACGCGGCCGCGCTGCGCGCGCTGGGGATCGCGTACTACAAGGCCCAGCGATACGCCGAGGCGCGGCCGGTGCTCGACCAGGCGCGCCGGCTCGCCCCGAAGGACGGCGTGAGCGCGCTCTACGCCGGCATGGCGGCCGAACAGGTGAACGACCTGACGGCGGCGCGCACGGCCTACGAGACCTACCTGAACGTCGGCACGTCGCGGCGCGCCAAGGCGCAGATCTCGACGCGCCTCGTCTCGCTGTCGCGGCAGGAAGCCGTGGCCGCGGCGAAGGCGGCGGTCGCGAACGAAGCGCGCCTCTCGCAGACGCCGTCGAACCCGATGGTGGTCGCGGTGCCGCCGCTCCGATTCAACGGCACCGACACGACGCTGAAGCCGCTTGAGCGCGGCATGGCCGAGCTGCTCATCACCGACCTGAGCCGCTCGTCGCGGCTCACGGTGGTCGAGCGCGACCGGATGCAGGCGATCGCCGACGAGATCCAGCTGTCGTCGTCGGACCGCGTCGACGCGCAGACGTCGGTGCGCGCGGGGCGGCTCATCCAGGCTGGCTCACTGGTGAACGGCACCATCCAGCAGACGGGCGCGCAGAGCGTGACGCTCGACGCGAGCCTCGTCAGCGTCGCGAACGGCTCGATCAACCAGGCCGGCACCGTCAGCAACTCGACGCTCGACCGGCTCTTCGACGCCGAGAAGCAGCTGGTGCTGCAGATCTTCAACCGGATCGGCGTCGTGCTGACGCCGGCCGAGCGGCAGCTGGTGGACCGCCGTCCGACGTCGAACATCCAGGCCTTCCTCGCCTACAGCCGCGGGCTGCAGGCGCAGGATGACGGCCGGTTCCAGGACGCGGCGCGCTACTTCGAGAGCGCTCGCTCGCTCGACCCGGGCTTCGGCGCCGCCTCGGCGCGCGCGGCGGCGGTGACGGCGGCGGTCTCGGGTGCCGCGGTCACGACGACGACCATCGAATCGGGCCTCAGCGGCAGCGAGAGCCAGATCGTCGACGCAGCGGCGTCGGGGAACACGTCGAGCGCCGCGGCCCCGACGGGCGTGCAGAACGCGCTCACCAACACGCGCGACAACGTGAACCCGACGAACGGCACGGGCATCACGCAGATCACGTCGAGCACGACCTCGACCGCGGCGCAGGACCCGCCGAGGCTCGACCCGACCAGCAACAACGCCGGCACCGACCGACCGAACCTCTCGGGCCAGGTCATCATCGTCATCCGCCGCCCGTGAGCGAGGCCCGATCCGTGAAGCGCATCCTCCTCGCCGCCTCGCTCGCCGCCCTGCCGGCGCTCCTCCCCGCGCAGGGCGTCTCC
Source organism: uncultured Gemmatimonas sp. (assembly GCA_964537945.1). Lineage (GTDB taxonomy): Bacteria > Gemmatimonadota > Gemmatimonadetes > Gemmatimonadales > Gemmatimonadaceae > Pseudogemmatithrix. The sequence goes on along the minus strand of CAZIDS010000173.1, from coordinate 2,251 downwards.
GGTTCCTCGGTGATCGTCGCGCCGCACTTCACGTCGTATGACGTGGGCAGCGGTGCGAGCAAGCGTACCGTCGGCCAGATGGCGGTGCCGATCGTGATCCTGCTGCCCTTCACCGAGCGGTTCAACATGGACGTGAGCACCGCGTTCGCGTCCACCGACGTGAAGAGCGGCGGCAGCTCGGTCAGCAAGATCAGCGGCCTCACCGACACGCAGATCCGCGGCAACTACTCGTTCCTCGAGCGGAACATCGTCCTCACCTTCGGCCTCAACCTGCCGACGGGACAGTACACGATCCCCGAGCCGCAGCATGACGCCGCGGGCCAGATCGGCAACGACTTCCTGAACTACCCGATCTCGTCGATGGGGAACGGCCTCGCCGGCACCGGCGGCGTCGCGTACGCGCGCGCGATGGGCGAATGGAACCTCGGCACCGGCCTCTCGTTCCGGAAATCGACCGAGTTCGCGGCGTTCAGCGTCTCCAACTCGGACTTCCGCTTCACGCCGGCCGACGAGATCCGCTTCAACGTCGGGCTCGACCGCCCGGTGGGCGACGGCCAGGTGACCTTCGGCCTCTCGTATTCGGCGTTCGGCGAGGACGTCGCGGACACGACGACCTACAGCACCGGCGACCGCCTCGTCGCGAGCGGCTCGTGGAGCTTCCCGGTCAAGAACTCGACGGTCTTCCTGTCGGGCTGGAACCTGTACCGGATGGAAGGCCAGAAGCTGGGCGGCGTCGCGCCGAACGAGAACGTGATGAACCTGAACGGCGGCGTGAGCTTCCAGATGGGCGAGGTCGTGCTCCAGCCGAACGCCGAGATGCGCCTCTGGCAGGCGGGCGGCGTGAAGGCCGGCAACATGATCAACGCCGGCGTGCGCGCGCGCTTCACGGCGGGCGGCTTCACGCTCGTCCCGCAGCTCGGCATGTCGTTCGGCAACCTCTACAACACGACCGACGGCTCGGCGACCGACGTCTCGGGATTCCGCGGGTCGCTCACGGTCCGCTGGCACTGATCTGGTAGGCACCCGCCCGCGCTGCCTTCCGCGCGCGGGCCGAGCGAGGGGCTTCCCCTTCGCAGACCCGCGCGCGCTTCACGCTGCGAGCCCCGCGGCAACCGCGCCGCGGGTCTCTTGCTACGCGCGAGGGTCTGCTTCGGGGATGCCCCTCGCCCGGCCCCCACGGTACCCACACTAGACCGAGAGTCTGCCGTTCAGCTCGTGCGCCCTCGTGCGCTCTGGGACGACCGAAGCCACCGCCTTCGCGGGCAAGATCCGTCGGCCGCGTGTGCGTTGACGCCGGAGGGGCGGGAGCCCGGGCCGCCGCGAGAGCGAACCCCCGCGCGTAGCAAGAGACTCGCGCGCGGTTGGCGCGAGGCTCGCAGCGTCAAGCGCGAGGGTTCGCGAAGCGGAGGCCTGGGCTCCCGCCCGCGCACGGATGCCCGACGCGCGAGGCGCGCGATAGATTGCTGGAGAGGCGCGAGGCGCCTGGCAGGACCAAGACCACCCCGATCCGCAGTCCTATGGCCGGCCACAGCAAGTGGAAGCAGATCAAGCACTACAAGGCGGCCGCTGACAAGAAGCGCGGCGCCATGTTCACCAAGCTGCTGCGCGAGATCACCGTCGCGGCGAAGGCCGGAGGCGGCGACCCGGCCGGCAATGCGCGCCTCCGCACCGCGATCGACAACGCGAAGGCGCAGTCCTGCCCGAAGGAGAACATCGAGCGCGCCATCAAGAAGGGCACCGGCGAGCTCGAGGGCGTGGACTACACCGAGGTGCTGTACGAGGCGTACGGGCCCGGCGGCGTCGCCCTGATGATCCAGGCGCTCACCGACAACCCGACCCGCACGGTCGCCGAGGTGCGCGCCAAGCTCTCGCGCGGCGGCGGCAACCTCGGCGCGTCGAACTCCGTGTCGTTCATGTTCGACCGCAAGGGGCAGATCTACATCCCGGTCGAGGGCCGCGACGAGGATTCGGTGATGGAGCAGGCGCTCGAGGCCGGCGCCGAGGACTTCGCGCGCGAGGACGACCAGTTCACGGTCACGACCGCGCCGAACGACCTGCACGCGGTGAAGGGCGCACTCGAGGCGAAGGGCCTCGCCGCCACCGAGGCCGAGCTCTCGTGGCTGCCGAAGAGCACGGTGAAGGTCGAGGGTGCGAACGCCGACGCGCTCGTGAAGCTGCTTGAGGCGCTCGAGGACCTCGACGACGTGCAGAAGGTCGACGCGAACTTCGACATGGACGTGTCGGAGATGCA